>WJPL01000001.1:1184278-1498075 GCA_009649675.1 Alphaproteobacteria bacterium HT1-32 | reverse complement strand
AGTGCGGCCGGTAATGGTCATGGTTGTTGTACTCACTGATCTGGCCCTCTGAAGACACTGTTATAGGATGCACGCCCCTCGCCATTGACATCGATCAAAACAAATTCGATTTCCGTGCTTTCACCTTCCAGAACATCCCGGGGCAGGGTCACGAACAGCCGGAAACTGCGCAGCTGGTCAGACGGAACGTCGAGGAAGACCTGACGCCATTCGCTTTTGTCTTCAGACCCGACAATTGTCAGTTTGGCATCTTCACGTCCCAGCACAGACAGCATGAATCTGCGGTTGCGGTTCGCCTGATTGAGAATCTTGAAGGTGTAGCCGTTCCGGACCGACCCGTCGCTGAGTGTTGTGAAGACCGGATTGCGGTCCCGCAGCACGTTGATATCAAGGTCACTGCGGGTAAACAGCACAAACAGCATCGCTGCCCCGATCAGGGCCCAGGCCAGCGTGTAGACGATCGTGCGTGGCCGCAACAGCCGGATCGGTGCCGGACGGCCCTCGCTCCGGCGGACTTCATTGGCAACGGAGTCATAGCCGATCAGACCGGTTGGCTGCCCGATGCGGGTCATCACATCATCACAGGCATCGATACATAGCGCACAGGTGATACATTCAAGCTGCTGACCATCCCGGATATCAATACCCTGCGGGCAAACCACCACGCAGGCATTACAGTCGATACAGTCCCCGCGATCGGCAAAACTCTCGCCCTTTTTGAAGGGCCGGCGCGGTTCACCCCGGTCGCGCTTGTAACTGACGGTCAGCGATTCCTCATCCATCATCGCCGCCTGAATACGCGGCCAGGGGCACATATAGGTGCAGACCTGCTCGCGCATGAAACCGCCCAGCGAGAAGGTGGTGAAGGTCAGCACGGCCACGGTTGCATAGGCAACCACCGAGGCATTCAGTGTGAACAGATCAATGAACAATGTCGGGGCATCGGCAAAATAGAAAATCCAGGCCCCGCCTGTCGCCGCAGAGATAACCAGCCAGACCGCATATTTTGCAATCCGCCGGGATGCTTTTGACAGCGACATCGGTGCCTTGTCGAGCCGGATCCGCGCCCCCCGGTCACCTTCAATCAGCCGCTCAACCCAGATGAACAGGTCGGTCCAGACAGTTTGCGGGCAGGCATAACCACACCAGGCCCGCCCGACCACGCTGGTCACTGCAAACAGGCCAAGCGCGGCCATAATCAGCAGGCCGGCAAGGTAATAGACCTCGTGCGGCCAGATCTCGATGAAGAAGAAATAGAAACGACGCCCCGGAAAATCGATCAGCACCGCCTGATCCGGTACACCTGCGCCCCGGTCCCAGCGAAGCCAGGGCGTGACGTAATAGATGCCCAGCGTGATCGCCATGATGATCCATTTGAGCTGCCGGAACAGACCATAAATCCGCTTCGGATGAATTTTCACCCGTTTTGTATAAAGCGGCCGGTTTTCCTTTTTGTTGACCGCCTCAACCTCAAAGCGATCCGGCGCGGTCTCCAGCTTCGTCGTCATTTTGGGTTCTCTTTCTCTCCTGTCCTGTCGCCTCCGGGGCAACAGGACATGAAGAATTGCCGTCGTTCAGCCCTCCTGTTCAGCTTCCCGGAGGGGGCCGGGAAGCTGACAGAAGGTTATTTTCCGCCGCCCAGAGAATGGACATAAATGGCCAGTTTCTTGATGGCGACATCGTCGAGAATTTTACCCCATGCGGGCATGACCCCGGCCCGGCTGTTCGTAATGGTCGCCGTCAGGGTTTCAGTGTCACCGCCATAGAGCCAGATATTGTTGTTCAGTGCCGGCGCCCCAAATTCGGTCAGACCCTGACCCTGTTCCCCGTGACAGGCAGCACAGTTATCCGTGAACAGGGCCTGTCCCTGCGTGGCAGAAGCGGTCATCTCGCCATTGCCGGAGATATGCCGGACATAGTCGACAATCTGGGCAATCTGCGGGCGCTCCAGAATACCGTCCCTGCCGAAAGCCGGCATGGCGGAATCTCGGGCTTCGTCGGACTGGTTGTTACGCACGCCGTTGCTGACGGTGTGATAGATCTCGTCAATCGAGCCACCCCACAGCCATTCGTCATCATTCAGGTTGGGATATCCCGCAGCACCCTGTGCACCGCCGCCGTGACACTGCGAGCAGTTCACATTGTACAGCGCCCGGCCACCGGAGAGGGCGAAATTCAGCAATTCGGGGTCGGTCCGGATGGTTTCAAGATCACTGGACCGGATCCGGTCCGAATAGACAGCCTGTGCCGCCCGGGCATCGACAATCTCCTGTGAGACTTCAGCCCGCGAGGAATAGCCGATAAACCCCCGGGTGTAGTCGTCGATCAGCGGCCAGGCGGGATAGACAAACCAGTAACCAACCGACCAGACGATGGTGGCATAGAAGATCCACCGCCACCAGTTGGGCATCGGGTTATCCAGCTCCCGGATGCCGTCCCATTCATGGCCGGTTGTCTCAACACCGCTAATCTCATCGACATATCTTTTATCGGCCATGGTCTCAGTCCTCTTTCAACGGTATCCGGGCGGCGTCCTTGAACTTGGCCCGGGAGCGGGGGTTGAGGGCATAGATCAGCACCGCAATGAACATTGCGAAGAGGTAGACCAGGCCCCAGGTTTTGGCGAAACCCGCCACTGCTTCATATTCCATTTTCTGCTCCCTAGCGTTCGTTTGCTTTGGCGTCATAGGTCGAGAAATCGACCATCGTGCCCAGCACCTGCAGATAGGCAATCAGCGCATCCATCTCGGTAGGCGCACCGCCCACACCGTCAAAATTGCGGATATTGACGCCGGGATAGCGTTCTTCCAGTCCGTCCGTGCCATCGGCATCCGGATCAGCCTGCGCCTGCAAATCGGACAGCGCCGCAGCCACCATATCATCGCTGTAGGGCACGCCGACCCCCCGGTTGGCGAGCAGGTGATCGCCAATATCGGCCGTTTTCAGCGGCGACGTGCTGAGGAACGGATAGCCGGGCATGATCGATTCCGGCACCAGCGCCCGCGGATCAACCAGATGGTCACGATGCCAGTCATCGGAATATTTGCCGCCAACGCGGGCCAGATCCGGGCCGGTCCGCTTTGACCCCCACTGGAACGGGTGATCGTACATGCTTTCCGCAGCCAGACTGTAATGGCCGTAGCGTTCGACCTCATCCCGCAGCGGGCGGACCATCTGGCTGTGGCAGTTGTAGCAGCCTTCGCGGACATAGATATTCCGCCCCGCAAGCTCCAGCGGTGTATAGGGGCGGACACCATCGACTTCTTCAATGGTGCTTTCGAGATAGAACAGCGGAGAGATTTCAATAATCCCGCCGATAGAGACCACGATCAGTGTGCAGACCACCATAAGGATCGAGTTTCTTTCAATTTTGCCGTGATCGAACATTTTCAGATCCTCCTCAGGCTGTCGCAGCGGCTGGTGCGGTGAGATACGGCTTTTCCGTCCGGACATCGCCGCAGGCGGTGCGCCAGACATTCCAGGCCATCACGATGCCACCAGCGACGTAAAGCAGGCCGCCCAGAGCACGAATGACATAGAACGGGAACATCGCATCGACTGTCTCGGCGAAGGAATATTCCAGGAAGCCAAGGGCATCATAGGCACGCCACATCAGGCCCTGCATGATGCCGGAAACCCACATCGACGAGGCGTAGAGAACGATCCCGAGCGTCGCGAGCCAGAAATGCATGCTGACGAGCCGCAGCGAATAAAGCTCACGGCGGCCCCACATGCGCGGGGCAAGGAAATAGATCGCCCCGAAACTGACCATGCCGACCCAGCCCAGCGCGCCGGAATGAACATGACCGATCGTCCAGTCCGTATAATGGCTGAGGCTGTTGACCGCCTTGATGGACATCAGGGGACCTTCAAAGGTGCTCATACCGTAGAAGGCAACGGAGATCGCCATCATCCGGAGAACCGGGTCCGTCCGCAACTTGTCCCATGCCCCCGACAGGGTCATCAGGCCGTTGATCATGCCCCCCCAGGACGGCATCCAGAGCATAATCGAGAAGGTCATGCCGAGTGTCTGCGCCCAGTCCGGCAGAGCCGTGTAATGCAGATGGTGCGGGCCGGCCCAGATATAGAGAAAGACCAGGCTCCAGAAATGCACGATCGACAGACGATAGCTGTAGACCGGGCGGTCCGCCTGCTTTGGCACATAGTAATACATGATGCCAAGGAATCCGGCGGTGAGGAAGAAGCCGACCGCATTATGGCCATACCACCACTGGGTCAGGGCATCCTGCACCCCGGCAAACAGGCTGTAGCTCTTGGCGCCGGTGAAACTGACCGGCAGGCTCAGATTGTTCACCAGATGCAGCATGGCGACGGTCACGATGAAGGCCAGATAGAACCAGTTTGCCACATAGATATGCGGCTCCCGGCGTTTCCACAGCGTTCCCATGAAAACCAGCAGATAGGTCACCCAGACGATGGTCAGCCAGATATCGACATACCATTCCGGTTCAGCATATTCCCGGCTCTGGGTGGCGCCGAACACATAGCCGGTTGCCGCCATGACGATGAACAGCTGGTAGCCCCAGAACACGAACCACGGGGCAAAGCCACCGGCCAGTCGTGCCCGGCAGGTGCGCTGGACCACATGGAAAGAGGTCATGATCAGAACATTGCCGCCGAAAGCGAAGATCACTGCGGAAGTATGCAGCGGACGCAGCCGGCCGAAGGTGGTCCAGGGAAGATCAAGATTGAGCAGGGGGAAAGCCAGTTGCAGGGCGATGAAAACACCGGCCAGAAATCCGACAACACCCCAGAAGGTCGAAGCAATGACCCCCGCCCGGATAACCTCGTCATTATAGTCCATATCCCCGGCTGACGGATCCAGGGTGCGACCGGTATTCCCGTTGCGCCGGATCAGCCAGACCACCCCGGCAATACAGAATGCGGTCAGCAGCAGGCCGTGACCATACATGACATTGTCTTGCGCTCTTGCGGCAAAAAACAACCCCAGTAGCCCGGTCAGACCGAGCGGCGCCATGATTATCAGGTTCATTCTTCCCTCTTCCGTCCTTCTGATTCATCGACAGATTGCGTCGATCATGACGGTGTTCTACAGACCCGGGAAAGGGCCCGCCTTGATCAGGATCAATTTGAGGAGATTTTCTCAGACAGGCTGACAGACCACCTACGCACAATCCCTGATAGGAGTGAAGGCCCTGCCATGCGATACTTCTTTCCTGATTGGCCGACTTCAATTCTGCAATGACAGGCCTGAAACATGGGTAAGGAAATTCGATCGACGCTGCTGGGGCTTCTTCTGGTGATGACCTCGCCCGGGGTGACGACTGCCAGTTCCCTTCAGGATCCTGAATACCTTTCCCTTGAAGAACTCCACAATCAGGACTCCGGGGAAAAATTAAGATCAGAAGCTTTCTCGCGAACTGTTGCCGCCGCCCCTGTAGCTGTGGAGGGCGCAGAGCCTGTTTCAATTTCGGTGATCTATCCCGGCGATCAGATTTCCGACTACTGGCGCCGTAGTGTGGTGTCAATGGTCCGCCGGCTGAGTGACAGTGGCATACCCTACACCCTGACCAACCGCTTCACCCGTCCCGGGCTGGAGATCGGCAAACAGGCCGAGTTTCTGGCCAGGGAGCTGGAAACCAACCCTGATTATCTGATTTTCACACTCGATATCGGAGAACATGCCAACTTTATCGAACAGGCCATCTCGCGGGGGACGTCGCGTATTATCCTGCAGAATATCACGACACCCATAGCCCGCTGGAGGGGGCGCCAGCCCTTTCTCTATGTCGGCTTCGATCATCAGACCGGCACCCGGATGCTGGCAGAAAAATATATCGAAATGACCGGCGGCATCGGCCGTTATGCAATTCTGTACGGCACCCGGGGATATGTCAGCAAGATGCGTGGCGACAGCTTCCGTGTAGAGATGGACCAGCATCCGGGCCTGCATCTGGTCGATGCCTTCTATGTCGGATTTGACCGCCAGAAAGCCCGGCTGGCGACGGAAGAGCTGCTGGAGAGGCATCCCGATATCCGCTTTATCTATTGCGTTGCGACTGACATCGCTTTTGGCGCGCTGGACGCAATCCGCGAGGCCGGACGCCTCAATGACATCATCATCAACGGGTGGGGCGGCGGATCCCATGAATTAAGCGCATTGCGGGCAGGAGAGCTTGATTTAACCGTAATGCGGATGAACGATGACAATGGTGTCGCAATGGCAGATGCCATCCGGCTGGATCAGTCCGGCCGCCGAGATGAGGTCCCCTTGGTGTATTCCGGTGAATTCCATCTGTTGACCAAATACACATCAGACCAGCTGATTTCCGCCCTGGAACAGCGTGCCTTCCGCTATTCTGACTGAATTTTCTGATGAAAGCCCAAGTCAGCCCACGGTTTGAGGTAAGTTTTACGACGGTTGTCCTGCTGATCTCCGTGGGCGCGCTGATCACGGTGTCCTCAATTCTGATGTATCTCTCGCAGAGCGTCAGTCACGACGCGATCCGGCGTGAGACGCTTCGGCTGCTTGAAGTGCAAAGTCAGAGCGGGCGGCTTTTTCTCGACACCGAGCTTGCCTTCGCCGGCCTGCAGGTCCGTCAGCTTTCCGCTGATCCCCGTGTCCTTGAGACTGTGCTGAATGATGATCCCCGGAGTTTCAGGAATATCGCCGGGCTTCCGGAATTCGGCCTGCTGAACGGCAAGATCGATCTGTTTATGATCACAACCCTTCAGAAGGAATTCTGGGCAACGGCACGGTCGCCGTTTTCGACTTCGGATGACTTGCTGGAAAGTGCCCTGGAACAGACATGGGAAGAAGGCAAATGGCGTCTTGCTGCCGGTAAGATGCCGGGCAGCGACGGGGTGCCCAGAATAGCCGCTTTCATTACCCTGCCTCTCGTGGACCGGCAGCTTGGTCATGTCACCGGCCTGCTACACGGGTCATTTCCGCTTTCTCACAACTTCAAGCTTGCGACCGGCTTGCGGGATGCCATGCAGGCTGATGGTGTCATCCTGTCACAGGGAAACAACGTTCTGGTTTCAACCTACGCAGATCGTGAGAAGTCCAGGTCTCTCGTTGATTCGTTCAGGCTCCGTTAGCAACGTGAAATCGGTGCCTATGTTGCCTACAGCTGGGAGCTTGAACAGTTCAGGCATAATTCGCAGAACGTTGTCGTGACGGTCGCCCTGAAGAATGATCAGGTTCTGGCCTATCAGCAGACCTTCCGGAACAATCTCTGGTTGATGGCTATTCTGGTCCTCTGTGCCGCTGCAATTATTGCCGTCGTTTCAACACGTGTGACAATTCCACCGGTCCGGGGGCTTCTTGGCTTTGGCAACCGGATCATGAGCAATGATCCGGAAGCCTACTATCAGAAGGGCATCATCCGGGAGTTCAATCAGGTGGCGGACGCCCTGAAAGCGACGCTGTTCCGGGTCCGCGAAAGCGAGCAGCGGCTTGTTGATATCGTAGAAGCCAGTTCTGACTGGATCTGGGAAATGGATGCGGATCTGCGGCTGATCTCGCTGTCTCACAGGGCCGGCATATCCGGTAAGAATGAAATCAGCCCGTTCATCGGTCTGACCCGACGCGAGATTGCTGTCGAGCTGGGTGAATATGATGAGGATTTTGAGAATAGCCGGCTGCTCAAACTGATCGAAATGCTGGAGGCCCATGAACCGGTTCGGAATTACGGGTTCAGCGGCAAGTCGCTTCAGGGCACAATTGTTCAGAAGCAGATAACAGCCGTGCCGGTTTTCAGCGAAACAGGTGACTTTGCCGGATATCGGGGTGCCACAAGCGATATAACGGCAGAAGTAGAAGCACGGACAGCGCTGCAGAGCTACAAGGATCAGCTGGAGGAGCTTGTCGCGGAACGAACCCGGCAGCTTCAGGACCAGATTATCGAACGGGAAGCAATCGAGTCGGCGCTTCTGGATTCCTATCAGATGCTTGAGCAGAGAGTGGAGGAGCGGACCAGGGAACTGAACGAAGCACGTCGGCTGGCAGAAAATGCAAGCCGGGCAAAATCCACCTTCCTGGCCAATATGAGTCACGAGCTGCGCACCCCCCTGAATGCAATCATTGGTTTCTCACAGGTCTGGCAGATGCAGCTTTTTGGCCCTGTCGGGGACAAGCGTTATGTCAGCTATGCAGATCATATCGGTGACGCGGGAAACCATTTGCTGCAACTGATCAGCAACATCCTCGACATCTCCAAGATCGAAGCCGGTGAGATCGACTTCATGGAGAGGGAGATCAGGCTCGATGAACTGGTCCTGAAATGTCACACAATGGTGAGGGTCGAAGCAGGCAAGAAAGAAATCACGCTGAGCTTCAACATTGAGACGGGACTACCGCATCTGTACGGCGATGAAACATTCGTGCGGCAGATTTTTCTCAACATCCTGAACAACGCCATCAAGTTCAGTCCGCCGCGCAGCACCGTCTGTTTTTCCGCAAGGCAACTGGCAACCGGCGGGATAGAGATTCGTATCAGTGATAACGGTACCGGAATTTCACCTGAAGATATTGAACGGGTCCTCGAACCCTTTGTTCAAGTAGCCGACAGCATGACACGTGATCACGAGGGGGCGGGGCTGGGTCTGGCACTGTGCAAGCGGCTGGTGGAGCTGCATGACGGAGAGCTGCGCATTGAAAGCGAGCTCGGGGTGGGATCAACCGTCGTTGTCACCTTCCCGCCAGAGCGAAGCCGGGCGAGAGAGGCGGCCTCCCCCGGCAGTGACTGATAACCGGGTGGACAGCAGTCACTGCGGACAGGGATCAGGCCGGGTCCGACTTTACGGCCCGGCGTTAACCGCTGGCACGGGTTCTGTCTGCATAGGTCTTTATTGCCTTCAGCGACGGAGTCACCAGGTCTGTCAGGGGTTTTGCGAAGGACGGCGGTGATCCTGTCAGGCCCAGCAGGTCTTCCGTCACCAGAATCTGACCGTCACAGGCATCCCCGGCACCAATTCCGATGGTCGGAATTTCAATTTCATCCGTCACCCGCCGCGACAGATCAGGATCAACACATTCCAGCACCACCGCAAAAGCACCGGCATCGGCCACCGCCCGTGCATCGGTCAGCACCTGTTCGCTGGCCACTTTCTTGTAGCCGGTCTGGGCAGCGTGCTGCGGCATCAGACCAATATGGGCAAGCACCGGCAGACCGCTCTGGACCAGCAGACGGATCGTATCCGCCATCTCGACACCGCCCTCCAGCTTGATCGCATCACAGGCTGTCTCACGCATCAGACGTGAGGCCATGCGGAAGGCCACTTCCGGACTTTCCTGATAGCCGAAGGGCATGTCGACCACCACGCAGGCATGGCTGCAATTCCGCGTCACGACGTCGCCATGACGTATCATCATCTCCAGATCGACCCGGATGGTGGAATGATAATCGTAAAGCACCTGTCCGAGGCTGTCGCCGACCAGCACAAAATCGCATGCCTCATCAACCATTCGGGCAATGGGCGCGGTATAGGCGGTCAGGGAAACAATGCCTTTGCCTTTCATGGCACGAATGGCGCGAACGGTCTTCCGGGACATGGATATCCTCCAGTTTGAACTACTGGGTCAGGACATTGCACCGCCAGACTGGTCCGTCAACTCCGGGCGCAGCATGGCTGCCCTGCGCGGAAGGCAGAAGAAAAACCTAAGTTGCGAACGAATATCATTTGCATATCTTGCCTGACCCTCCTATAACGCAATTGCAAATCATTCGCGACGGATTGCCTCTCCTGTGTGAATGATCTGTTTCCCGAGCCGGTACGGGATCCCAGGCACCTTCTTCCCGAGGTCAGTCAGGGTTCCGACATCCCGTACCGGCTCGTTTTATATCTCCCGCCCGGCAGCAGGACTGCCTGAAATTCAAAGCAGACGCAGCTGGTCACCTTCGCGCACCGGTGCCTTGAAGGCCGCGATGTCCGGCTGCCAGACATGCCGGTTAAAATCGAGGCGGGCCACAGCACGGTCAAAGCGCCGACCCAGAAGTTCTGCGAACAGCCCGTTGCCCCGCATACGCGCGCCAAACCGGGAATCATTCAGCCGTCCATTGCGTGACTGACGCAGCAAATTCATCACCTTGCGGGCCCGGTTCGGATAGGTTTTCTGAAGCCAGTCGAAGAAAATCTCCTTCACCTCCAGCGGCAGGCGCAGCATGATGTAACCGGCATAAATCGCGCCGACTTTTGCCGCAGCTTCAAGAATATCCTCCAGTTCGGTGTCATTCAGGCCGGGAATCATCGGAGCAGCCAGTACCCCTGACGGCACACCTGCATCCGTGAGATGCCGGATTGCCTTCAGGCGTTTTGCCGGGGTTGACGCCCGGGGTTCCATCTTGCGGGCGAGTTCCCGGTCCAGCGTCGTGATCGACAGCATGACCTTCGCCTGACCACGGGCCGCCATCGGGCCCAGAATATCCAGATCCCGCAGCACAAGATCGGATTTGGTCACGATGCTGACGGGATGATTATGATCCCGCAGAACCTCCAGAATGGCACGGGTTAATCCCGCGTCACGCTCTACCGGCTGATAGGGGTCGGTGTTGGTTCCCATGGCAATCACATCACAGCGATAGCCCGGCTTGTGCAGTTCATCAGCCAGCAGGGCCGCTGCGTTTGGCTTGTGGAATATCCGGGTCTCAAAATCCAGACCCGGCGACATATCGAGGAAGGCATGGGTCGGGCGGGCAAAACAATAAGTACAGCCATGCTCGCACCCCTTGTAGGGATTGATCGACCGGTCGAACGGCACATCCGGTGATTTGTTGCGGGAGATGATCGTGCGGCTGCTGTCTACCAACAGTTCCGTCGGCACCCGCCGCTCATCAGACGGAAGAGCATCATCACCCTCATCACTCCGCCAGGGAGCCTGATACCAGCCATCATCAACAAAGCTTCTGCGCTCCGTCGAATAGCGGCTCGCCGGACTGGTGGTCGCACCCCGTCCCCGGGCACGGGGTGCCGCAGCTTCGGAAAAATCAAAATGGCTCTGGCCAGCGGTCTGACCGGTGATGACTGACTGAATACCCATCGTTCTCTCCTCCAACAGGACAGAAACCCTAGAACAAGAAAAAGAACATAACAAGAACATTCGTTCTCATTCCAGTGAAAACACAGCATCCAGACTGGATTGTCGCCCTCTCAGGCGGCAGTAAGCAGCCGATCAGCCGGTTTGACCGGAACCGGCGACCATGGCGTTATCTGACAATGAACATCAGCCTCGACATCATCATCCCAACCCTTAATGCCGGGGCCTGGCTGGGGGCAACCTTACAGGAAATCACCCGCGACCTGGCGACCGGCGATCAGATCCGGATTGTCGATGGCGGATCTGATGACGATACCATCCTCATCGCCACGAACTTCCGGGAGGCCGGTGTTCCCCTTGATATCATGACTTGCGGGAAAGGGCGGGGACGGCAACTCGTCGCGGGCGCAGAACAGTCCACCGCCGACTGGCTGCTGTTCTGGCACGCAGACACCCTCCCCGGCGACAACTGGCGCAGTGCCATCACCTGTTTCCAGACAGAGGTGCCAGCCGGAAAGGCCGGCTATTTCAGATTTCGGCTTGATGACAACAGCCATCCCGGTGCCCGGCGGATCGAACATATGGTCGACCGGCGCTGCCGCTGGCTGGGTCTGCCCTACGGTGATCAGGGTCTGCTGATCCGGCGCGGGGATTATCAGCAGGCCGGTGGTTACCGGAACATCGCCCTGATGGAGGATGTCGATCTGGTCCGGCGGCTCGGGCGGAGCAATCTGCACCCTGTCGATGCGGACGCCATCACCAGCGCCCTCCGCTATCAGCGCGACGGATACTGGCTGCGTCCCCTGCGGAACCTTGGTTGCCTGACGATGTATTATTGCGGCGTCTCGCCTGACCGCATTGCCCGGCTTTACAGATGACCGCCCGCGTCGTCCTGTTCGCAAAACAGCCGGTTGCCGGACGGGTGAAATCCCGGCTGGCAAAGGGGCTGGGCACCGCACGGGCGACCGGGTTTTACCGGACCACAACCCGGCTCATCTGCCACAGGCTGTCCCGTGACCCGCGGTGGCAGCTTATTCTGGCCCGCACGCCGGATCACTGGCAGCCGGGGCCACCGGTCTTCCAGCCGGAGATCAGGACAACACCACAG
Organism: Alphaproteobacteria bacterium HT1-32; assembly: GCA_009649675.1. NCBI lineage: Bacteria > Pseudomonadati > Pseudomonadota > Alphaproteobacteria > Alphaproteobacteria bacterium HT1-32. The sequence goes on along the minus strand of WJPL01000001.1, from coordinate 1,485,947 downwards.
GGATCCGGTGACATTGGCGATCGCATGGCGCGGCTGGCACGGCGGTTTTCTGACGGACCGGTCATTCTTGTCGGCTCGGACATTCCAGCCCTGCGGGCCGGCCATATAACCGCCGCCCTGCGCTGTCTGAAGCGCGCGGATGTTGTCTTCGGGCCCGCAACCGACGGCGGATTCTGGCTGGTCGGCTACAGCGCGCGGGCCGCAAGACATGCCCGCTTCACAGAGATCCCCTGGTCGACCGGAACAGTCTTGAAAGATTGTCTGGCCGGACTTGGGACAGCCCGCGTCAGCCTGTTGCCGCCTTTGTCGGATATTGATGATATCGGAGATTACCGCGCCTGGCAGGCGTCAGGACAGATGCTCTTTCAGCCGCGGCATCAGTTCGACCAGATTGCAGGGCCGGTGCCGGCTGTCGAGCTGATAGCGAAGGATATCATCCCAGCCGTCCTTGCAGGCCCCGGTGGAACCGGGCAAGGTAAACAGATAAGTCCCGTTCGCGACACCGCCGGTGGCCCGTGACTGCATGGTCGAGGTACCGATCTTGTTGTAGCTCAGCATCCGGAACAGCTCGCCAAAGCCCTGGATTTCCTTGTCATAGACCGCGTGGAAAGCTTCCGGCGTAACATCACGACCGGTCACACCCGTGCCGCCGGTCGCAATAACACAATCAATATCCGGATTCGCAATCCAGTCTTTCAGCAGTTCGGTGACGACAGCAGCGTCATCCTTGCAGATACGGCGATCCACTACCTTGTGACCGTCACCCTCGGCCCGGCTGACCAGCGTGTCGCCAGAGCGGTCATCCTCAAGCGTACGGGTATCGGAAACCGTCAGAATAGCGATATTGACCGGCAGAAATGTGAGAGAGTCATCGATGCCCGGCATGGATCAGTTTCCGGTCAGACGGTCGGCAACCTGAAGGTCATAGCCGTCCTGCGACTGATAACGCGGCCAGACACCGGCGGCCAGCTGATCAAGCGACGGCGTATCCTGACCCAGCCGGTCACGATAAATCCAGAAGTTGGTCAGCACCTTCTCGATATAGCTGCGGGTCTCCCGCGAGGGAATGCTCTCGATGAACAGCAGCGGGTCATCCTGATGATCAACTGTGCGTTTCCAGCGCGACAGGTTTCCCGGCCCGCCGTTATAGGCAGCGACCAGACTGAACAGATCGTCGCCAACCTGCTTGTGGTCCATCAGATAGGTCACATATTTCTGGCCCAGTGCCATATTGAAGGCCGGGTCGAACAGTCGTTTTTCATCATTCTTCAGCCGCCGGTCGCCGGAAATATAGACGGCAGTGGACGGCATCAGCTGCATCAGACCACTGGCACCGGCACCGCTGCGGGCATCTGGCAGAAAACGGCTTTCCTGACGCATGACGGCGAACATCAGCGCCCGGTCGACTTGAAATCCGCCCCGCGGCGTCCAGTCAGGAACCGGATAGACGGCCCCATCAACGCGCCGGCTGGTCCGCATTTCATAAAGTGTTCCGAGACGGAGAGAGATGCCCGGCATGTTCCGGCGTGACGCCAGCGCCAGCATCGCCTCGACCGCCAGCGGGGAGGCATGGGGCAAAAGCCGCTTCAGTTCCTGTTCTGCACGTCCGTCCTGACCGATCTGGGTCAGGGCCAGCGCCCGCTGCCCGGCCGGACTGGAGGTCAGAAGGTCGACATGCGCCTCCGTAAAGACCACGGAGTTCCAGTCATAATAGCTCTGGAAACCGAGCGTTCGCCGCGCCAGCGCACCATAGAAAGTCCGGGGATAGGCGCCGGCAATGCTCAGCCAGTCGTTTACCTGTCCCGGACGGCGACTGACCAGGTGCGACCGGGCTGCCCAGAAAGCACCTGCCGCCCGCAACCACGGATCCGCATATTCGGAGCCGCCAACGATTTCAAAATAGGCTCCGGCTCCATCGCGGTCACCACCCTGCCAAAGCGCCAGACCAAGCGTCCAGGCGGCCAGAGGAACCTGCTTGCCGGAGCGCATGGCCTCTTTCGCCCAGTCCTTCGCCCAGTCGGAACGACCGTGGATATAATAGGCAAAAGCCAGTTCGGCACGCAGGCTGTCATGAGCAATCGGCGGCAGAATGCGAATCGCCTCACTGCTCTCGATGACCCGTTTGGCGGCCAGTGTCTGCCCCCGGCGGAGCATGCGAATGGCCTTGTTGCGGATAATGTAAGCCTGACGGGAAACCCGCTCGTCCGGGCTTTCGCTCTCCGCAATCGCAATGCCGGTCAGCACACCGGCAGTACCACCGCCACCCAACCGGGTGACCTGCGGGCGTTTCGGTGCAGATTCGCCGGCCGGCTTGCGGCGCGTCGCCAGCTTGTAAATCTGGTCGGCCTCCGGCTGATCGGCATAAAGCGCCAGCCAGCGTTTCAGCTCACGATATTTCGACCGGTATTTTGTCGGATGCAGATAGCGTTGCGCCAGCACATAGCCCAGCAACACATCGTTCTTCAGCCCGCCAATCAGCTGGTCCGCACGGGACCAGTCGCCGTTACGCTGAACAAGAAAGATTTCCTGATAACGCGCTACATCTTCCTGAGACAGGAGATCGGGAACGGCAGCTTCACGCACCGCACCAGGTCGCACGCCCCCTGATAACGCGATTTCTACACCGGTCTGTTGCTTCTCAGCAGTCTTACGGAGGGTCGCAGAATCTGATGCAACAGCCGCCTGCAGTCCGCAGACGGAAATCGCGATTATCGCCAACCCCACGCCAGCGAACCGGCTTCTATACCCAAGCATCAAGCGGTTAATAATCGGTTTCGATTATTTTCACAAGCAGAAGATGGTTAACAACTATCCACAGGTTGTGGATACTTGAACAGCGCTTCTCAAGATATTGATTCGGGAAGGTTAACCCGCAAGTTTATCGCGAATGACCAGCAAGTCTCGCCAGGACTGACGCTTCTGTGCCGGTGACCGCAACAGAAACGCCGGATGAAAAATCGCCGTGGCCGGGATTTTCGCGTTGCCCGACGGCAGGCTGTAATCGAACCAGCGGCCCCGCAGCTTCATCACCCCGTCATTCGTCTCCAGCAGGGTCTTGGCGGCTGTCCCCCCGACAAAAACCAGTAGCTTTGGCGCCACCAGCTCGATATGCCGGTCGACAAAGGGCCTGCAGGCAGAAATCTCTGCCGCGCTGGGCTGTCGGTTGCCGGGCGGGCGCCAGGGCAGGATGTTGGTAATATAGAAGCTGGTACGGTCAAGACCGATGGAGGCCATCATAAGGTTCAGCAATTGCCCGCTTGCCCCGACAAACGGTTTGCCCTGACGATCCTCTTCCGCGCCCGGTGCCTCGCCAATCATCATGACATCCGCCTGCGGATTGCCGTCACCAAACACCAGATTGGTCGCTGTTCCTTTCAGGCTGCAACCGTCAAAAGCCGCGATCGCATCGCGCAGTTCCATCAGGTTCCCTGCCGCTGCCGCCATCTGCCGGGCTGTCGCCTCATCCGGGCTGACAGGAGCACCTCGCGCGCCAACCATCGAGGTAACCGTTGCTGACCGTTCTCCGGCAGGAGAGACCGGGGATATCGCAGCGGCAGGCGGTACGACGGCATAGCGGTCCTGCACGGCCTCTTCGATGGTTTCATCGACGCCGGCGTCGATATACCACCTGAGCAATGCTTTCGCGGTTGCCTCGTTCAACATCTGTCGCCTTCCTGCGCATTACGGAGCGTGCCTGATAATGACACGACCTTGTCCAGCCTTCACTGGATGATTAAGACTATAAGCGAATTTGTTCAATTGCCGGGGCGATATGCCCCGAAGAGGAGAGGCCATGGAACGGGAATCAATGGAACTGGATGTGGTGGTGGTCGGCGCCGGTGTTGCCGGGCTGTCTGCTGCCATCCGTCTGATGCAGATGGCTGAGGAGCAGCAGCGGGAAATCACCGTCTGCGTGGTCGAAAAAGGCGCAGAAGTCGGCGCACATATCCTGTCTGGCGCTGTGATGCAGCCGACAGCCATGAACGAGCTTTTCCCGGACTGGAAAGAACGCGGCGCGCCGCTGAACACGCCCGCCGGTGATGAGCGCTTCTATTTCATGACCGAACAGAATGCTGTTCGCCTGCCAGTACCGCCGCAGATGCAGAATCATGGCAATTACATCATCAGCCTTGGCAATGTCTGCCGCTGGCTGGCGGAACAGGCAGAAGCCATGGGCGTGGAAATCTATCCCGGCTTTGCGGCTGCCGAGGTGCTGTATCATGAAGATGGTTCGGTAAAGGGTATCGCCACCGGTGACATGGGCCTGCAAAAGGACGGCACTCCCGGCCCGAATCATGAGCCGGGTATGGAACTGCATGCCAAATGCACCCTGTTTGCAGAAGGTGCCCGCGGGTCGCTGACCAAGGGCCTCTGCGACAAATTCGATCTCCGGGCGAAATCGGAACCGCAGACCTATGGCATCGGCATCAAGGAGCTGTGGGAAATTGATCCGGCAAAGCATAAGCCCGGCTTCATCATGCATTCGACCGGCTGGCCGCTGGACAGCGAGACCTATGGCGGATCCTTCCTTTATCACCTCGAAGACAATCTGGTGTCCTATGGCTTTGTCATCGGACTGGATTACAAGAATCCCTATCTCAGCCCCTATGATGAAATGCAGCGTTTCAAGCTGCATCCGCTGGTACGCGAGACGTTTGAGGGCGGACGGCGGATTTCCTATGGTGCGCGGGCGCTGAATGAAGGCGGCTTCCAGTCCATCCCGAAGCTGACCTTCCCCGGCGGTGCACTGATCGGCTGTACAGCAGGCTTCCTGAATGTCCCGAAGATCAAGGGATCACATACCGCCATGAAATCCGGCATGGTCGCGGCCGAAGCGATTTTCGACATGCTGGCAGAAGACGGCAATGAGCCGGTGACCTATCGCGAGAAACTGGAAGACAGCTGGCTGTGGGATGAGCTGTACCGCTCCCGCAACATCCGGCCTTCCTTCCAGAAGGGTTTCTTCGCCGGCATGATTTATTCAGCCATCGACACCTACCTGCTGCGCGGCAAGGCGCCCTGGACCTTCCGGCACCACGAAGACCACAAGCAACTGCGCAAGGCCGACGAGGTGGATCGCATCGATTATCCGAAACCGGATGGCAAGATCACCTTCGACAAGCTGACATCCGTGTCGTTCTCCGGCACCAACCATGAAGAAAATCAGCCGGTCCATCTCACCCTGAAAGACGACAGTGTTCCCGTCTCACACAATCTTGCCCTCTATGACGGCCCGGAACAGCGGTTCTGTCCGGCGGGGGTTTACGAGTTTGTGCAGGATGACAGCGGCGCTGACCGCCTGCAGATCAACGCCCAGAACTGCGTCCATTGTAAAACCTGCGATATCAAGGATCCGGGCCAGAACATTCACTGGGTCACGCCGGAGGGCGGTGGCGGTCCGGCCTATCCGAACATGTGATCGTTCAGTTCCGTCCAGCGCTGGAGAACCAGCAGGGACCAGAGTTTCAGGGAATGGTCGCGATAACCATTCTGAAACTCTGACCTGAGCTGCATCACCGGTTCCGGCCGCAGGCCCAGCGCCTCAAGATTTGCCGGGGTCAGGGCTTCCTCAAGGCGGGCCCGAAGGTCACCCTTCAGCCAGACCCCCATGGGCGGGTTGAAACCCCGTTTCGGCCGGTCGACGATATCTGCCGGTAGCATCCGCTTTGCCACAGCGCGGAGCAGCGCCTTCTTGCCACCCTGCATCCGCAGAGCCGGGGACAGGGTCTGCACGGCCTCAATCAGACGGTGATCGATCAGCGGCACCCGCAATTCCAGCGCATGCCGCATGCTCATGGCATCCCCGTAGGCCAGCAGATTGCCCGGCAGGAACGTCTCCAGATCGGTCTGCTGCATCCGGTCCAGTACATCCGGCGAGGCGGCACCGCGGAAGCAGTCAGCGACCGGGCTGCCGGGCCGGTCGCCACCCAGCAGGGCCGCCCGTTCTTCCGGCGTGAAATACTCCACCCAGGCCGCATACATCTCGTCATCTGGCAGCGAGGCCGAGGTCAGGAACTCCCGGGCACGGCGCAGGCTGTGCAGACCGCTGGTACTCTCCGGAATCAGCCCGGCCAGACGACGGATTACCCCCTGCCGCAGCCACTGGGGCAGCTTGCGGTAACGCTGTGCCAGCAGGCCGCCGTCATAACGCGGATAACCGGCAAAAACCTCGTCCCCGCCATCGCCAATCAGGGCCACCGTGACATGTTCACGGGCCTTGCGGGACAGATCGTCGATCAATAACGCCGTCGGGTTGCCGAACGGCTCGCCAAAAGCCCGGATCATCGGGTCGAGCTGGTCGGTCAGCGAGGATCCTGCCGACAGTTCCGTATGCCGGCTGCCGATATGAGCGGCAACAGCCGCGGCCGCCTCCCGTTCGTCATAGGCTTTCTCGGCAAAGGTCATGGTGAAGGTGCGGATCGGTCCCGCCCCCTGTCTCTCTGCTTCTGCCGCCATGAAGGCGGCGATGGCGGAACTGTCGACGCCACCGGACAAAAAGCAGCCGACATCCACATCGGCGACCATGCGGTCGACGACGGCCTGTCGTACCAGCGGCAGCACCTCCTCCACCGCTTCATCCATCGAGGGCTGGCGACCGCCTGTGAAGGCCGGGCGCCAGAACGGGCGGATCGTTATTTCCCCGCCCTGCCATTCCAGCAGACTGCCTGGCGGTAATTTCCGGATGCCCCGGAAAAATGTCATCGGCGACGGCACATAAAGGCAGGCCAGATAGGCAGACAGCGCCTCCGGATCACGGGCCAGGTCAATTCCCGGCTGGGCACGCAGGGCGGCAATTTCCGACGCAAAGGCAATCCCGTCACCGGGCAGCCGGGCATAGAGCAGCGGCTTGATGCCAAGCCGGTCACGGGCCAGCAGCAGCCGGGCCTCCTCACGGTCCCAGAAGGCGAAGACAAACATGCCGACCAGCCGCTCGACAGCCTTCGCGCCCTCGCGCATCAGCAGGCGCAGCAGAACCTCAGTGTCGCTCTCGCTGCTGAAATGCTCGCCAGCCGCTTCCAGATCCTGCCGGAGCTGGCGATAATTGTAGATCTCGCCATTGAATGTCAGCGCATAGCGGCCACAGGGAGACCGCATGGGCTGCGCCCCGCCTTCGCTCAGATCAATGATGGCAAGCCGGGTATGGGCAAAACCGATCCGGCCTTCCGGCTCTGCCCAGACGCCGCTTGCATCCGGGCCACGATGGCCAAGACCATCGGCAAACCGGCGCAGCAAGGCGTCATCAGGCGTGGTCGTCCCGGCTATTCCGCACATCCGTCAGGCTCGCTGGTCATGGTCTGGCATTCTCATCGGCGGAGAGTATCCGCCCCGCCCCAAGCCGCAAGTCACAAGCCACCGAACATCGTGACAACGCTCCCCGCTTGATATCGGCCGTAATCTGCTTAGCTTGGTGAAATGGACGAACTCGACATCGACATACCGAAACGCAGGCGCCTGCCGGGATCGGTAAAAAAGGTTTCCCTCGGCGGACTGGTTATTCTGGTTCTGCTGGCGGCTCTTTATTATCCGATTGGCATGATGCTGAGCCATTCGATCAATGACGACCCGGACTTCGGTCTGGTCGCTGGTCCGGACGGTGCGCTGGCACCCCCGCAGACCGCTGGCAGCGAGGCCGTTCGCCTGACCATCGAGATGCTGCGTCGTGAAGTGGACATCAATCCCTGGACACCGAACGACCCGTTCTTTTTTCCGACAGCCGCTCTCGACAACATGCCCAACTATCAGCAGGGCATTCTTTACGCCATCTCACGCTTCGCCATCGAAATGGCTGACCAGATCGGCCGGTCCCGCGGTTCCAGTCAGGTTGATCCCAATCTCGACAAGGCCTCGGGCCTGCTGAAATATGCCGGTGATGTCTGGGTCTGGGATCCCGCAGTTTCCCTGGCACCAACCGCCACCAGTGAGGCACAGTACCGTGCCGGCCGACGCGAACTCGAAGCCTATAACGACCGGCTGGCCCGCGGCGAAGCTGCGTTTGAACGACGCTCCGACAATCTGCTGGCGACGCTGGAACGATTCACTTCGGATCTCGGCTCAACCTCTGCCGTGATTGACGAGCAGATCCGCAATCATGCCGGCGATGTCTTCGATTTCCGGGCCGATGATGTTTTCTATCAGACCAAGGGGCGGCTTTACGGCTATTACCTGCTGCTGCGCGGGCTGAAACATGACTATGCCAGTGTCATTATGGAACGTCAGATTGACGCGGCCTGGGACAACATGCTGGCCTCTCTGGCCGCCGCCGTGGCGCTGGAGCCGCTGGTTATCACCAATGGCGCCCCGGATTCCATGATCCGCCCGAGCCATCTTACCTCTCAGGGCTTTTATCTGCTGCGTGCCCGCACGCAAATGAAAGAGATCGGAAACATCCTGCTGAAATAGTCCGGCGCCCCTCCGGGACACACGGCAGAATTTCTGCAGAGAAGGTCCGGAACCGCCGCCTGATAAAAATTTCCCGCAGGGTCTGGACCTTCATCATTCCGGGAGTAGCATCCCGCGATGCAGATCTACCTCCCGATTGCGGAAATTTCCGTTAACATTTTTCTGTTGCTTGGTCTCGGTGGCGGCATTGGCGTGCTGTCCGGATTATTTGGCGTGGGCGGCGGGTTTCTGCTGACGCCACTGCTCATCGTTATCGGAATCCCTCCTTCCGTCGCCGTCGCAACCGGCGCCAATCAGATTGTTGCTTCCTCCGTTGCCGGGGTGCTCTCGCACTGGCGGCGCGGCAATGTCGATGTAAAGATGGGCATCCTGCTGTTGCTTGGCGGCCTGGCCGGCTCCTCCATCGGTGTTGGCCTGTTCAGCCTGCTGCGGCGGCTCGGGCAAATCGATCTGTTTGTTGCTCTTGCCTATGTGCTGCTGCTTGGCGCCATTGGCGGTCTGATGTTTGTCGAGGGATGGCAGAGCCTGAACCGCTCGAAACGGGCCGCGGCTCCCCGCCGCAAGATGCATCAGCATACCTGGATGCACGGGCTGCCCCTGAAGATGCGGTTTCGCAAGTCGCGGCTCTATATCAGCGCCCTGCTCCCCCTGCTCATCGGTTTTGTGGTCGGTGTCCTGTCTGCCATGATGGGGGTTGGCGGCGGCTTTGTTGTGGTGCCCGCGATGATCTATCTGCTGGGTATGCCGACACTGGTGGTGGTTGGCACTTCACTGTTTCAGATCATCTTCGTCACCGCCAATGCCACGATCCTGCAATCCTCCGTCAATCACAGCGTCGACATCGTCCTCGCCCTGTTGCTGATCGTCGGCGGGGTGATCGGGGCCCCCATCGGGGCCCGCCTCGGAAGCCGCCTTCCCGCAGAAAAAATCCGCATTCTGCTGGCGCTGATGGTGCTGGGAGTCTGTGTCTGGATTCTGATCGGGCTATTCATACCGCCGGGAGATGTTTACGCGGTTCAGCTCACCCGGTCCGGATAATCCGGCAACCGGCCCCGATCACAACTTCGGGATGGCCTTTTAACGAATTTCACTTGTGATTTCGGCCACAAAAGCGCAATAAGAATCAATGATTTCCCGTCTGTCGGGAAACAATCGTAAAAACTCCCGGCGACTCGTCCTCCATGCAGATCTACCTGCCGATCGCGGAAATTTCTGTCAATGTCTTCATCCTTCTGGGATTAGGCAGTGGCATTGGCGTGCTGTCCGGGTTGTTCGGTGTCGGGGGCGGCTTCCTGATGACGCCGCTGCTGATCTTCATCGGCATCCCGCCGGCTGTTGCCGTCGCGACCGAAGCCAATCAGATTGTTGCCTCCTCCGTCTCCGGCGTCCTGGCGCACTGGAAGCGCGGCAATGTCGACGTGAAGATGGGCATGCTGCTGCTGGTTGGCGGGATTATCGGGTCAACCGTCGGGGTCTGGCTGTTCAAGCTGTTGCGCCAGCTCGGTCAGGTCGACCTGTTTGTCTCTCTCGCCTATGTCATCTTCCTCGGGGCCATCGGGTCGCTGATGTTCATCGAAAGCTCCCGGGCGATCCTGCGGTCGAAGCGACCCGGAGGGCGACGCAAGAAACTGCATCAGCATACCTTCCTGCATGGCCTGCCGTTCAAGATGCGGTTCCGCAAGTCGAAGCTTTATATCAGCGCATTGCTGCCAATCCTGGTCGGTTTGTTTGTTGGTATTCTGTCCGCCATGATGGGGGTTGGCGGCGGTTTCGTCATGGTGCCGGCGATGATTTATCTGCTGGGGATGCCAACCGCTGTTGTGGTCGGCACCTCGCTGTTCCAGATCATCTTCGTCACTGCCAACGCCACCATCCTTCAGGCCTCCATCAACCATACGGTCGACATCGTGCTGGCGCTTCTGCTGCTGGTCGGCGGGGTGATCGGGGCCCAGTTCGGGGCCCGCCTCGGCAGTAAGCTGCCGGGCGAGAAACTGCGCGTTCTGCTGGCCATGATGGTGCTGGGCGTCTGTATCTGGCTACTGGTCGGACTGATTGTCACCCCCGACGACCTGTTCTCTATCGGTGGCGGAGGTCACTAATGCGTATTGCCCTTCTGCTCATCGGTCTGTTTCTCGCAACCCCGCAGCCGGCCAGCGCCGATACGCTTGTTGCCGATCTCTCCAACCACCTGATTGCCATCAATTCCGGTTTCGACGGGGATGATGTGCTGATGTTCGGTTCCATCGAGGGACCGGGCGATATTGTGGTCGTTGTCCGCGGACCGGAACAGGATCTGACGATCCGCCGCAAGGAACGCATTTCCGGCATCTGGGTCAATAACGCCTATCAGACTTTTGAAGATGTCCCGGCCTTTTATGCCATTTCCTCAACCCGGCAGCTCACCGACATTCTGCCGGACACAGAAGAACGCAAGCGCCACGCCATCGGCTTCAATCAGTTGCCGATCAAATCAGGCACGGTCAGCCGGAATGTTTCCCAGGAAGATGTCGAGAAATTCCGCACCGCGATCATCCGCAACAAGCAGCGCACCGGGCTGTATCGCTACGCCTCCGGCGAAGTGACCATGATCAGCGGCAAGCTGTTCCGGGCCCCGATCCACTTCCCGGCCAATGTTGCCGAGGGGATTTACCGGGTCGAGGTCTATCTTGTGCGCGGCGGCGAAGTCGTCTCCGCAGAAATCACTCCCCTGTCTGTCAGCAAGGTCGGGGTTGAGTTTGAAGTCTATGACTTTGCCACCCGTCAGGGACTGCTTTACGGCATTTTTGCGGTGATTATTGCCTGCTTCGCGGGCTGGCTTGGCAGCGCCATCTTCAGAAAACGCTGAGGCCGTCAACCGCCCCCTGACAGGAAGCCGATCACGTTTTTGGATCGGGGGCTTGATGACCGTCACCGAATACCTTATCTCCTTAGTCGGAATTAGACCGCTTAAAATGAGGCAGCAATGTTCATCCAGACCGAACAGACCCCGAACCCGGCGACACTGAAATTCATTCCCGGTGAAATCGTCCTGAGCGAGGGCACAGCAGACTTCAAGACCGCATCTGCGGCAGAGAAATCACCAATGGCGAGCCGGCTTTTTGGCATCGACGGCGTTTCCGGTGTTTTCCTCGGCAGTGATTTCATCACGGTAACCAAGCTGGAAGATGAGGATTGGCAGGTCCTGAAACCACAGGTTCTGGGTGTCGTCATGGAGCATTACACATCCGGACGCCCGATGCTTCTGGCTGATGATTCAGCACCGGAAGACGATGGCGAGGAAGATGATGAGATTGTCACGCAGATCAAGGAACTGCTTGATACCCGCGTCCGTCCCGCCGTCGCCCAGGATGGTGGCGATATTATTTTCGAACGATTTGAAGACGGCGTCGTTTATCTGCACATGCAGGGGGCCTGCGCCGGATGCCCGAGTTCGACAGCCACACTGAAGCACGGCATTGAAAACATGCTGCGTTACTATGTGCCGGAGGTCGAGGAAGTCCGGCCGGCCGGTCAGCAGGAAATGTACTGACCCCTCGGGTTGAGACATACCGCTGACACAAGCGGAGTGTAGCGATGCTGAACGGAATATTGCTGAATACGTCTGCCGGGGCGGTTGCCATCGGGGCGGTTGTGCTGGCCTCCCAGTTCGGGTCCGGGCCGATCGGGTCCGGCGTCTATGGTCCTGATCAGGCTCTGGCCTCTTTCCGGTCTGGCCCGGATCAGCCGGAACGGAACTGGACCATCACCACCGAGCTGGCTGACCTGATGGAGATGGACTCCGTTCTGGCACCGTTTCTGGCGGCCCGGCTGGATGCCAGCCACTATACCCTGGACCGGGTTATCAGCGGTGAAAGCCGGGTTCCCCGGTTGTTTCTGCCCAGACTGCCGGAAGGTCTGAAGGATGTCGCGGATACGGACACCCGGAAATCCGTTTTCCTGCGCACCGTCCTCCCGCTCGTCCTGCAGTCCAATCGCGAGATACTGGCAGAGCGCCAGCGGCTTCTCGCGGCCCGAAAGCTGATGGATTCGGGAAAGGCCCTGCCCGTTGCAGACGCCATCTGGCTGGAGCAACTGGCTGAGAAATACAAAACCCCGGCGGATGATCTGGACAGGCTGGTCCGCCGTGTTGATGTGGTGCCCGTGGCGCTTGCTCTGGCACAGGCGGTCGAGGAAAGCGGCTGGGGAAGTTCGCGTTTTGCCCGCCTCGGAAATGCGATCTTTGGCCAGTATACGACCCTTGATGATCATGGCCTGATCCCGAAACAGGCCGGTGATAACCCGGACTTCAAGATCAAGGCGTTTCCTGATCTGCTGACCGGTATCCGTTCCTACATGCGCAATCTGAATATTCATCCTGCCTATGCCGATCTGCGGCGCAAACGGGCTGAAATCAGGGCCGAAGGCGGCAAGCCGCTGGGCCGGGTGCTGGCCGTCACCCTGACAGGCTATTCAGAACGCGGCTTCGATTATGTGAAGACCCTGCATCTGATCATTGATGCGAACGACCTGTCCGACCTTGAGAAAAAGGCCCGGCTGGCGCCACCATCTGCACCGGCACCCGTCAGCTGAGCCTCTGCTATGCTGCAGGTTTGGGCCGGTCTCCGAAAATCGCCGAGCCCACGCGTACCAGCGTTGCACCACAGGCAATCGCCATTTCAAAATCCCCGCTCATCCCCATGCTGAGTCCCGACAGATTGTTACGGGCAGCGATCTGCGACAGTAATCCGAAATGCAGGACCGCCTCGTCATCCACCGGCGGGATACACATCAGCCCGACGACGGTAAGGCCCAGTTCATCCCGGCAGAGACGGATCAGATCATCGGCTTCTGCGGGTGTCGCCCCGGCTTTCTGCGGTTCTTCTCCGGTATTGACCTGAATGTAATAGTGCCGCTTCAGGCCAAGTTTCTCCTCGGCCTTTGCGAGAGACCGGGCCAGCTTGGGGCGATCAACCGTCTGAATGACATCAAACAGGGCCACCGCATCCTCACATTTGTTTGTCTGCAACGGGCCGATCAGATGCAGGGAGACATCCGGATAATCCTTGCGCAATGCCGGCCATTTTCCTTCGGATTCCTGAACCCGGTTTTCGCCAAACAACCGGTGGCCTGCTGCCAGGGCTTCAGCAATCACGGGGGCGTCAAACATCTTGCTGACCGCGCAGAGCGCCACATCTTCCGGCTTTCTGTCCGATGCTTCTGCTGCTGCGCTGACGGCTGCGCCGACCGCGTGGAGTGACTGTTCAATTGTCATTCTTCGTCTTCCTCATGATTCCGCACCGCTCTGCCGGTCTCCGACGACCGCGTGGCATGGTGCCTGTCAGATCAAGGCATTGTCCAGAGCGCCCGAGAGCGTGATAATGCCGCTCCATTCCGTAACCACAAGACGGGCATCTCCTTCATGTTACTCTGGCTGCAAAAACTGCTGACCCCGGAAGAAATTGGCCGGCTGCGCAAAATCGGCGATCAGGCAACTTTTCTGGACGGGGGCGCAACCGCACCGGAACTTGGCCGCAAGGGGGTTAAAAATAACCTCGAACTGAAAATGCGGTCAAAGCAGCAGACGCAGGTTGAAGATATTGTGCTGGCAGCGCTGAACAGGAACGAGACGTTCCGGACTGCTGCCGTACCCAAGCATATTCAGCGCCCCATCCTGTCAAAATATGTGACGGGCATGCATTACGGCACGCATATCGACAATCCGGTCCAGCGCAGCCCGGAACCGATGCGTCTTGACCTCTCGCTCACCCTGTTCCTGTCTGACCCTGAGTCCTATGCCGGGGGCGAGCTTGTCCTGGATACCGGATATGGCGAAAAGCCGGTCAAGCTGCCCGCAGGTGATGCGATGCTCTACCCGACGACCATGTTGCACCGGGTTGCGGAAGTAACCTCCGGCGAGCGGCTGGCAGCGGTAACATGGGTACAGAGCATGGTCCGCGATCAGGCACAGCGACAGATTCTCTATGATATCGCGGTCAGCACAAACTGGGTCAACCAGGTCGCTCCGGAGACCCCGGAATTTCACCGGCTAAGCAATGCCCGGGCCAATCTGTTACGAATGTGGGCCACGGATTAAGTCAGTTACCGTCGTCATATCCCAGTTCACGCAGGAACGGGGCCAGGTCAGCCGCAACCGGGGCCAGTTGTGCGGCATAATTGACATGCCGGCCAAGGGCGCGGGTATAAAGACCGGACGCCACATCACGGGCCGACGGGGTTGATATCGCCCGGCCCGCAGATTTCTGCGCAAAACCCTGCATCTCATCTGTCCAGTCCAGCCCCAGGAAGGTCAGAATCCGCGTGGCTTCGCCCTGCAGGTCAGCCACCACATCCTCATAGCGGAATCTGAGTGTCTGCAGGCCCAGATCCTTCTCGAAAGACAGCAGCAGGCCCATTGCTGCGCAGTAGGCTTCCGCCGTGCGCTCAATGGTCAGGAACTGAATCATCGCCGTATTGAGCTGAAAATTCTGGCAGAACGCGCTGAGACAGACATCCCGCGGATCGCGAAGCGCCACAAGTATCTTTGCCTCCGGGAAAATCCGCCGGATGAAACCGAGATGCACGATATTGAGCGGCAGCTTGTCGAGCAGCAGCCTGCCCCGGATTGCCTCGCCGAACAGGGCCGCCGCGGAATCACGGTAGGCCTGACGGAACGCCGGTATATGCCGGTCCTCGATGGCATCAATATCCTGCGGATAGGCAAAGTCCCGGCCCAGAATCGACGAGGCGGCCTGCGCCATACCGCGAACCAGTTCCCGTTCATCGGTTGCCAGAACAGAGGGATGCGCTGCCAGTATCTGCTCGGTCAGGGTCGTGCCGGATCGCGGAAAACCGACAAGAAAAACCGGCGCGGGCTGATCATCGGCAATATCCACCGGCCAGCGGGAAACCCGCTCCCCGGTAAAGATATCCCGCGCATTGCGGATATCGGCAAAAAACGCATCCCGGTCCATCGGATGGGCAATGTCAGAGCGGTCATGTATGTCGTTGCAGCGGGAGAATGCCAGCCAGGCGTCATCGTAGCGCCCGAGCCGGTCGAAATTGGTTCCCATTTCAAAATAGCGGGAGGTTGCCAGTTCGTAGCCCAGATCCGTCCTACCCTCCATCGGCTCCAGAATATCCAGCGCGGCCTGATACTGCTTGCCCCGTCGGCACAGAATGGCCCGGGTCAGTAATGCTGCCGCGTCATCCGGATCGATCTCCAGTGCCTGCAAGGCCAGGTCTTCTGCTTCTTCTGTCCGGTTCAGGGTCTCCAGCAGACTGGCATAGGCAGACAGCGCCGAAGCCGGTGTTTCCGGTTGCCGGATGGCCTCCGCATAATGCCCTGCTGCCTCCTCCATCAGGCCCGCCGCACGGCAGGCTGCCGCAAGATTCAGCCGGTAATCCGGCCGGTCCGGTGCCAGATCTGTTGCCTGTCGCAGATGGTCTGCGGCTTCTTCCGGGAAATTTCCGTTCAGCAACAGCACACCCAGATTATTCCGGGCCGCAGAACTCGCCGGATCAAGGGCCAGTGCCTGACGGGCTGTCGAAATTGCGGCCTGACCCTCCCCCGCCGCGGCCTGTGCCTCTGCCAGTTTCAGCAGGGTGATCTGGTCACGGGGACTGCCGGCAGAAGCTTTCTCAAGCGCCGTCACCGCACCTGTGGCGTCACCCAGTGCCAGCAATGCCAGCCCGAGCCCGCGCCATGTGGTGAATTTTGATGCACCCTTTGCCAGCGCCTGACGATAAGCCGTCGCGGCGGCATCCCACTGCCCGGTCAGGCGGCTGGCCTCACCCAGATGATGCAGAATATCCTGCCGGTCCGGGGCCAGAGCCGCCGCTTTCGAGAAATGCGCCCAGGCCGCCTTCAGGTCAGTACGCTGCAGGGCAACAACACCGGACATATTCAGCAAATCCGCATCCCGGGGCCGGGTCCGGCGCAGCAGTTTCAGTTTTTTCTCAGCCGCATCCAGGCGACCCGCTGAAATGAGGCCGCGTATTTCGTCTGCCGGGCTCTGCGGCAGCCCTTTCGGTTTTCGAAACCCCGGATTGAACGCCATTCATATGCTCGTCTTGCTGAGAAACAGGGTTCTCAGATCAGCATTTCAGCACCGAAAAGACAAAAAGAAAGGGCGGCCGAAGCCGCCCTTTCCAGGATCGATAACTGATCTGAACTTAGAAGCTCAGGTAGATACCGTTGATCCAGATCCAGCCGTCGTTCTCGTAGCCGTTGCCACCACCGTTAAGCGGATTGGTTTCAACGTCCTGTTCGAACTGAACGTAGGAAACGCCTGACTTGAAGTCGACGCCGTCAGAGATCTTGTAGCTCATAGCCAGTTCCGTAGCGGTGAAACCGTCTTCTGAACCATTATCGCCGTTCGAGCCGTTAGCCGTACCGTTGTGGTAACCGAGGGACAGGCCATAAGGGCCGGTCGCATAGGAAACACCGATGTTGTAAGCGGAACCGTCTGTGGTTGCGCCTTTGTTGATCCGGCGACCCCAGCCACCACCAACGGTGAAGCCAGCGTAGGAAACATTCAGGCCTGCGCTGTAAACCGTGCGGTTGTTGGCGCCCTGGTTCGAACCATGCAGAGCCGAAACACTGGAACGAACGCCAAAGCCGGCAATATCGGTGTCGAGGAGCAGAGTACCTTCAACAACATTGTGCAGGGATGTGTTTGCCGACGGGCCTTTGCCGTCTTCTGCATCCGTGCTCGGCGTGTAGGAAACACCAGCCTGGAACATGCCACCGAGCTTCGGCGAGATGTAGGTCAGCTTTTCGTTATCGCCTGAGTCAGAAGCATCGATTGATGTCGGTGCAGCTGAACCGGTGTTGGTGAACCAGTAAGTGGCGTTCGAGCCGTCGATGCCCATCGGGCCGACGCCCGGAGCATGCGTGGTGATCAGATCGCCAACGCCGTTTTCCGTACCGAGGATAACTTTACCCCAGGTCTTGCTTTCGATCCAAGCATAGCTTTCATCGATCTGGTCAGCAGCCTGGCTGTTGCCTTCGAGCTGGATGTCAGCACCGATGGTGAGACCGTTATCAAGGGTCGTGCTGCCCTTGAAGTGAACTTCCGTGTTGGACACGAGGTTGACCGTGGTCTGGCCAGCGCGGGAGTCAGCAACGCCAACTTCCTGCCACATGTAACCACTGACGCCGAGCTTGATCTTCTCTGCTGCATGAGCGGAGGTGACCAGGCCAGCTGCGACGAGAGCAGTCGTTCCGAAGAGGATCTTTTTCATTTCGATAATTCCTTCCGATTTACCGGATAATTTGTTCCAAACGTTTGGATGTCTTGCGACGAGGCGTATAAGCACATGTACCGGCTTTCGGGTCAAGTGAGAGAAACACCGGTTTGTGATAAATATCCCATACTGTTGCAAAGTTGTCACAGATTGTCTGCGGGCCAGCAGGACTGCCGGTTTACGGTCATTGCACAGATAGGAATGGCCGGGCTTGGCTGTCCGGCGCAGAAACGTGTATAACACTGGCGCAAACAGAATCCGGGTTAAACGTGATGCTGCAGACTTTTAAATATATCGGACTGGGACTGACACTGATGGCGGGCCTTGCCGCATGTGAGAATATTCCCGTTGAAGGTGATTACCCGAGAGACCGCGCTCCCGGCGAAATTGATACGGGTGGCAATTATTCGGACAGCGACCGGGGCAGTTCCGTCTTCGGTGCCGGTGGCATTACCGGACTGTTCGACGGTAGTTCCAAGGAAGGAAATGGCGGTGGTGGCATCGGCGTCAATGCCTATCTCTGGCGCGCCTCCCTCGACACCCTGACCTTCATGCCGCTGTCTTCAGCTGATCCGTTTGGGGGCGTCATCATTACAGACTGGTATTCCCCGCCCGATGCACCGGCGGAGCGGTTCAAGATGAATGTTTACATTCTTGGCGGTCAGTTGCGCTCTGACGGCGTGCGTGTTGCGGTTTTCCGCCAGACACGTGACCGCTCGGGCGGATGGCTTGATTCCCGGGTTGAACCGGCGACCAATACCCAGCTGGAAAACCAGATCCTGGCCCATGCGCGGGAACTTCGCAGCCGCACCCTGTCACAGACCCAGTAACCGGACCTCTGACCGCGCAGCCCCGGTCCGGGTCAGCTTAATCCCTGCCGGTCGCCGCAGTCAGCACTGACCGGATACCCTTTTCATCAGAAGACGAGAGAACATTGATGGCGCGATATAACGCCAAGGAAACTGAAAGCTACTGGCAAAAGCAATGGGCGGACCAGCAGGTCTTCGCCGTACAGGAAGACCGCAGCCGGCCAAAATATTACGTGCTGGAGATGTTCCCCTACCCGTCCGGGCGCATTCATATGGGCCATGTCCGCAATTATACGCTGGGCGATGTGGTCGCCCGCTATAAACGGGCGCAGGGGTTCAACGTGCTGCATCCGATGGGCTGGGATGCCTTTGGCCTGCCAGCGGAGAATGCGGCGATTGAAAACCGCTCCCATCCGGCCGACTGGACACGGGAAAATATCGCCGCCATGCGCACGCAGCTCCAGTCAATGGGCCTGTCCTATGACTGGGATCGTGAACTGGCGACCTGCGAACCGGGTTATTATCGCCACGAACAGAAGATGTTCCTCGATTTCCTGGCCAATGACCTGGTCTATCGCAAGGAAAGCTGGGTCAACTGGGATCCGGTCGAGAACACGGTTCTTGCCAACGAACAGGTCATTGATGGTCGGGGCTGGCGCTCGGGTGCTCTGGTTGAAAAGCGCAAGCTGGCCCAGTGGTTCCTGAAGATCACCGACTATTCCGAAGAATTGCTGAGCGCCCTCGACGGGCTGGAACGCTGGCCCGACCGGGTCCGGCTGATGCAGCATAACTGGATCGGACGTTCCGAAGGTGCCCGCCTGCGGTTCGAGCTTGAAGGCCGTGAAGACCGGCTGGAAGTCTATACCACCCGGCATGACACCCTGTTCGGGGCTTCCTTCTGCGCTATCGCCGCCAATCATCCGCTGGCGCAGGAACTGGCAGCCTCAAATACGGACCTCGCCGGCTTCATTGCTGAGTGCAACCGCATGAGCACCAGCGAAGCCGATATCGAGAAAGCCGAAAAGAAAGGCTTTGCGACCGGGATCTTCGCCCGTCATCCGTTGCGCCCCGGTGTTCAGTTGCCGGTTTATGTCGCTAACTTTGTCCTGATGGAATATGGCACCGGCGCTATCTTCGGCTGTCCGGCACATGACCAGCGGGATCTCGACTTCGCCCTGAAATATGACCTGCCGGTCCTTCCCGTCGTCATCCCCGATGATGTCGATGCTGCCACATTCTCTGTCGGCAATACCGCCTATACAGGGGACGGCCGCCTCGGGAACTCCGACTTCCTCGATGGCATGACCGTTGCCGAAGCCAAGACCGAGGTTGCCTCCCGGCTGGAAGCTTCCGGTGTCGGTGAGACCTCCGTGACCTACAGGCTGCGTGACTGGGGTGTCTCCCGTCAGCGTTACTGGGGCTGTCCGATCCCGATCATTCACTGTGCTGACTGTGGTGTGGTTCCCGTGCCCGCCGACGCCCTGCCCGTTGAGTTGCCAAGGGATATCGATTTTGACGAACCCGGCAATCCGCTTGCGCGTCACCCGTCCTGGAAGCATGTGGACTGCCCGGCCTGCGGCAAGGCTGCGGTCCGGGAAACCGATACCTTTGATACCTTCTTTGAATCCTCCTGGTATTTCCTTCGCTTCTGCGATCCGCATAACAGCGAGACCGGGGTCAGCGACGCGGCCGCTTACTGGATGCCGGTGGACCAGTATATCGGCGGCATTGAACATGCTGTCCTGCATCTGCTGTACAGCCGATTCTTCATGCGGGCTCTCAAGAAATGTGGCTATGTTACTCAGGATGAACCGTTTGATGGCCTGCTGACCCAGGGCATGGTCTGCCACGAAACCTATCGTGATGATAAGGGTAAATGGGTTTTGCCCTCTGACCTCATCACCCTTGAAGATGGCAGTCTGGTCGCTCAGCCTGACAACCGACCGGTAACCGCCGGCCGTTCCGAGAAGATGAGCAAGTCGAAAAAGAACGTGGTTGATCCGGAAAGCATTCTGGAGACCTACGGTGCCGACGTTGCCCGCCTTTTCATGCTCTCCGACAGCCCGCCGGACCGCGATCTGGAATGGACGGATTCAGGTGTTGATGGTGCCTGGCGCTATCTCAACCGGCTCTGGAAACTGGGCGAAGACATTCTCGGCGCAACCCCGGCAGAGCCTGCCCGGCGTGATGGGGATGACGATGTCAGCCGCGCGATCCACAAGGCCATTGATGGCGTGACCGCTGATCTGGACCGGTTCCATTTCAACAAGGCTGTGGCCCGCATCCGGGAGCTTTCAAACCTGATAAGCGGGCTTGATCTCAGCCAGCCCGGCAATCCCGGCCTCGCCCGTTTCGGATTCGAAGCGATTATCATGCTGATCTCTCCGATGACCCCGCATATCGCTGATGAACTCTGGCGGCAACTCGGTCATACTGATCCGGTTATCAAGACCTCCTGGCCGGTTGCCAATGCCGGGCTGCTGGTTGATGAGAGCGTCACGATCGGCGTACAGATCAATGGCAAAATGCGGGCAACCATCGAAATGGCTCTGGACGCTGACCGGGAAACAGTCGAGGCTGCTGCCCTGGCTGAACCGAAGGTAATCGCACAGCTGGACGGCAAAACGCCCCGCAAGATCATTGTTGTCCCCAACCGGATTGTGAACATTGTTGCATAGGCTTCTGCTCATCATTGTCCTCGTCGGCCTCACCGGCTGCGGCTTTCGTCCGCTGAACCATCCCCGGCTTGCCGGCGGTGCCGTGACCACCGGCCTTCAGAGCACGACGGTGGAATTTATCGACGACCGTATCGGACAGCAGCTTCGAAACGAACTGCTCGACCGCCTGAATCCCTACGGGGAGCCGGACAATCCGCAATATCGCCTCATCGTCGATTTGCAGGAGGCCGAACAGGATCTCGGTATCCGCAAGGATGATTCATCAACCCGCGCCAACCTGTTGATTTTCGCGACATATAAGCTGGTTGCGACCGGCGATAACCGCAGTCTCCTCGCCGGGCGCTATCAGAGCGTCAACAGCTATGACATTCTCAGCTCCCAGTTTGCCACCCAGAGCGCGCGGGAAGATGCCCGGCGACGGGGCGCAGAACAGATCGCCAGTCAGATCAAGACCCGGCTCTCCCTGTTCTATCTTGACCAGGCCGGGGCGCGACGGAGCACACAGTGATCCTCCGGGATGGCAATCTCGACCGGTTCGTGGCCGCGCCAAACCCGGAAACACGTGTTCTGCTGCTCTATGGTCCTGATGACGGACAGGTTCGTGATCGCGTCGAAGCCGCAATTCGCGCCGTCGCCGGTGACCTGCAGGATCCCTTCCGGGTTGCCGACCTTGATTCAGCCGACCTGAAAGACGATCCCGCCCGGCTCAGCGATGAAGCCTTCGCCATGGCCCTGACGGGCGGCCGCCGTGCGGTCCGCGTGCGCAACGGGGCCGATCACATGGTCGACGGACTGGAATCCATTCTCTCTGCAAAGACCTGCGACAACCTGGTGGTAATCGAGGCCGGCAACCTTTCCAAAGGCTCAAAACTGCGGAAACTGGCCGAAGAAGATAAAACTGCCGTGGCGGGCCCCTGTTACGGGGACAGCGACAATGACCGCGCAGGACTGCTTCAGCGCCTGCTGAAAGAAAACGGCTACAGCATCGACCGGGATGCCACGGACTGGATCCTCAGCCATACAGGTTCAGACCGGAAAGCGACCCTCAGCGAATATGAAAAGCTGATGCTCTATATGGGCCAGGAAAAAGCCATCACGCTGGCCCATGCAACTGTCTGTTTTGGTGACAGCAGCGCCACGGCACTAGATGACGTGGTACAGGCCGCGGCTGGCGGCCAGACGGTCCAGCTGGAAGTCGCCATTCAGGCCCTTCGCGCAGAAGGGATGAGCGTCATTCCGATTATCCTCGCCGTGCAACGCCACCTGCACAAGCTTCATTACGCAGCCGGATTGATGCGGCAGGGCCAGTCCGCAGATCAGGCAATCGGGGCAATCCGCCCCCCTGTCTTCTTCAAGGTAAAGGATGCGTTCAAGCACCAGCTTTCGATCTGGACCCTCGACCGGCTGTCAACAGCACTGGAACTGCTGACCGAAGCCGAGCTGGATTCCAAGACAACGGGTCGGCCGGATGAGGCGATCTGCCACCGCGCCCTGATGCGCATCTGCCAGGCAGCACGGGCCGGGATGCGCCGACGCTGAGCAGAGCGTCAGCATTTTCTCAGCAGAATCGGTGATCAGGCGGAAGCTTCCGGGTTTTTCCAGCCGGAGCCGCGGATGATATCTTCGGATTTCTTACCGGAAGAGGCCCGGACCGTTACTTTTGTATCTCCCGACTTCCACCCCATCTGCCCGAGTGCACCGGACGGGGCATCCTCGGAATCCTGCTTATGAAGGTGCAGATCAAGCTCGCTCAAGGCCGGCTCGCCGCTATCCTCGTCTTCGGCTTCTTCAAGAAGGGCCCGCATTTCATCTTCATCAAGCTCTTCCTTGGCAAACAGATCCTCATCTTCATAAGCATCCGGATCGCTGCTCAGCCGGGCCAGAATATCGTCGAGCTGCTCAAGCGAACGATAAGCCACGACAATCTCGCCCCCCTGCCCCCGGGGATTGATGGAGACAGCCAGACCCAGCCGGTTCGTCAGATCCCGTTCCAGTGCCAGCGTATCCGCATCTTTCGATCCGCCGCCTGAAGCACTGCCGCCACTTCCCTTGCTTTTGCCGCCCTGGGATAATCGTTCCGTCTGCCGAACGTTCAGACCTTTAGCGACAACCTGCTCTGCCAGCTGAACCGCATGGTCAGACCCCAGCAAGGCCCGGGCATGGCCTGCACTCAGGCGTCCTTCTTCCACCATCGCACGAACTGGTGTTGGCAGATTCAGCAGACGCAGGGTGTTTGCCACATGGCTCCGGCTTTTCCCGACAGCCTTGGCGATATCTTCCTGGGTATGCTGGAAATCATCGATAAGTCGCTGATAACCCTCTGCTTCTTCAATAATCGAGAGATCCTTGCGTTGCAGGTTCTCGACCAGCGCCAGCTCCAGCGCTTCCTGATCTGTCAGTGAGCGAATGACGGCAGGAATTTCATGGAGCTGGGCAATCTGTGAGGCGCGCCAGCGACGCTCCCCCGCGATCAGCTCATAGGCATCAGGATCATCCGGATGTGGCCGCACCAGAATCGGCTGCAGAACACCCTGCGCCTTGATCGACAGAACAAGTTCATCAATGTCTTCTGACGTAAAGACCTGGCGCGGCTGATAACGGTTCGGCCGGATTTTCTCGGTCGGCAGATTGCGCGCACCCGTGCCGCCAGCGTTTCCCGCATCTGTGCCTGCGGCGGTTGGCGCATCATCACCCAGCAGCGCAGAGAGACCACGGCCTAGGGCGCTGCGTTTTTCTTTTTTGTCCATCTTTTCGCTATCGCTCATGCCGCCAATCCGTTTTCTCTGTTCAACACTTCACTCGCCAGATGAATATAAGCCTGCGACCCCGCACATTTCAGGTCGTAGACCAGAACCGGTTTGCCATGAGACGGGGCCTCAGAAACACGCACATTTCTCGGAATGACTGTCTTGTAGACCTTGTCTCCAAAGAAATCGCGCACATCGGACATCACCATATTGGAGAGGTTGTTCCGACCGTCATACATGGTCAGGACAATTCCCTGGATTTCCAGTCGCGGATTCTGATTGCGCTTCACCCGCTCAATTGTGCGCATCAGATCGCTGATCCCTTCCAGCGCAAAAAATTCGCACTGCAGCGGAACCATAACAGCCTGCGCGGCAACCAGGGCATTGAGTGTCAGCAGGCCGAGCACCGGCGGGCTGTCGATCAGAACATAATCATAGCTGTCGATCTGACCGGACATCGCATCCCGGAGACGATATTCCCGGCGATGCTGGTCAACCAGCTCAACCTCGGCGCCCGACAGATCCCGCCCGGACGGCAGAACGAAAAGGCTCGGGATCGCTGTTTCCTGAACGGCTTCCGACAGGGAGACCTCGCCAATCATGGTGTGGTACGTGTTCAGCGTCCTGTTTTCACGCGGAATACCAAGGCCCGTGCTCGCATTGCCTTGGGAGTCCAGATCAATGATCAGGGTCTTTTTACCTGCCGCAGCCAGGGCCGTTCCCAGATTAATCGCGGTCGTGGTCTTACCCACACCGCCCTTCTGATTAGCGATAGCGATAATACGGGGACGCCGTCTGGCGGGGTCAGTTCCGATCAGCGACATGTCGAAACGCTCCAATTTTGAGGATAATGCCGTCCGGATCCGTCATACTGGGGACCCGATGAGCCTCAATAAACCACTTTTTGTGTGCTTCGGTCAATTCCTCATCAACATGTTGTCCTTTGAGAAACAGACATTGTGTCTTTTCGGTCGCAACAAACCGGCCCAGATCGAGCAGTTTTCCAACCGGCGCACAGGCCCTGGAGACAAGAAGTCCAGCCCGCAGCCCCCCGCAATTCTCGACACGCTCCGGGTGAAGGGTCACTTCGGCCCCGGTTATACGGGCCGCCTCCCTCAGAAAAGCGCATTTTCTTTGGTCGCTTTCGATGAGGTGAACATCCCGAACCCCGGCAATCGCCAGCATCAATCCGGGAAATCCGGCGCCCGATCCGATATCTGCGATGGGACGTGCCTCCGAGAGATGGGGCAGCAATTGCAGACTGTCAATAATGTGACGCTGCCAGATATCATTGATGGTCCTGGGGCTGATCAGGTTTATTCGGGAGTTCCACTTGATCAGAAGGTCCGCATAAACACCGAGTCGCTGAATTGTTTCACGTGAAACAGTCAGCGCCTCGAGTTGTTTCAGAGTCTCTCTGTCCGGCTCGACCACGGTTATCGTCTCTCCAAAAAAGGCAGAGACATGTTTCACGTGAAACAGTGGCGGTGGTCAAGCGGCTTCTCTGCCTGCCTTTTTGACAAAACGCAGCAAGGCCGTCAGCGCTGCCGGGGTAATTCCTGATATCCGGGCCGCCGCCCCCAGAGATTCTGGCCGCGCCGCCGCCAGTTTTTGCTGCACTTCATTCGAAAGCGAGCCGATTGTTGAATAATCCAGATCAGCCGGCAGACGCAGAGCCTCATCCCGTCGAAAGGCGTCGATGTCCGCCTGCTGTCGGGCAACATAGCCCTGATACAGCGCGTCGATGGAAAGCTGCTCAACGATGGCCGGTTCAATCTCGCCAAGGGCCGGGAATATCTCAACCAGCCGTTCCCAGGTTACATCCGGATAAACCAGCAATTCGAAAGCGTTCCGTCGCTGTCCATCCAGATTGATATTTATCCCGAAACTGATCAACGCGTTTGGCGTTGCCTGACTTTCTTCCATCACCGCCCGCGCATGGGCAAGTTTGGCGGCCTTGGTTTCATAGACCACCCGCCGCGTCTCGCCGACAAGTCCGATATCAATGCCTCTCTGCGTCAGACGCTGGTCCGCATTATCAGCCCGCAGCAACAATCGATATTCTGCCCGGGACGTAAACATCCGATAGGGTTCCGAAACCCCCTTGGTTGTCAGGTCATCAATCAGCACGCCCATATAGCCATCAGCCCGGTCGAGCGTGAACTGTTCAGCTGAGCCACCGGCAACCAGCGCCGCATTTGTGCCTGCAATCAAACCCTGAGCGGCAGCTTCTTCATATCCGGTCGTTCCATTGATCTGGCCCGCCAGAAACAGGCCCGGTAATTTATGGAGGGCCAGTCGGCTATCCAGTTCCCGAGGATCAACATAATCATATTCAATGGCATATCCCGGTTGCAGAATGACCGCTGTCTCAAGCCCCGGGATATGTTTCAGAAATTCTGCCTGCACATCGGCGGGCAAACTGGTTGAGATGCCATTCGGATAGACCGTGTGATCATCCAGCCCTTCAGGCTCCAGAAATATCTGATGTCTGGTCTTGTCCGCAAACCGGACAACCTTGTCTTCAATAGACGGACAGTAACGCGGACCCGTCCCTGAAATCTGGCCGGAATAAATCGGCGCCCGGTCAAGATTCTTTGTGATGACCGCGTGAGCCTGTTCCGTCGTATAAGTGATATGGCAGGAAATCTGCGGAACCGTCACCTTCTCTGTCAGGAATGAAAATGGTGTCGGCGGATCATCGGCCAGCTGCTCTTCAAGCTGGTCCCAGGCAATCGTCCGGCCATCAAGCCGGGGCGGCGTCCCGGTCTTCAGGCGCCCCATTCGCAGGCCCAGAGATTCAAGCCGTTCCGCCAGCTTCACGGAAGGCTGTTCCCCAACCCGCCCGCCGGATGTCTGGGATTCACCGACATGGATGACGCCGCGCAGGAAGGTGCCCGTGGTGATCACCACCGCCCGGCAGGCGTAACAGGTGCCACTTTCGCCGACGACCCCGGAAATCACACCCTCATCCGTGGTCATCAGGTCTGCAACCGGGTCTGCAACCAGATCCAGATTGTCGATCTGCCGCAGCTCTTCCTGCATCGCCAGGCGATAAAGCTTTCGGTCGGCCTGCGCCCGTGGCCCCCGGACAGCCGGCCCCTTGCTTCGGTTCAGCATCCGGAACTGAATGCCGGCGCGGTCAATTACCCGGCCCATCAATCCATCCAGCGCATCGACCTCGCGAACCAGATGGCCTTTCGCCAGACCGCCAATTGCCGGGTTGCAGGACATCACGCCAATGCTGTCGAGCTGATGGGTCAGCAATGCTGTGCGCGCGCCCATGCGGGCAGCTGCCGCGGCTGCTTCACAGCCGGCATGTCCGCCCCCGACAACGATGACATCATAATTCTGTTGCATAAGCCGGAATGTATGGATTTGCCCAATCCAAGTCAAAGGGGAACCGGCCCCGGACAACCGAATGTTTCACGTGAAACACTACTTCCCGATACAGAAATCCCGAAAGATAACATCAAGAAGGTCTTCGACATCTACCGAGCCGGTAATTCTGCCGATTTCACGCATGGCGAGCCGAAGATCCTCCCCCGCCAGTTCAGGTAAAGGGGCTGTCTGAAAACGATCCAGACAGACCAGTGCCAGTTCCAGCGCCTGCCGATGACGGGCCCGCGTTAACGGAGTGTCTTCGGAACGGGAAGACCGGTTCAGGTCAAGCCGCCTGGCAATTGCCTGCAGCAACTCCCCGATACCGGCACCCGTTTCAGCGGACACCCCGATCCTTTCAGGAGAGTGGTTGTCCACTCGGTCCAGCAGGTCCGTCTTGTTTGCCACCAGCAGGACCGGTGTGCCCTCCGTCTCGATAGTCTCTGCCGGGCCCCCGGCCCGAGCATCAAACACATGAAGAACCAGATCCGCCTCGGATATCCTTTGTCGAGACCGGATCACCCCTTCCCGTTCTATCGGGTCACTGGTCTCTCTCAACCCCGCGGTGTCAGCCAGCACGACCGGATAGCCCGCAAGATCAAGATGCACCTCCACCACATCACGGGTGGTGCCCGCCATTTCCGAAACGATCGCCGCATCCCGTTGTGCCAGGCAGTTCAGCAGACTTGATTTGCCAACATTAGGCTCGCCGACAATGGCCAGCCGGAAACCTTCCCGAAGGCGCTCCCCCAACCGGCCGTCATCAAGATGCTCATGAATTTCTTTCTGGAGCATCCCGACCGTTGCGCGGACCGGTGCCAGCATATCCTCCGGCAGGTCCTCCTCCGGGAAATCAATCTCTGCTTCCACATGCGCGAGTGCCCGGATCAGGCGTTCCCGCCAGCCATCATAGAGACGGCCCAGCGCACCCGACATCTGATGGATGGCCTGCCGCCGCTGTGCCGTGGTTTCCGCCTCCAGCAAATCTGACAGGGCTTCAACCTGGGTCAGGTCCATTCGGCCATTGTCAAATGCCCTGCGGGTAAATTCTCCCGCCTCCGCCGGGCGGCATCCCGGGTGGTGAGACAGAATGCCATAGAGATCGGTCAGAACAGCCTTGCTGCCATGGCACTGAATCTCCACCACATCTTCACCGGTGAAACTGGCCGGCGCCGGGAACCAGAGCAGCAAAGCCTGATCAATGGTCTCTCCCGTCTCCGGATCATGAAGATAACGTAAGGAGGCCTGACGCGCCGTGATCCACGGGCCGGGGATCATTGTCCGCGCCGCCTCCACAGCCTGCGGACCGGAGAGACGAAGAACCGCAACACCGGAAATACCACTGCCGCTGGATCGGGCGAAAATGGTTGCCTGTCCGGCAGTCATCTCACGCACACGACGTCACATACAAAAGCATCGGGAAACATCACGTCTTGTCTGACTTTCCACTTGCCTGAAACTGCGACCAGAACATTTTCTGTAATTGCTCAAAACCCTGCACGCCCGCCGGCAGCCAGGTTTTCATCATCGTCTCTGCATCCATCCCGGCCAGATTTTTGGCCATGGTTTCCTGCATCTGTTCCAGCAACGCCGCCTGCATCGGCTGAACATCCGGCAAACCGAGGAAGCTTCGGGCTTCTTCAGGAGTGCAATCGATATCAACAGTAATCTTCATCTTGCTATCTTCCCTTCAGTGGGGTGTTCGCCTGCCGCCAGACACACTAAGTTAAAACCTGACGGTTCATTATCATAAGGCTTTTCCGCATGGGTGACAGAAATCTGCTGTCGAACGAAACCAGTCCCTATCTTTTGCAGCATCAGGACAACCCTGTCCATTGGCGACCCTGGGGAGCCGATGCACTGGAGGCTGCAAAAACCGAGGATAAACCAATCCTGCTCTCCATCGGATATGCAGCCTGTCACTGGTGTCATGTGATGGCCCATGAAAGTTTTGAGGATCCGGAAACGGCCGACATCATGAACAACCTGTTCATCAATATCAAAGTCGACCGGGAGGAACGCCCCGATCTGGATGCCATCTATCAGTCGACCCTGCACTTGCTGGGACAACAGGGCGGATGGCCGCTGACCATGTTCCTGACACCGGATGGTGAGCCTTTCTGGGGAGGCACCTATTTCCCCGATACACCCCGCTATGGCATGCCCTCCTTCCGTCAGCTTCTGAATGGGGTCAGTTCCGCCTACCAGCGGAAGTCAGAGGATATTGTGAAGAATGTCGGCGCCTTGCGAGACGGCCTGGCAAAAATGTCCGCTGAAGCGGGTGCCGCCGGCGAGGATATCTCCCTCGCCGGGATTGATGCCGCAGCAACCTCCCTGCTTCGCGCTGTCGATCCCGTTCATGGCGGGCTGAACGGGGCACCGAAATTTCCCCAGCCCTGTATCTTCAAATTTCTCTGGCGGTCCGGACTGCGCACCGGCAATCCTGATCTCAAACAGGCCGTCATCCGCACCCTTGATGCCATGTCACAGGGCGGAATTTATGACCATCTTGGCGGCGGTTATGCCCGATATTCCACAGATGACGAATGGCTCGCCCCGCATTTTGAGAAGATGCTCTATGACAACGCACAGCTGATCGACCTGCTGGTTGATGTCTGGCGGGAAACCGGCAGCGATCTCTATGAAACCCGCATCCGGGAATGCATTGCCTGGCTTGAGCGGGAAATGATTGCCGAGGGCGGTGCCTTTTCCAGCACCATTGATGCCGACAGCGAAGGAGAGGAAGGGAAATTCTATGTCTGGCAAGAGGCGGAGATAGACGCCCTGCTGGGTGAAGACAGCACCGTCTTTAAAGCCGCCTATGATGTTGGGCCACACGGCAACTGGGAGGGTAAAACCATTCTCCGCCGTACCAAAGCCCCGGAGCTGAACGACCACAGTCAGGAAGCCGCCCTTGCCGGCATGCGGGCCAAACTGTTTGCTGAGCGGGAAAAGCGTATCCGTCCCGGCCTTGATGACAAGGTTCTGAGTGACTGGAACGGCATGATGATCACGGCGCTGGCAGATGCAGGTGCCACCTTTGGCGAGCCGGAATGGACAAACCGGGCCATCAGCGCCTGGTCCTTTGTTTTACAGAACATGAATGACGGAAACTGCCTGTCACACGCACATCGCCTCGGTCGCAATTCTGCGCCGGGTATTCTTGATGACTATGCCCAGATGGCACGGGCCGGTATTGCACTGTTTGAGGCCACCGGCGATAAAGCCTGTCTTGATCAGGCCATCAACTGGGTCGACTACGCCAACACGCATTTTCTGGACAATGAACAGGGTGGATACTTCTTCACCGCCGACAATGCAGAAGCTCTGATCACCCGCACCCGGACAGCCATGGATAATGCCGTGCCAGCCGGAAACGGTGTCATGATGGAGGTCCTGGCCCGGCTCTGGCGTCTCACAGGCGATGTGACCTGGCGGCATCAGGCTGAACATCTGTTCAAAACCTTTACCGGTGATTTCAGCCAGCGCTATATCAGCTATCCCACTCTGATTGGTGGTTATGAACTGCTGATTGATTCTGTTGATCTGGTGATTCTGGGCCGTGATGAAGCCGACATTGCCAGCTTCTCCAGGGCCGTCCGGCAACACCCCCTCCCCGTTGCAACCCGGCTTGTCCTGAACAGCAGTGATGATCTGCCCGATACACATCCGGCCTTTGGCAAGGCGATGGTCGATAACAGGACAACACTCTATATCTGCCATGGGACAGTCTGTTCCGCTCCCGTAACCAGCCTTTCTGAGATTGCTTCTGCTCTGAGTCAGAAAATCAGGACCCACTAGATGATGTATCAGCTTTCCATGCATAGTCCGGTCGGTGATCTCACCCTGACCGAAGCCGATGGTCAGATTATCGCCCTCGACTGGGGCTGGGCGCCGGATGAATTCGGGCTGGTCCGGGAAACACCCCTGCTCGTGACGGCTCGTGAACAACTCAACGCCTATTTTGACGGTGATCTGCGGAACTTCGATCTGCCGCTGGCGCCGGATGGCACACCGCATCAGCAAAGCGTCTGGCGAGTGATGTCAGCCATTCCCTACGGACAGACACGGACATATGGCGAACTGGCAACAGAGCTTGGGTCCGGATCACGGGCTGTCGCCAATGCCTGCGGACGAAACACCATCCCGATCATCATCCCCTGCCATCGTGTGGTTGCAGCCGGGGGCAAGCTGGGGGGCTATTCCGGGGATGGTGGTGTGGAAACCAAGAAACAACTCTTGAACATCGAGGCGCTGCTGTGAAATCCTGACGGTCTGGCATATCCAGCGCCACTCACCAGACTCACTCCGGAGATGGGGTGTCGTGACCGGAGTAATTCATGTTTGTTGTGACTGACTTCGATCAGCTTGTCCGGAAACTGGATCGGCGTAACCGGGTGCTGGTTCTACAGGTCAGTCGCTCAGAAGACGGTCGTGAAGAACCCGCACTCTGGATTGCCGCAGCAAAAGAGCCCATCCGCAAGCTTGAGCTTGTGGACAGCGATCTCGTCGGGCGGGCTATTCTCAGCGATCTTCTGGTCCGTGGTCCCGACCCCAATACCTGGTCACATCACAAGCGGCTCTCGGCAAACAAGAAGCTGGTCGCGACAGCAGAATACAAAGCCGCCGTCTTTATCCGGCGCAATCTCATGGTCAACAAGGTCTTTGCCCTGCTTACCCTGATTGCCGTCATCGCCCTGATCGCTGCGGTCATTGTTATCGAAGTCAGTCGGCCGAAGATGGAAAACAGTGATCCTGTTACCCTCCAGCAGGGTGAAAATCCGCTGACAAAAGAAAAGGATGCCACGCTCTGTTACCCCAGAGGATCATCGGCCTGCATAGAGTCTGCGAACTGAGGACAGGTCACGGCAATGAGCCAGAAACAAGACAGGGCAGCGTTAGAAAAACTGGCGGCTGCACTGAACCGGCCAAACCGGATTCTGGTGGAGGAGGTTCTGCCCGGCAGTGCCGGAGCAGAAACAGATCGTCGATTGTGGATCGCAAAAACCAACAAGCCGGACCATTCACTCCGCCCCGTCGATCCGGATCTGTTCGGAATGATTGTTACCAGTGATCTGCTGATCCGCGGGCCTGATCCGAATGTCTGGTCTCACCGTGATCGTTATGACGACAATCTAAAACGGGTAACCCGGATGGCCAAAAACTCAGGACGGTTTCTGCGCCAGTCACTGTTGATCAACGCCCTGATCGGTATTGCTACACTTGTCTTCGTGATAACGATCATCATGATCGCCAGCAATTCCGGCTGAAACAGGCCTGACAACCCCGGTGGATTGTCAGGCCGTCAGCATCAGGAATTCATGGCGTCGAAGAAATCGTCGTTGTTTTTGGAGTGCTTCAGCTTGTCGAGCAGGAATTCCATGGCATCGACAGTTCCCATCGGGTTCAGGATACGACGCAGCACCCACATCTTGGCGAGCGTGCCCTTGTCGACCAGAAGTTCTTCCTTCCGGGTACCTGACTTGCTGATATCAATCGCCGGGAAGGTCCGTTTGTCGGACAGCTTGCGATCAAGGATAAGTTCCGAGTTACCCGTACCCTTGAATTCCTCGAAGATGACTTCGTCCATACGCGACCCGGTATCGATCAGCGCCGTGCCGATGATGGTCAGTGATCCGCCTTCTTCGATATTACGCGCCGCACCGAAGAAACGCTTCGGCCGTTGCAGGGCATTTGCATCAACACCACCGGTCAGCACCTTGCCGGAGCTCGGCACAACCGTGTTGTAGGCACGGGCCAGACGGGTGATGGAATCCAGCAGGATAACTACGTCCCGCTTGTGTTCGACCAGACGCTTGGCCTTTTCCAGCACCATCTCGGTTACCTGCACATGGCGGGTGGCCGGCTCGTCAAAGGTCGAGGAAACAACCTCACCCTTCACGGAACGGGCCATGTCCGTCACTTCTTCCGGCCGCTCGTCAATCAGCAGAACAATCAGATAGGTTTCCGGGTGATTGACCGAGATCGCATGAGCGATGTTTTGCAGGATCATCGTTTTACCGGTGCGCGGCGGAGCAACGATCAGAGCGCGCTGGCCTTTACCGATCGGGGCCACCAGATCAATGACCCGCGTGGTGTTGTCTTTCTTCTCCGGATTATCGACTTCCAGTTTCAGCCGTTCTTCCGGGTAAAGCGGGGTCAGGTTGTCAAAGTTGATGCGATGACGAACTGCATCCGGATCCTCGAAATTGACCTGAGCTACTTTCAGCAGGGCAAAATAACGCTCGCCCTCTTTCGGGGCCCGGATCTGTCCCTCAACCGTATCACCGGTACGCAGACCAAATCGGCGCACCTGGCTGGGAGAGACATAGATATCATCGGGGCCCGGGAGGTAGTTCGCTTCCGGTGACCGCAGAAAGCCGAAACCGTCCTGCAGAATTTCCAGCACACCAAGGCCTGAAATTGCGACGTCATTTTCGGCCAGTTGTTTCAGAATGGCGAACATCATGTCCTGCTTGCGCAGAGTACTCGCATTCTCGACTTCAAGCTCCTCTGCAAAAGCGAGAAGGTCAGCCGGTGATTTGTCTTTCAGATCCTGAAGATTCATGAAGTCGCTCGATTAGTGAAAACACATGGGAAAAAGGAAATGTCATGATCGAAGGCAGACCGGGCCTTAATTCAGGGCCGTTTACTGAGGCGTTATCGCCTTCGAATTGTTGATTGACGCGGCAGCCGGACAGCTACCGAACCATACATGTAGCTACAACCTGTTCATCCGTCAACGGTGATCTTTAGAACGGTTTTACAATAACCATGATGACAATCACGACCATCAGCACAGCCGGAACTTCATTCATGATCCGGAAATAGCGCTGACTGCGCTGGTTCTTATCTGCCAGAAAATCTTTCCGCCATCGTCCTGCCATATGGTGAAAGACTGTCATCAAAACAACCGCCAGCAGTTTAACATGCAGCCAGACTTCAAAACCGGTGGCGGCCTGATAAACAACCATCATCGATCCGAAGACCCAGGCGGCGATCATCGCGGGGTTCATGATCCCCCGCAACAGGCGTCGTTCCATGATCTTCAGGGTTTCAGACTGGTCAGAGCCTGTTTCCGCCTCGCAGTGATAGACAAACAGGCGTGGCAGATAGAGCAGCCCTGCCATCCAGGCGATGATCGACATCACATGCAATGCCTTGATCCAGAGATACCAGTCGCCAATGAAATCAATCATGCTGATGCTTTCTCCAGAACATGCCCGCCACCCCGGATATCAATGATACAGCCACAGGGATCATCCTCGGCACAGGCCAGTGATTTATCTGCCAGCGCGTTTTGTACCAGATCTGTCAGGCAGTCGATAAAGGCTTTATCTGTATTCAGTGCAGGAACCCGAAAATAGCCGGGAACCCCGTTCTGTTCTGCCAGTTCACGATATTCGATATCCAGTTCAACCAGCGTCTCGGAATGATCGGACACAAAGGCAACCGGCAGAATGACCAGTGGAACACCATCCTTCCCGGCCCGGTGGATTTCATCCTCGGTTGACGGACCGATCCATTCCAGCGGTCCGACGCGGCTCTGATAGCAGGTAACGTGATCCAGGCCATCGACCCCCAGCCGCTTAACAATCGCCGCTGCGGAGGCCTCTACATGCCGTTGATAGGGGTCTCCGGCCTTGATGATCTTGCAGGGCAGACCATGAGCCGAAAAGAGCAGCCTTGGCGTTCCCTTTGTCCGTGCCTGTTCCAGAACGGGGCGGGTCAGCTCTGCCATCGATTCAACAAATCCCGGATGTTCCGGATAACAGCAGACAAGTTTTTCTTCTGCCATCAGGCCTGCATCACGGGCTGCCTCGCGCCAGGCCTTGATCGCCGAGCCTGTCGTTGTTGTCGAATATTGGGGATAAAGCGGCAAAAGCACGACCTTGTCTGCCCCCCATGCTTTAACATCCGCTGCAACCTCGCCGCTCATCGGATGCCAGTAGCGCATGCAGACAAAGCATTTTATGTCATCAACCTCATTTTTCAGGCTGGCTTCAAGTGCATCAGCCTGTTTGCGGGTCAGGGGCAGCAATGGTGAGCCACCCCCCAGATGAGCATAAATTTCACGGGCAACCGGCCCGCGCCTTTTGCAGATCAGTTTTGCGATCAGCCAGCGGATCGGTTTCGGTGCGCCGATGATTGCCGGATCACGGAAGAAGTTGAACAGAAAGGGTTCAACAGATTCCGGTTTGTCCGGTCCTCCGAGATTCAGCAGAACAACAGCGGTTTTCGCCATAAATCAAATTCCTTCGTGGCCGGTCAGCCGACGTTGCGAACCCGATCAATCATTCGCTGAACATTTTCCGGCGGTGTTGGCGGCAGAATGCCGTGACCGAGATTGAAGATATGGGGCCGGCCCTTCCCGGCTTCCAGCACTTCATCAACAGCCCGGTCCAGCGCCTCGCCACCACTGATCAGATGAATTGGGTCAAGATTACCCTGAACCGGCCGGCCCTTCACCAGATCAGCCGCCGCACCCAGCGGTGTCGACGTATCGATACTGACAGCAGTGACGCCGGTTTTTTCCGCATATTCGCCAAGCATCAGACCGGCATCACGCGGAAAACCGATAATCGGAATGTCAGGATGTTCTGACCGAACGCCTTCACAAATTCGCCGGGTCGGCTCGATTGACCATTTACGGAATTCAGCCGGCGGCAGGATCCCGGCCCAGGTATCAAAAAGCTGGAGGACATCGGCACCCGCATCAACCTGACGGCAAAGATAGACAATCGTCGTCTCAACGAGCCGGTCGATAATACCCTGAAAATCATCCGGACAGGCATAGGCCAGCTGTTTCAGT
The DNA here is from genome assembly GCA_009649675.1 of Alphaproteobacteria bacterium HT1-32. Taxonomy (NCBI): domain Bacteria; kingdom Pseudomonadati; phylum Pseudomonadota; class Alphaproteobacteria; species Alphaproteobacteria bacterium HT1-32. The sequence goes on along the minus strand of WJPL01000001.1, from coordinate 1,449,895 downwards.
TTCGAGAAATCCCGGCTGGAACCACCTTCAACCATATAACTGGCGACCGTCCATGGCGCCCCTGCAAACCCAATCAGCGCCACCTCGGGAGGCAGGGCAGCCCGTAATTGCCGAACCGTCTCCATAACCGGTGCCAGAAGACTATCTACCGCTTCAGCCGGATCAGAAATCAGTGTCGCTGCGGAGGTAACCGGCTCAAGTTTTGGTCCCACACCGCCTTCAAACCAGACCTTTTGTCCAAGGGCATCGGGAATGACGAGAATATCTGAAAACAGGATGGAGGCATCAAAGCCATAGCGCCGGATTGGCTGCAATGTGGCTTCAACGGTCATTTCCGGGGTATAGCAGAACTTCAGAAAGTCTGGCTGCTTTTCCCGCAAGGCACGGTATTCCGGCAGATAACGTCCGGCCTGACGCATGATCCAGATCGGCGGGGTCTCAAGTACCTCACCCCGGAGGACCCTGAGAAACGGTTTTTCAGCTGTGGTTTTCATATCCGGGGTATGGCCTCTCGTTTCCTTCCAATCAAATATAAAGAATCTAATAGGATGAGGATAGTTGTAGTAGGGGATGCGGAAATCGGGGATTAAATTTCATCCACAAAGCCATCCAGAATTAACTGTGGTCTGTTGATGCGGAAATTTTCAGGTGGATAATTTGCGGACAGAAAATCGGAAATCCCCATCAATCCTGATGTATAAATCTTTCGGGCAAACGTGGAAAACGGGGATCAAATCTTTCCGGTTCAGGTTATCCGACTTCCTGTTGTCTGTGAAAGTCCGGTTGCCCTCATCCCATAACCGGGTAGGTTTCTTCCGGACAGTTAGGGGATAAAACCACCTTTTTGTGAAGATGATGATTCTATCCCCAGGACATGAGAAATGACGCTGAACAATACACGAGATTTCCACATCCATCTGGTCTCTGATGCGACGGGTGAAACAGTAAACGCTGTTGCGCGTGCCTGTGTTGTTCAGCTAGAGAACGTCAATCCGATAGAACATGTCTGGTCGCTGGTGCGCACGCGTGGACAGATGCAGCGGGTTGCTGCGGGAATTGCGGAAAATCCCGGTCCTGTTGTCTTTACAGTCGTTGATCCGGGTTTACGGGTTGTCCTGGAAGAAAGCTGCCGGGAGATGGGGCTGCCCTGTATCTCGATCATGGATTCCGTGCTCGCCGGTCTTGCCGCCTATGCCGGATCGGCGATCCGCGGACAGCCAGGCCGCCAGCATGTCATGGATACGGAATATTTTGAGCGTATTGAGGCTGTGCATTTCACCATGAGCCATGATGACGGTCAGCTGACTCATGATCTGAATGAGGCTGATATCATTGTTGTTGGTGTGTCGAGAACCTCGAAAACCCCGACCTGTATTTATCTGGCACAGCGCGGCATCAAGGTAGCAAATATTCCGCTGGTGCCGGGCTGTCCCGTCCCGCCAGAGCTGGAACGCGTCACCCGCCCGATGGTTGTCGGACTGACCAAGGATCCGAAACGGCTGATTGAAATTCGCCGGAACCGGCTGCGAATGCTGAATCAGGAAGATACCACAGATTATGTCGATCCTGATGCGGTGAAGGCGGAAACCCAGATGGCGCGCCGGCTTTGTTCCAAACATGGCTGGCCGGTGATTGATGTCACCCGGAAATCGATCGAAGAAACGGCGGCGGCCATTCTGACTTATTACGGTGAATTCAAGGATACCCAGGCATGAACAACCCCCTCCCCTTTCCGGCAGGTCCGAACGCGGCCACCATCCCCCTGATTCTGGCCTCCGGATCAGAAGCGCGAGCTGAAATGTTCCGGGCTGCCGGACTGGATGTGCAACTGCACCCGGCGAATGTGGATGAAGAAAGCTTCCGGAACGCCCTTCGGGCAGACCGGGTGACCACCAGTGCTGCCGCAGAAGCACTGGCAGAACTGAAAGCCATGAAAGTTTCCGGTCGTTACGAAACCGGAATTGTTATTGCTGCCGACCAGATGCTTGATTGCGGCGGTGTCTGGTTTGAAAAGCCGGTGGACCGTGACCATGCGGTTGGTTCGCTCCGGGCCTTATCCGGGAAAAAGCACCAACTCGTCAGCTCAGTTGTCCTGTTCCGCAATGGTGCGCGGATCTGGCATCATACGGGGATTGCCGAAATCACCATGCGCAACCTGTCGAATGACTATATCGACCGGTATCTCGATCATATCGGTGACGAAGTTTTCCAGACGGTTGGCTGTTACAAGATTGAAGGCATGGGAATGCATCTGTTTTCCGAGGTGAAGGGCGACCATTTCACCATTCTCGGGATGCCGTTATTGCCTCTGCTGGATATTTTGCGCGAACAGGGCGTTGTTGCATGACAGGGCTGAGCGGGGCGGCAAAGGTCGCCGGTGTTATGGGCTGGCCGGTGAGCCACAGCCGGTCACCCCGGCTACAGGGGCACTGGCTGCAACGTTATGGTATTGACGGTACCTATCTGCCATTGCCGGTCCGTCCGGATGATTTTGAAACGGTCTTCCGGGCTTTGCCGAAAATGGGCTTTTCCGGGGTGAATGTGACCATTCCTCATAAGGAAGCAGCACTGTCGCTGGCAGACGAGGCCGATGATCTGGCCCGCCGGATCGCCGCCGCCAATACGATTATCTTCCGGGAAGACGGCTCCAGCCTGGCCACCAATACCGATGGTTTCGGGTTTTTAATGAATTTGCAGGATCAGGCTTCCGGCTGGAAGGCTGATGCACCGGCGGTTGTTCTGGGTGCGGGCGGGGCTGCCCGGGCTATTATAGTTGCCCTGATCGACCGGGGAGTTCCTGAAATCCGGTTGTTCAACCGGACAAAGGCGCGGGCAGAGGCGATTGCCGGTGAACTCGGCTCGCCTGTTCATGTGCTGGACTGGACCGAGCGGGAAGCGGCGTTGTCGGATGCCGGGTTACTGGTCAACACCACCAGCCTCGGGATGAAAGACAACCCGCCGCTGGAAATCCGGCTTGATGATTTACCCCCACAGGCCACAGTTGCCGATATTATCTATGCGCCGGTAGAAACGGATCTCCTGATATCTGCAAAGGTGCGAGGATGTCGCGTGGTCACCGGACCGGGTATGTTGCTGCATCAGGCCGTCCCCGGTTTTGAAGCCTGGTTTGGCCGGCGGCCGGTGGTCGATGACGCCCTGCGTCAGGCCGTTTTCCCGGAAATATATGGCGCGCCATGATTATTCTCGGCCTTACCGGGTCTATCGGCATGGGAAAATCAACGGCAGCAGGGATGTTCGCCCGAATGGGTCTTCGGGTTCATGATGCGGATCGGGCCGTGCACCGGCTGATGGAACGTGGCGGCGATGCGGTGGAGGCTGTTGAGAAGCGGTTTCCCGGTGTCGTTCATGATGGTGCTGTTGATCGCAAGGCGCTGGGTGCGGAAGTGTTTGGCAATCCCCCTGCCCTGAAGGCGCTGGAGGCTATTCTGCATCCCCAGGTCCGCCGGGCCGAAGAAAGATTTCTCCGGATTGCCCGCGGTCAGGGCTGCCGGGTTGTTGTGCTGGATATCCCCCTGCTGTTTGAAAGTGGCCGGTCCGGGCGCTGTGATTACAGCATTGTGGTGACGGCGCCGAAATTCGTTCAGACCCGTCGCGTGCTGGCCCGGCCCGGCATGACGATGGAGCGGTTGCAGACCATCCGGGCCAAACAGATGGGCGAAGCCGAAAAACGCCGGCGTGCTGATTTTGTCGTGCCCACATCTCTTGGCCGGGCAGATACCTGGCGACGTTTGACGGCGATTCTTGACCGGGTTACTACCTGATCATAACGGACATGAAACGAGTAAGCTGATGCGTCATATTGTTCTGGATACGGAAACCACCGGCTTTAATCCGCAATCCGGTGACCGGATTGTTGAAATTGGCTGTGTTGAGCTGATCAATCACATTGCGACGGGTGTGGATTTTCACCGCTATCTGAATCCGGAACGGGATATGCCGACCGGTGCGTTCGAGGTTCACGGCCTGTCGGAAGAGTTTTTGTCGGACAAACCGTTATTCGTCGATGTGGTGGATGATTTCCTGACCTTCATCGGGGATGCGCCGCTGGTCATCCACAATGCCGAATTTGATATGAAGTTCCTGAATGCGGAACTGAAAATGATCGGGCGGGCTGAATTGCCGATGTCACGCTCCATCGACACGGTACAGATGGCCCGGAAGCGGTTTCCCGGGGCCCGGGCCAGCCTTGATGCGCTCTGCCAGCGTTTTGGCATTGATCTCAGCGCCCGTGACAAGCACGGGGCGCTGCTGGATGCGCAGCTGCTGGGCGAGGTGTTTCTGGAATTGCAGGGCGGGCGCGAACCGGGTCTGGAACTGGGTGCCGGCTCACAGGCAAATTCCGGAAGCGGTTTTATTCTGCGGCGCGAACATCGCGACCCCCGCCCGCACGCGCCGACCGGGGCAGAGCTTGCAGCGCATGACAAATTTCTGGAAAAACTGAAAGACCCGGCCTGGAAAAAAGCCGCCGCCGGTGACTGAACAAACCCCGAAGGGGGCTGGAGAGGACTGAATGACTGAAACAAGAATTGGTGTCGTGGGCTGTGCCGGCTATATGGGTCGCCTGCTGGTTAAAATTGCGCAGGAAACAGACGGGCTGACCGTTACCGCCGGGTCAGAGCGCGCGGGCTCCGACATGATTGGCCGGGATGCGGGTGAGATTGCCGGAATCGGCCGGATCGGGGTCGCCATCACGGATGATGCAGATGCCCTGTTTGCATCCTGTGATCTGGCGATTGATTTCACCCATCATACGGTGACACCCGGCCTGATCCCGCTGGCCCGCAAACATGGCACGAAACTGGTGGTCGGCACCTCCGGTCTGACGGCGGAAACCGAAGCGGAACTGGCGGAACTGGCGAAGGATGTGCCGGTGCTCTATTCCACGTCGATGAGTCCGGTGGTGAATATCCTGTTCGGTCTGACCAAACAGGTCGCCGGCATGCTGGAAGAAGATTACGACATCGAGATAATCGATTTCCACCACCGCCGGAAAGTCGATGCGCCCTCCGGGACAACGCTCAGCCTTGGTAAACTGGCCGCTGAAGGGCGCGGTGTCAGCCATGATGATGCGGCGATCTATGCCCGGGAAGGCGATACCGGTGCACGCCCGGCGGGCGGGATTGGCTATGCGGTTCTGCGTGGCGGCGATGTGGTTGGTGAACATAAGGTGATGTTCATCGGTGAGGGCGAGCGGATGGAAATCGGCACGATGACGACCGACCGCAGCGCCTATGCCCGCGGGACGATCCGTGCGGCCGGCTGGCTGGCTGACAAAGGGCCCGGCCTCTACCATATGCGCGATGTTCTCGGTCTTCCGGGCTGAAGTCGTTCGGGATGGGCGGGTTAAAACCTGGTCTTAACCGCCGCCAGACCTGACCTTGCGCAAGCCGCCCCTGATTTCGAGGGCGACTTCCAGCCGTTCCGGCGGGGTCAGGAAACTGCCGAGGGTCAGGGACCGTCCGTGTGAGCCAAGGGTCAGCTGGCTGTGGCGCTCTGGCGGATCATCCATTTCGACGCGTAACCAGTGCGGCTGAAATTCATGCCGCTCAGCCCGCCCCTTCGGGTCGACCTTCTGTACTGCCAGTGTCGATTGTGTCAGATCCACCGTCTCGAAGGCCCGGCCGTCGCGATAATTGAGTTTGAACAGCACATAGAGCAGCAGAACCTCGATGCCCATGAAGCCGAAGACCGGCCAGGCCCCGATGGAAAAGAAATACCCGCCGACGATGGCATAAACGGTCATAACTGCCGCCATGAAACAGACAAAACCGTAACGGCTCAGGCTGCGATGTGGCCGCAGGATAAGGCTGAGAAGCGACGGTTCGGCTGTCTGCGCGTCGGTGTTCGATGACATGAAACAGATATTAGCATTCCCGGCATCCGGTTAAAGTTTCCATTCGTTCCCCGGACAGGTAAATTTGCCGCATGACAAAAGCCATGAAACTTGCCGACGTTGATCGCTTCTATGAACGGCTGTGGGAACGCAACCCGGAACCGAAGGGTGAACTGGATTACCGCAACGCCTTTACCCTGCTGGTTGCTGTGGTGCTGTCGGCCCAGGCCACGGATATCGGGGTCAACAAGGCGACGAAAAACCTGTTCCCGATTGCCGATACGCCGGAGAAGATGCTGGCGCTGGGCGAAGACGGACTGAAACAGCATATCAAGACGATTGGCCTGTTTAACGCCAAGGCAAAGAACGTCATCAAACTTTGCGAACAGCTGATCCGCGACCATGGCAGCGAAGTGCCACAAACCCGCGAGGAACTGGAGAAACTGGCCGGTGTCGGGCGGAAAACCGCCAATGTGGTACTGAATATTTATTTCGGTCAGTTAACGATTGCCGTCGATACCCATCTGTTCCGTGTTGCCAACCGGACGGGTCTGGCGCCGGGAAAGAATGAACTGGCGGTGGAAAAGGCCCTGATGCGCCGGACGCCGGACCGTTGGCGGCTGCATGCGCATCACTGGCTGATTCTGCATGGCCGCTATATCTGCAAGGCCAGAAAGCCTGATTGTCCGGCCTGCCCGGTCAATGACATCTGCCTGTCAAAAGAGAAGACGACTGTCTGATCTGATTGTCAGATCAGTTTTTCGCGTCTGAATCCGAGTTCTTGAATCCCTGATATTTGCTCAGTCCCTGTGACATTGCCTGTGCAAACCAGTCGGCATTGCCACTTGCGGCTGCCTGTGGAGCGGCTGCTGCCGACGGGGCGCGGCTGGTCTGGGTCGCAATCTGGGCATCAATCAGGCTGGACCCCGTGCCTGTCAGTTCGGCGCTTTGTGTTGCGGGCTTTTGCGGCGCATCGGTGCCGGTCTTTGCGGGGACTGCCGGATCAACCGGGGCATGGGCTTCTGCGGCAGCTTTTCTGGCGCTGTAGCTGGTTGCCGGAACATTCATGCCCCGTGAATTGACCTGCGCCTGCAGCAGGGCACTCTTGATCTGGGCTTCGCTGAGGCGTTGTTCTTTCACACGCGGCTTGTCATCGCGGAAACGGGTCACATCTTCGGCGTTCTGTGCAAAATCCATTGCGGTGGTCCGGGCTGCCGGGGACACCGGATTGCGCGGCTTGTTGACCGGAAACCATTTGGTCTCCGGGCTTTTCGCCGTGAAGGCCGAGGCGGTGACGGCGGCACTGCCGAGAGTGTTTGGTGTTGTTGCAGCAGCATCCGGGGTGATTGAGAAGGTGGCCGGGCCGGTGGGTGTTGCCCGGACAGTCCCTGCGGGTGCGGCGGCGACGACGTCGTGCAACATGTTCGGGCTTGAAAACGCATTGATATTTGCGTTGCTGTTCGCTGCTGCGGTGGCCTGAACCCGGCTCCAGCCTGCGCTGTCAGCCGCCAGTGATTGCTGCGCAAGAGCAACCGGATCGGTCTGTGCGGCAGCCTGTTGTGGTGCGCCCTGCCCGCCGCTGGCAACGACAACATCTTCCTGGCCATATTCAACGGCATCTTTCCACAGGGCGACGGCATGTTCGCCAATATCCTGTCCGGACATCGCCTCAACGGCCACATTGGCCCCGGAAATGGCAAGACCAATTGGCCCGCCAAACAGAAAACCCCCGGCAAGCCGCGGGGCAGCACCAATTTCGTCACCGGTCATCTCACGATACAGGGTGTTGACGAAAGGGATATGCTGCAGCGGGTTGATGACGTCCAGAATGTCCCAGAAATCAAATCCGTCTTCGCCCCAGAGCGACAGTTCACCACCTCCGTCTTCCGGCAGGTCGTCCGGGTTCGTGCTGTCGGCAGCGCGGGGCGTGGCCAGGGCAACCTGACCCGGCGTACCAGACTGGCGTTCCAGCCAGGGCAGAACCTCTGTCGTCGCCGGTGGTCGTGGCGCCGGAACAGATCTGCCGGTTGTCGCACCGGCCGGCGTGATGATGTCTGATGAGAACGGTATCGTCATCGAAGGCTCCCTTGTCGTCGCGCTTTATCACGCAAAAGAGATGCCAGAAAAATAATGTTTTAAATCAGATGGTTATATGATCACCGATGTGATGAAGATCACAGGGTCGGCAGCTTCTGCCGGGCCGCCCGGCTGTTCCTGCCGGTCAGTCCCGCAGTATCGACAGGGCCTGTTTCAGGTCTATCCTGCCGTCATAGATTGCCCGTCCGGAGATCACGCCGACGATACCGCTGTCGGCTTCCGCCCTGAGGGCACGCAGATCGTCGAGTGAGGAAACGCCACCGGAGGCGATGACCGGGATGCTGATGGCGCGGGCCAGCTCTGCCGTGGCAGACGTGTTCGGGCCGGTCAGGACACCATCGCGGTCGATATCCGTATAGATGATGGCGGCAACCCCGGCATCTTCAAACTTCCGTGCCAGATCAAGTACGGTCATGTCCGAGGTTTCGGCCCAGCCCTCAACAGCAACCCTGCCGCCGCGCGCATCAATGCCGACGGCAACCTTGCCCGGACAGGCGGTGGCGGCGTCGCGAACCAGCTGGGGATCACGCAAGGCGGCGGTTCCCAGAATCACCCGCTCAACCCCCCGCTCCAGCCAGAAATCGATTGTGGCGCGGTCGCGGATGCCACCCCCAAGCTGGATTGGCACGGAGACAGCAGACAGGATTGATTCCACGGCCGCAGCATTGACCGGCTTTCCGGCAAAGGCACCGTTCAGGTCGACCACATGCACCCAGTCGCATCCGGCATCGGTAAAGCTTTTCGCCTGCGCGCCGGGGTCGTCGGCATAAACCGTCGCCTGATCCATATCACCCCTGATCAGGCGCACGCAGGCCCCGTCCTTCAGATCGATTGCCGGAAACAAAATCATGTCAGTGCCTACAGTTCACGTACGTAGTAATGCCCGGCGATAACCTTGCCATCGACAACGGCATAATTTGGATTGCGACCCCAGCAGACAAAGCCCAGAGCTTCGTAATGCTGGATCGCGGCGGTCTGGGTTTCCCGGACATCAAGCGACAGGAACCTGAAGTTCTGGGCTTTTGCCTCGCTCACCACAGCACGGGTCAGCATATTAGCGACGCCTTTGCCGCGCGCCCAGGGGGCCACGAAATTGCCGGTCAGGGTTGCTGTTGCGGCCTGTGCCTCATTGTTTGCCGGCGGCCGCACCAGCTGGGCAGCGCCACAGATCGCCCCGTCAATGCGGGCCAGAAACAGGGTTCGGTCCGGAACAACAAGAACACCGCGCCAGTAACGCTCAAGGGTTTCCCGGGGTGGCGGCTGTAGCCAGCCGAACCCGCCACCATCGACGATGGCACTGTCGGTCGCATCGCACAGGTCGTGCAGATCGGCGCTCTGGATCTCACTGGCCAGCTCTACGAAGGGCTCTGCCATGGTCAGGGCTTCCAGTTCAGGAAGTTTGCCAGCAGATGCAGCCCCGTGCGCTGGCTTTTCTCCGGGTGAAACTGCACGCCGACCATATTGTCACGGGCGACGATGGCGGTCAGCGGGTGGCCGTAATCCACGGTTGCTGCCACCTCCGCAGGGTTTTTGCAGGTCAGGTGATAGCTGTGGACGAAATAGGCATGTTCGCCGGATGATATACCGGCAAAGACAGGGTGGTCCGGTTTCAGAATCTGCAGATCGTTCCAGCCCATATGCGGGACTTTCAGGGCCGGGTCTTCCGGCGCGATATGGACGCAGTCGGCCTCAATCCAGCCCAGTCCTTCATGCTCGCCATATTCCAGACCCCGGGTCGCCATCAGCTGCATGCCGACACAAACACCGAGAAACGGCTTTGCCTGGCGCTCCACGGCCTCACGCAGGGCCTCGACCATGCCATCGACGGCGTTCAGTCCGCGGCGGCAATCACCAAAGGCACCAACCCCGGGCAGCATGATATGGGACGCGCTTTTCAGATCCTCCGGATTACCGGACACGGACACATCCGTCTGCAGACCCTGCTCGCGGATCACCCGTTCACAGGATTTTGCGGCTGAACGAAGGTTTCCGGAGCCGTAATCGATGATAACCAGACGATTCACGCCGCCTGCCCCGCTTTATGTGCCCAGCGCCAGACCGCTTCGTCTGCGTCCTGTCCGCTGACAATGTCATCCAGATACCAGCCGCTGCGCTCAATCTGCCAGCGACGGATATCATTGGCCATCAGACCGAGCAGAAAATAGGTCCCCAATGTCAGCACCAGCCGGGCAGCGGGCGCAATGCCGGACAATTCCAGCCCGACGGACAGAATCGTCAGAACAATGAAGATGGCCGTGCCCACAAGCCACATGCGGTGCCACAGCGCCCAGACAAAGGTGAAGAAAAAGGCCGGCCAGCAGAAACCCTCACGGATTGGCAGAGGGTCGGCTGAAGCCGTCTCTTCCGGGGGCAGGTGAATGGTGAAAACGTTCATGTTGTTTCCTGCGATCAGCAGCAGGCCTCAGAGAGACCCGCCGAGCACACCCTTGGTCGAGGGCACGGCATCCGCCTTGCGCGGATCAATTTCAATTGCCTGACGCAGCGCCCGGGCCAGGGCCTTGTAGCTGCTTTCGACAATATGATGGTTGTTTTCGCCATACAGATTTTCGACATGCAGGGTAATACCGGCTGCCTGGGCAAAGGCCTGGAACCATTCCTTGAACAGTTCGGTGTCCATATCCCCCAGTTTCGGGCGGGTGAAATTCACCTTCCAGATCAGATAAGGCCGCTTGGAGACGTCCAGCGCCACACGGGTCAGGGTTTCATCCATCGGAATCAGCGCGCTGCCATAGCGGGTGATGCCCTTCATGTCACCGATGGCCTCCGCAAAGGCTTCGCCAATGGCGATGCCGACATCTTCCGTCGTGTGGTGAAAATCGATATGCAGATCACCCTTCGCCCGGACAGTCAGATCCATCAGGCTGTGGCGCGACAGCTGTTCCATCATATGATCAAGAAAGCCGATACCGGTTTTCACGTCATACTGACCAGTTCCATCCAGATTGATCTGGACGGAGACTTCTGTTTCCTTGGTTTTGCGCTCGTAAGAACCCTTGCGCATGGCAAATTCCTCCATCAGGCGGGCGGGGTATAGCAGGAACACAGGCCCGCGGAAAGGCCGCAGCGCTTGACCCGGCCCCATATCGGCCCACATTGTGCCGACAACTCCTTAAACCAAGATTTCCGGACAGCGTTATGAGTGAAAAAGGCCCGATCCCCATGCATGGCACCACAATTCTCTGCGTCCGGCGGGACGGCAAGGTCGTTCTTGCCGGTGACGGACAGGTCAGCCTCGGCGACACGGTGGTGAAGGCCAACGCCCGCAAGGTCCGGCGTATTGGCGCGGATGAAGGCGTGCTGGTTGGCTTTGCCGGGGCGACAGCGGATGCCTTTACCCTGTTCGAGCGGCTGGAAGCGAAGCTGGAAAAACATCCGGGTCAGCTGGCCCGTGCCTGTGTGGAACTGGCAAAGGACTGGCGGACTGACCGCTATCTCCGCCGCCTTGAGGCCATGCTGGCGGTAGCTGACAGCGAGGTTTCCCTGCTGGTCAGCGGTACCGGCGATGTGCTGGAGCCGGAAGACGGCCTGATTGGTATCGGGTCTGGCGGCAACTACGCCCTGTCCGCGGCCCGCGCGCTGATGGAGGCGACGGAACTGGATGCCGAAACGGTTGCCCGCAAGTCCATGAAAATTGCCGCAGATATCTGTGTCTATACCAACAACAATGTAATCATCGAGAGCCTATGACCAACTTTTCCCCCCGCGAAATCGTCTCCGAGCTGGATCGTTTCATCATCGGCCAGCAGGACGCCAAGCGTGCTGTCGCCATTGCGCTGCGCAACCGCTGGCGCCGTCAGCAACTGCCGGAGGATCTGCGCGAAGAGGTTCTGCCGAAGAATATCCTGATGATCGGCCCGACCGGGGTCGGCAAGACGGAAATCGCCCGGCGACTGGCGAAGCTGGCCAACGCCCCTTTCCTGAAGGTTGAGGCGACGAAATTTACCGAGGTCGGTTATGTCGGCCGCGATGTCGAACAGATCATCCGTGATCTGGTCGAAGCTGCCATCACCATGACGCGTGAGACATTGCGCAAAAAGGTCACTGCCCAGGCGGAACTGAATGCCGAGGAACGGGTGCTTGATGCGCTGGTTGGTGAAGACGCCCGCCCCGAAACGCGCCAGAAATTCCGGGTCATGCTGCGTGAAGGCAAGCTGGATGACCGGGAAATCGATATTGAAATGGTCGACAGCGGCAATGGCGGTATGCCGATGTTCGAGATACCGGGCATGCCGGGCTCGCAAATGGGCATGATGAATCTGAACGACATGATGTCGAAGGCGATGGGCGGTCCGCGCACCAAGACGCGGAAGATGTCCGTTGTCGAGAGCTATGAGGTTCTGGTCAAGGAAGAGGCCGACAAGCTGCTGGATGATGATCAGGTTGTCGAAGACGCGATCGAAGCCGTTGAAAACAATGGCATCGTCTTTCTGGACGAGATCGACAAGATTACCGTCCGGAATGAGCGCGGTGGAGATGTCAGTCGTGAAGGTGTGCAGCGCGACCTGCTGCCGCTGATTGAAGGCACGACGGTTGCCACGAAGTATGGCTCCCTGAAGACCGACCATATTCTGTTTATTGCTTCCGGTGCCTTCCATTTGTCGAAGCCGTCAGACCTGTTACCGGAGCTGCAGGGTCGTTTGCCGATCCGGGTTGAGCTTCAGGCCCTGACCCGCGATGATTTCCGCCGGATACTGACGGAAACCGAGGCCAGCCTGATCAAACAGTATGTGGCGCTGATGAAAACTGAAGAGGTCGATCTGGTCTTTGGTGACGATTCCATCGATGCCCTGGCCGACCTCGCCGCGGATGTTAACCGGTCTGTCGAGAATATCGGCGCCCGCCGTCTGCATACGGTGCTGGAGAAACTGCTGGAAGAAATCAGCTTTACCGCTTCTGACAGATCAGGCGAGAAAATCGAAATTGATGCCGGATATGTCCATAAGCAGGTTGGCGAACTGGCCAAGGATGCGGACCTCAGCAAGTTCATCCTGTAGCGGTGGATTTCGCGGCCGCCGGTCCTGTACAGACACTGCTCCGGCTCTGTTTCTGATTGGGTTCCGGCTCTCCCCAGAAACGGAGCCGCTTCATAATCAACGGGTTACATCCCCTTTCTGCGGCATTGCCTTAGACTGTGGATGGAAACGGTTTCTTGTTGGGCAGTGCAGCGACAACAAGACCGCAAACAACGGAAAATCCCTGACTGTCAATTAAAATATATTAAAATCAATGGATTACGGGAATATAGTAATGATTTACATAAAATGCCTCATAAATTACATTAACTTTCGACCTGTGGATAATTCTGTGGATAAAACAGAGGGTTATCCAGATCTGATCTGATTTTGTATAAAGTCTGAAAATCCGGCTGGGGTTCGGCGGATGCGGCGATCAAACCGAAACCGGAAAGTCAGCAACAGGATATTACCTATTGTAATTCCTCAAGAAGTCTCAGAATCGTCTGATCATCAAGAGACTTGATCTGCTGTGCCAGCCGATTGGCCAGTAAAGTTGCATTCGGGGAGAGCCCGGCAGTATCGATCGTCACCCGGGGATGCGACAGTTCGGCCAGTTGCTTCAGTTCCTCCGCGTCATCCCAGATCACCCCGAGATAGCCGCAGACCTGCAGGACAAATCCCGCTGACGGGCGTCCGCGATGACCGTGTTCCAGTGCCGAGAGATATGCAGAAGAAACATTAAGGTCAGCCGCCATATCCTTGAGGGCAATGGATTTTTTCCGACGAAGTTCCCGGACCTTTTCACCAAAGGGGGTCATGAGCGCCGCCGTCTCATGATGACATAGAGCGCCCCCTCCCCGCCATGTCGGCGGTGGGCGTAATTGAAGCCCTGTATCAGTTGCCGGGCATTGTCGTTAAGCCATTTCGGAACCTGGCGGCGCAGAATTCCGACTTCCCCTGTTTCGCGCAGGCCCTTGCCGGTAATAACCAGTACGCACCGGCTGCCACGGCGATAGGATTCTTCAAGAAATCGCATCAGGGACTGATAGGCCTGGGTTTGCGACATGCCATGCAGGTCGATGGTTCCGTCGACTTCGACCTGGCCCCGTCGAAGCCGCTGGTTTCGGCGGCGATCCACCCCCGGCATGACACCATGCACCAGTTCCGGGTCCTTGTTCGGCTTGCGGATGACCGGCTCAACGGCCTTTGGCCGGATCGGCTGTTTTTGTTTCGGAGGCGTAACAACTGGTATGTCCGGTTTTGCTTCCGGCTCAGGGTTTCTGCGGCGTACGTCCTGCATGACATGCCGCCAGAGCGCAATCTCGTCCTGGTCGGGAAGGCGTTTGCGGCTCATGCCGGATCGTCGAGCAACAGGATATGCAGACGGCGGGGCCCATGTGCCCCGAGCAGCAGGGTCTGCTCGATATCGGCAGACCGTGACGGGCCGGTAATGAAATTGACCGCCCGGGGCATGAGGCGTGATGCGCCCATATGCTGGCGCAGACGATCCCAGGAATCCTCATATCCGCCGACGATATCCCCGGCCCGGACGACAACAATATGTGTATCCGGCAGAAAATTGAGCGTGATCGGCGATTGCGGACCGGAAGCCATCACCAGCGTGCCGGTTTCCGCGACCCCGCAAAGGGCAACACTTAACCCGACGAGATCATTGCCGTCTGTGGCACCGGTGCTGACGGAAAGCAGGGAGCCAGCCTGCCAGTCCGGTGCTTCGAGCAGCGAATGTTCGGCACGGCGCAGGGCCTTGGGCAGGTTCTGGCCCGCCAGATAGGCGCTGATCCGGGCGGGGGCCTCGGAAATATCAGACAGACGGTCGACGGAGGCCGAGGCTTCGGTTGCCATGGCGATGAAACGCTCAATCAGATCCTGAGGCTTGCCCTGTGCCCGGTCAGGGACAAGATTTCGGGCGGGTTCTGTCAGCCCGGCATTGACGGTCGCGGCCTCGTCAGGCCCGAGCGGACCACGGCCCAGGGCGGTGCGGATACGGCCCAGCATGGCATCACGGCTGCTCATTTCGTCGCCCTCCTGCCCTTGCGGTACTGCTGCATGAAGGTTGCGCCCTCCGGTGCCGGCAGATCCCGGTGGTCGGTCCAGCCCCCTGCCAGCGGCAGGTTCAGGAAGTTTCCATGTCGTCGCCCGAGACGGCCCAGCAGCTTCATCGCCAGCCCCGTGGCGATCTGGTAAAGCCGGGGGCGGCTGGCCAGCATGGCCCAGAGATCAAGGCCCCACCGCACGCTGCGCGGGCTGAGCTTCTTGTCATGTTCGCGTTCGCGCCAGGCGCGCAGCATACGGGGCAACGGGATATGCATCGGGCAGACGGCCTCGCAGCGACCGCAGAGCGTCGAGGCGTTTGGCATATTCCCGGCATCTTCGATACCGATCAGCCCGGGACTGAGAACCGAGCCCATCGGACCGGGATAGACCCAGCCATAGGCATGGCCGCCAATTGCCCCATAGACCGGACAGTGATTCAGGCAGGCCCCGCAGCGGATGCAGCGGAGCATTTCGGAAAATTCGCTGCCCAGCAGGTCGGTCCGGCCATTATCCAGCAGCACGACATGGAATTCACCCGGCCCATCCGGATCATCCGCCCGTCGCGGGCCGGTGGAAAAGGTGGTGTAGACCGACAGTTCCTGACCGGTGGCAGAGCGCGCCAGCAGCCGCATCAGGGTCGAGGCATCTTCCAGCGTCGGGACAATCTTCTCGATAGAGGCAACAACCACATGCGCTTTCGGCAGGGTCTGGGTCAGGTCGCCATTGCCTTCATTGGTGACAATGACCGTCGAGCCGGTCTCTGCGATCAGAAAATTTGCCCCGGTAATGCCGACATCCGCCGCGATGAAGCGGCCGCGCAGTTCTGCCCGCGCCTCGCCCATCAGCTGGGGCGGTTCCATCAGCTGGCGCGCCGGGTCAAGATGGCGGTGATGTTCGCGGAAGGTCTCCTCCACCTGACGCATCTGCAGATGGATCGCCGGTGCAATGATATGGCTGGGCGCTTCATGGCGAAGCTGGATGATATATTCCCCGAGGTCTGTCTCTACCGGGGTAACACCGTTCGCTTCGAGGTAATCGTTGAGCCCGATCTCCTCGGAGATCATGGACTTGCCCTTGGTCACGGTGCGGGCGTCCAGTGACTGGCAGATTCCGAGGATTGCGGCGTTGGCCTCTTCGGCATCGGCACACCAGTGTACCTTGCCACCTGCGGCAATCACCTTTTCCTCGAAAGCTTCGAGGTAATGATCGAGGTTCGCCAGCACCCGGTTCTTGATGTCACGACCCTGATCGCGGAGCGCATCGAACTCAGGCAGCCGGTCGCGGGCAATGGCGCGCTTCGAGGAAAAGCCGGTTTTCATCCGGTCGAGACTGTCCTGCAGCGCCGGATTGGCCATCGCATCGACGGCATTATCCTTCATCCGGTGGGTTGTCGCCTTCATGATTCCGGTCCCTGCGAGATCGGCGCGACATCCCCGGTCATGTCGGCCAGCACTTCGGCCACATGGCGGACCTTTACCGGACGGCCCTCGCGGCTCAGCTTGCCGGCCATGTTCATCAGGCAGCCCAGATCACCGGCCAGCAGGGTATCGGCCCCGGTGGCCAGAATATCCTCGGTTTTGTCGGCAACGATGGCGTTCGAGATATCGGCATATTTGACACAGAATGTACCGCCAAACCCGCAACAGACCTCGGCTCCCGGCAATTCCGTCAGGTTCAGGCCGGCAACCTTGTCCAGCAGCTTGCGGGGCTGGGATTTGACCCCGAGTTCACGCAGGCCCGAGCAGCTGTCGTGATAGGTAACGGACCCGTCATAGCTCGCATCAACCGCGTCAAACCCGACAACATCGGTCAGAAAGGAGGTCAGTTCCCACGTCTTGCCGGCCAGTGCAGTAGCCCGCGCCTCCCAGATATCATCACCGGCAAACAGTTCGGGATAGTGCTTGCGGATCATCCCGGCGCAGGAGCCGGAGGGGGCGACCACATAGTCGAAAGGCTCAAACGCCTCGATCAGGCCGCGGGCGACCTTCTGTGCGTTACCCCGGTCGCCGGAATTGAAGGCGGGCTGGCCGCAACAGGTCTGCGCTTCGGGAACCGAGACGTCACACCCCGCCTGTTCCAGCAGTTTCAGCGCAGCAAACCCGACGGTCGGACGAAACAGATCGACCAGGCAGGTGACGAAAAGCGCGACTTTGCGTTGACTCATGACGGCTCCAGTTAACGGATGTACCGTTAATCTGACCGCAGGACCCGGCCCGGTCAACTGACAGGTGGTGTGAAACCCCGTGGCAGCAGCAGGAACATATTGACCGGCTGGTTCATCAGCCCGGCCTTGTGTGCGGCCTCCGGCCCTGGTCCCCAGAACAGATCAAGCCGGACCACGCCCCTGATTGCGCCGCCGGTGTCCTGCGCCATGGTCAGGCGCCGGATCGGACTGTCGTCATCCGGATCGGTGGTTGATATCCAGACGGGCGTGCCAAGGGGGTAATAGCGACGGTCGACGGCAATGCTGCGGCGGGGCGTCAGGGCAACGCCTTCTGCGCCCATCGGTCCGTCGCCGGTCAGCTCCCGAAAGAAGACATAGGACGCATTGGCGTCCATCAGGGCGGGTGCGCGGTCCGGATTGCTTTCCATCCAGCTGCGGATGGCCTGCATCGACATTTTCTCACGCGGAACCTCGCCATCCTGAATCAGAATCCGGCCAACCGGTGTGTAGCTGCGACCATTGGCCCCGGCATAACCGACCCGCATCACCTGCCCGTCCGGCATCACCACCTGTCCGCTGCCCTGAATTTGCAGGAAGAAGGCATCGACAGGGTTATCGACCCAGATCAGCTCCAGATCGCGATTGGCCAGCGCACCACCGACAATCTGTTTGCGTTCCGGCATCGGGACCAGCCGCCCCTTCTCGACCCGCCCGGTAATCTTTTTGCCTTTCAGCTCGTCACTGAAATCGCCGAGATTGACCGTCACCAGCTCGGGCGGGGTTTTGTACAGCGGCGTCTGGTAGGGTCCGAAGCGGTTCAGGGCACCCCGCAACTGTGGTTCGTAATAGCCAGTTGCGACACCCTTCGCATCTTCGGCGGTGTCTTCGGCCCGCCAGACCGTAAACCATGTCTCGATGGCCTGACGTGCAGCCTGGTCGTCGCCTGCCGGCAGGTCCATGAGCCTGGTACAGACATCGTGCCAGTGTCCGGCGGTCAGGCCGAAGCCTGCAGGTTTGACGGGACGGTCGGCAGGGCGCCTGAGATGCAGGGCGCAACTGCGTTGCAGGGCGGGCAGAAACGCGCTGACATTATCGTCCTGCCAGCCGGCCAGATCTGCAAAGCTGGTCGGTGTGAGTTTCAGGCCAGAGGGTTTATCGGCGGTTTCGCAGGAGGCAATGGCCAGCAACGCGGTCAGGCACAGGACAAACTGCCAGCCATGCCGCATAGAGATTATCATTCCGGTTCGGCGGTATCGACCAGTTGCCAGGTGGGATCGCTCGACTTCAGATCCCGCTCAAAGGTCCAGATATCAACCAGCTTCACGACCTTGTTCGGGTCGCCATCCACCACTTCGCCGGCCTTGTCATAGGTCACATTGACCTGTTCGCTTTCGATCTCGACCGTGATGCGGGCAACGGAACCGTTCAGCTGAGCTTCCAGAATGTCGGTCCGGTTGATACCGATCACCTGCTCTTCGATGCGCTCCCCGGCTTCACGCCGGGCTTCAATCGCACCGGAGAAGCTCTCGAACAGATCGTCAGACAGCAGTGGCTTCAGTGTTTTCGTATCGGAATTGGCAAAGGCACCGACAATCATTTCGAATGCAGCTTTGGCCCCGCCGAGGAATCCTTCGGCAGAAAAACTTCCGTCCGCGATTGCAATGCGGGTCAGACCGGCGCCGACCGGGCTTGAATCATCCATGTCCTGAGGCAGGCGGTCAGCAGGATCAGCATCGGCTGACTTGCGGTCAGGGAGCGCGATGACATTGTCATTATCGGAAGGATCCGCCTTCTTGCGGCTAAAGCCGGGCTGCGGATCGCCTTCATGACCAGACCGGTCACCTAGTTTGCTGCGCAGACGCAGAACCAGAAACGCCGCAAGCAGGGCGAACAGAATGATGTCAACAGGTATACCGCCCATAGTCTTTTCCGGATTCAGTTAGATTTTCGCCGCCCGGGTTGGAAACGACTGACAATGATTTAAGTTACAGTTCAACAGGCTTACGGTCCAGCGGACATAAAGCCAAACCCCTATCGCTGACAGATAGTATCAAAGTATTGCGAGAACAAGTATGGCGCCGTTAATCCTGCTGGCATTCATTCTGGTGCCGATCGCCGAAATTGCTGTTTTTATTCAGGCGGGTGAGCTGATCGGCCTCTGGCCGACGATTGCCACGGTGATTCTGACGGCGATTATCGGCACGGCGATGTTGCGCCAGCAGGGAATTGCCACCCTGATGCGGCTTCGGGCGACAGTGGACCGGGGCGAGATGCCGCTGCGCGAGGTTTTTGATGGTGCCTGCCTGCTGATCGCCGGTGTGCTGTTGCTGACGCCGGGCTTTCTGACGGACGCCGTGGGCTTTCTGCTGCTGATCCCGCCGGTCCGGTTCGCCATCGGTGCCGGTATCTGGCACCGGATGCAGCAGAGTGGCAATTTCACGGTTCACAGCGCCCCGCACCCTGACCCGTCGCAGGGCCAGCACCGTCCGGACTATCCGGATCAGGGGCCGGGGCCGGTTATTGATACGGATTACAGCGTGATCGATGAGGAAAAGGACAGGACGGACCAGGAGCCGAAGAACTGATGTTACTGATCCGGCACGGAGAATCCGAGTTTAACGTCCATTACGGCAAGACCCGGATCGACCCCGGGATCGAAGACCCCCGGCTGACCGAAAACGGCATTGCCCAGGTTGAGGCCGCGGCCCGGCGGCTGGCCCGCGAGCCGGTCACACGAATCATCACCAGCCCCTATACCCGCGCCCTGCATACGGCCCAGATCATTGCTGATGTGATCAATGTGCCGGTCGAGGTCGAGACGCTGGTGCGTGAGCGGTATCACTTCGCCTGCGATATCGGCACCCTGCGTGACGAACTGGCGGTGCAATGGTCGCATCTGGATTTCGCGCATCTGACGGACCGCTGGTGGCCGGAAGTGTCCGAGCCGGAAAGCGCCATCGATCAGCGGGCCGTTGATTTTCATGCGTCCCGTGCATCTCATGACGACATCGCCACGACGCTGGTTGTCAGTCACTGGGGCTTCATCCGAGCGCTCACGGGCGAGCGTGTCGGCAATGCGCAGATCTTGCGGATCAACCCGCTCAATCCCCGCGAGGTTGTGGCGTTTATTGATCCGTGATAGGCAGTAATCTCTGATTTATCCACCGGAGTGATGGCATCCATGGCCCGCAAGACGCGTTCAACTTCCAAGAAACAGGACGACAAGACAAAAACCGAAGCGGCAAAAGACGCACCGGAAACTGAAGTAACGGAAACACCGGCGACGCCTGCAACGGCAGAAACAGCCTCGCCGGCAACCGGTGACGCCGCTCAGCCGATGCTGGTCATCAACGGGCAGTACATCAAAGACCTGTCCTTTGAAGTCCCGAATGCCCCGGCTGTCTTCACCCAGACCGGCACGCCTCCGGAAATTCCGATCAATATCGATGTGAAGGCCCGCAATGTTCAGGCGAACATTTACGAGGTCGTCATCGATATACGGATCGACGCCAAAATCAAAAATGACCCGGCTTTCATTCTTGAACTCAGCTATGGCGGAGTTTTCACCATCAATGTGCCGCAGGAAAACCTGCAGCCGGTTCTGCTGATCGAATGCCCGCGCCTGATGTTCCCCTATGCCCGGAACATTGTCTCCGACATCACCCGTGATGGCGGTTTCGCACCGCTGATGCTGTCGCCGATCGACTTTGCGCAGCTTTATCGCCAGCGCATGCAGCAGGCCGCAGAAGCAAAAAGCTGATTACCGGCTGATAGAAAATCGCCATCCCTGCCATTGCGGGGGTGGCGTTTTGCTGTCCGGGTTCCGGCGTTACCTGTCAGGAGGCCGGTGGTAGACCGATATTGTTGATGATTTGGATCGCATCCTGTTCGGTTATTTTGCCGCTCTCCCGGCAATATTTCCCCGCCGCCCGGTAGCCCTGTGAGTTGCCGTCTTCCGCCCCGGCAGAAACAGCCCCGTCGTTGCGCAACCCGGTTTCAAAATACAGACAGGCAATTTCCGGCGTGGTCAGCGTAATCATCCGGGGATGTCCGGGGACCGGGTCCGGGGCCAGAAAATTGAATTCGGAAAGTCGGCCCGAGATCTCGGCCAGTCTGGTCCGGGTCATGTCGGTTAAAGGGTGCAGCGAGAAGAACTGGCGTTCGTTTTCTGACAATCGGTCCGACTTCAGGATATCCAGCCGGGCTTCGGCCCGATGTGGCGGCTTTGCCCCGAAGATCATTCGTGTCATTGAGGAGTCCGGACGGTCGTCGAAGCTGCCTTCAAAGACCAGAGTGGGTTCGTCGGTGATATCCTGAAGATTGAATCTTATTCCTGTCCTGTCCTGTTTGATGATTTGCAGGGCTGGCCCTAGACTTGTGGTGATCTGGCGAAGCTGGTTACCGGGGTGTTTCAGCATGTTTGCATAGGCATTTGAGACCCGCGTGATCGCTGAGGACTGCGATTCCAGCGGATAGTGAAGCCGATAGAGCATTGCCAGTGTGAGATAATCCCAGTTTGTCAGCGTCGTTTTCCCATGTGCGTAACTGATGGCAGAGGGCAGCGTGTGAGAATGCCCGTTCATGCCCATGGCATGTAAAAGCTCATGAACAACGCAGGAGCTGCTCATAACGGGGTCATCAGAAGGCAGAAAGATCGTTGCCCGGACAATGCGCCCGTACCTGCTGCTGATTTGAGTGAAGCAGCTGACAAGCGCGTGATTCCTGGCCTGAATTTCTGATCGGGGCAAAGCCCGGATGATGATCTCGCCTGACCTGCGGTCCGGATCAAATTTCAGTCTGAGTCCGGTTGCCTCCGTTATTGTTGGTATGGCCCCGCTGATATTCCGGACTGTCTCACTGCTTAGCCGGTTGTCGCCGGAAATGACGAGATCGGTTCCGGACGGCCAGCGAATGATAAGCTTGTGGTTCTGGCCCCGGCGCCCGCCAACATCAGACACATTATCGAATACAGCCTCACCAAAGAACTGGACCAGCCGGCGGTGGGTGACAGCAAGCTCGGCAGGCAAACCTTCATCCGGTACAGTTATCCGCGATGTCGTCGGTTCTGATGTGGTGACGCAGCCCGCAGCCAGAACCGGCAGCAGAACGACACTGAGGAGCCGGGCGGCGACCCGCCACATCCCGTCAGCTTCCCGCTGTCGGGGCCGGGCGCTCGCGCAGACCGGACAGAAGATCAGGTACTTTGTCGGCGCTGAGGCCGTCGCGTTCACAGTGATATCCCCGGAAGAACCGGCCGGCGCTGTTTCCGGACCGGGCGAAGACCACGCAATCACGGCCATAGCTGCGGACGATCTTGAAGATCAGGGAGGTATCTCCGGTCGTGCGTTCCTGCGGTGAATCCAGCGTCGAGACACCCCGGGCAATATGTCGCCAGCGTTTCGAGACCTCCGACCACTGTTCTTTCAGGCTGTCTCCGGAAGCCAGTGTGACCTCGGCGCGCGGATTTCCGTCTGCGGGGGCAAAGGTTGCCCTGGTCTGTACCTGTTCGCTGTTGTCGGCCCGGGTGCTCAGCACCAGACGGGGAAGTGCGGGAATGCCCTTTGCCTTGTAAGTAAAGGGAGTTTCGTCAGCGAACACGGCCCAGTATTCCGGCCCGAGATCCGGCATCGGTGCTGAACCGGCCGTGAGCCGGTTGATCTCGTCGGACAGCAGGGACTGCAGGACCGGCCAGGCATCCTGACGATGAATGCCGGTCTTCAGTGCCGGGCTGTAGAGGGTGCGCAGCATGATCTCGTCCCAGGCCGTCAGCCGCCCGAGATTATGCATATAGCTGAGCGCGGAATTCATGCGGTGGGAATGCCCGCCAAAACCAAAGGCATGCATCAGCTCATGGTCGAGGCAGTCATTCAAAAGACGCTCGCGGTCGTAGGGCAGAAAGATGGTGGCAGAGGTGATTCTGCCGGAAGACTGACGGGTGTTGGCGAAACAGGCAGTGTCATGGCTTGCCCGCTGCCGGATTCCGTTGGTCGCGCTGAGCACAATCTTGACGTTGTAGCGTTTCGCATCCCGGCCTTCCCAGACCAGTCGCACGCCGGTCAGGCTTTGAAAATATTCCAGCCGTTCCCGGACTTTCTTCTCAACTGTTTTGCTGACCACGCCGCCAATGGTGATACGCAAGGGCAGATCCCAGCGGGTGAGAACCCGGTCATAGGATTTGACCTCACTGCGCATCAGCACATCATCATGGCCAAACGCCGCCTCATCAAAGAAGGCCGCCAGCCGGCTGAAGGCGGGGTTGTTCGCCGTTTCGGTCAGGTTATAGGTGTGATCAAGCGCCTTCAGTCGGGTCGGATTGTTGACGCAGGCGGCGAGGGTCAGACCGGCCGCCAGGCAGGTCAGCAGCCTCATGCGCCCGCTTTCCGCAGTTCCTCGGCATAGGCATCACGGTCGTTTACCTTGCGGACACCGGCCATCATGTCTTCGGTCGCCTTGATCAGGTCGTCGTCACCGCAGGCCCAGACCTCAATGATGGTATCGATCAGCCCCCGGTCGTTGTCATAAGGCGAGGGCCCGCCAAGACGATAACCACCACGCGCATAAATACAGTTTACGGTGCCGCGTCTGATGCGGGCAGCAAACCCGCGGGTCCGGACCCGGTCGTTATGGGACAGCTCTGTGATGGTGCTGTCGATGGACCGGTTGTTTGTGATTTCCCCGAGACGCTTGTCGAATTCTTCCCGGCTGGCCGTCCGGTCCTCGGTTTTTTCTGAAAACCAGCTTGAGGCGCGCTGGCTCTGGACACTGCCTTTTTCCCCGAGATTGTAATTATCAATGGGAGACGCGTTATCCCTGATTTCCTGGGTGACCGAGGCGATATGTTCATGCAGGTAAAGCGGGATGGTCAGGTCCGTTTTCGGGAAGGCAACTTCCTGTGCCGGCGTCAGTTGCATCACGGTGCCGCCACTGTCGCGCTCACCGGTGACGCATCCGGTTAGTGACAGGACCGATACCATCAGTCCGGTGATCAGAACCTTCATTGTCGCCCCCTTTGAAAACAGACAACAAAGCGTAGGAAACAGCGCGATAAGGTTCAACCTTTCATTCGCGGGGATTGTCGCCGTTACTCAAGGCTGAATTACCCCGATCACCCGAAGCGATTTGCTCATCAGGGCAAGAGGGGAGGTCGCAAGCAGGAGGGCGACACAGAAATGAGCGCAGAAAGACTGAAAGAGTCTTCGATGACTCATCGTTCCGGCGCATAACCGGCGGGGCTTCCGGAGGAGCGTCAGTTCAGGCCGCTGCGGCCCATCTCCAGGAATTTCTTGCGGCGGCCTGCCCGAAGCTCGTCACCGGACTGTCCGGAAAGCTCGGTGAGGGATCGTTCAATCTGGTCGCCGACGGTGGTAATGGCAGCTTCCGGATCGCGATGGGCTCCCCCAAGCGGCTCGCCAATGACCTTGTCGATAACACCGAGGCGGAACAGATCGTCGGCGGTAATGCGCATGGCGGCAGCGGCATCCGGGGCCCGGCTGCCTTCACGCCACAGGATCGAGGCACAGCCTTCCGGAGAGATGACGGAGTAGACCGCATGTTCCAGCATGAAGACGCGGTTTGCGACAGCCAGCGCAATGGCCCCGCCGGACCCGCCCTCACCGATGACGATGCTGACCAGCGGCGTCGCCAGATCAAGGCAGGTTTCAATGGATCTTGCGATAGCTTCGGACTGGCCCCGTGCTTCCGCATCGATGCCAGGATAGGCCCCGGAGGTATCGACCAGTGTGACAACGGGCAGGTGGAAGCGTTCGGCCAGACGCATCAGCCGGTCAGCCTTGCGATAGCCTTCCGGCCGGGCCATGCCGAAATTATGTTTCAGGCGGCTTTCCGTATCAGCCCCTTTTTCGTGGCCCATCAGCAGGATTGACTGTCCGCGAAACCGCCCGATCCCGCCAATAATGGCCGCATCTTCGGCGAAGTTCCGGTCACCGGAAAGCGGCTCGAATTCATCCATCAGCTGTTCGGCATATTGCAGGAAATGCGGACGTCCCGGATGCCGGGCAACCTGGGTTTTCTGCCAGGGTGTCAGTTTGCCATAGGTCTGGGTCAGCAGTTTTTCGACCTTGCCCTGCAGCCGGCTGACTTCTTCGGCGATGTTAAGCTCGCCGGACCCGGAGATATGACGGAGTTCCTGAATCTTGCCTTCAAGCTCGGCGACGGGTTTTTCAAAATCGAGATAGGATTGCATGACTATGTCCTAGCACAGGCGCGGTGATTTGGCGATTGTCCGTATGGCGTCCGGGTTCAGTGGCCGGCGATCTGTGCGGCCTTCTGGACCATCACTTCGGCCTGCTTGATGGAGGCGATGTCGATCAGGCGGCCATCAAGGGCAACAGCCCCCTTGCCTTCCTTCTGTGCCTTTTCCATGGCTTCGAGAATGCGTTTGGCCTGGGCAACTTCTGCTTCCGAGGGGCTGAACACTTCGTTCGCAAGCCCGACCTGACTGGGATGAATGGCCCATTTACCTTCACAGCCCAGCACGGCAGAGCGGCTTGCCTGCGCCTTGTAGCCCTCAGGATCAGAGAAATCGCCGAAGGGTCCATCGACCGGGCGCAACCCGTTGGCGCGGGCGGCGACGACCATGCGGTTGATCGCATAATGCCACATGTCACCCCAGTGATAATCCCGGTTACCCTTATCGTCCGGGTCGGTCAGCACACCATAGCCGGCATTCGGACCGCCGATGCCCGTAGTTTTCGCCTTTGTGGAAGCGGCATAGTCGGCGACACCGAAATGCAGGCTTTCATTGCGCGGGGAGGCGGCTGCGATTTCGTCGACATTGGCCATGCCGAGGGCGCTTTCGATGATCATTTCGAAGCCGATCTTGCGCGGGCGGCCCATGGCAGTCTCGATCTGGGTGACCAGCATGTCGAGGGCATAGATGTCTGCGGCTGTTCCGGCCTTCGGGATCATGATCAGGTCGAGACGCGGACAGGCTTCGACAATATCGACGACATCGCGGTACATGTAATGGGTATCAAGTCCGTTGATGCGGACGCTGACCGTCTTGTTGCCCCAGTCCACGTCATTCAGGCCTTCGATGATGTTCTTGCGGGCCTGCGGCTTGTCGTCCGGTGCCACGGCATCTTCGCAATCAAGGAAGACCACATCGACCGGTCCCTTTGCCGCTTTCTCGAACAGTTCCGGGCGGGAGCCGGGAACAGCAAGCTCGCTTCGGTTCAGGCGGGGGGTGGCCGGATCGACGATGGTGAAGCTCATTGCGGGACTCCCGTGGTGATCATGTGCATTTGTGCAGTGCAATGAACAAATGCCGGGCCGCAGGGTCAAGCGGAATCGGGGATCAGCCCTTCACAACCGGGCGGATACCGCCCAGCGCCTGGGTTGCTTCCAGCGCCACGGTCTGTATCAGCCGGCCCAGAACCGGGATGCGTTCGTCGGTGACCCGGGCGGCGGGGCCGGAAACGCTGACGGCAGCAATCGGGTCACCATGTTCGTTGAACAGGGCCGCCGCAACACAGCGCAGACCGACCGCATGTTCTTCATCATCGATGGCATAGCCAAG
This sequence comes from Alphaproteobacteria bacterium HT1-32, assembly GCA_009649675.1. Taxonomy (NCBI): domain Bacteria; kingdom Pseudomonadati; phylum Pseudomonadota; class Alphaproteobacteria; species Alphaproteobacteria bacterium HT1-32. The sequence continues at coordinate 1,423,211 of WJPL01000001.1, read as the reverse complement.
CTCGCGGGCCTGGGCGAGCTCTGCTTTCAGGGCGGCTGGTGTGGCGATGCTGCTGCCGGTGACTTTCTGCAAACCGACGCGGTTCAGCAGGCGGGCCACCTGATCATCCGGGCGGGCCGCAAGCATGGCCTTGCCGACGGCTGACGAGGTCATGGGCACGCGGGCGCCGGGCTTGGCAAAGGCACGCATCATTTCACGACATTCAACCTGCGCCAGATAGACCGCCTCTTCCCGGTCTTCGACGGCAAGGTTTGTCGTCTCGCCGCTTTCTTCCATCAGCCGGCGCATATAGGGGCGTACCATGCTGATCAGTTCCCGCGAGCGGACAAAGGCGTTGCCGACGGCGAAGGCCTGCAGGCCGACCAGCCAGACTGATCGCTGGTCATCAAAGCGGACGAACCGCTCCTGTTGCAGGGTGGTCAGCAGGCGGTGGGTAGTAGAAGGGGCCAGACTGACGGTATGGGACAGTTCGGTCAGCGTCAGTCCGTTTTCCTCAACCGACAGGGCATTGAGGATGCTGATTGCCCGGGTAACGGACTGGACCTGGCCAGAACGATTGGCATCGTTCATCGGTTTTTTGGAAGTAGTGTTCATATGGTGGAAAATTGCACTTGTTGTGACAGTTTCAATCTGCGTTTCCATCATGTGGAATTGTACATCTAGAAAATGGAAATTGCGATCACCCCGGCCGCGACAAACAGGGCGGCGGTAATACGCCGGGGGCCAAACCTTTCGCCGAGAAAAAACACCCCGATCAGGGCTGCAAACAGGACGCTGGTTTCCCGCAGGGCGACCACACCGGCAGTTGCTCCGAACTGAAAGACCCAGACCGCCGCACCATAGCTGACCCCGGCGATCAGGCCGCCGCCAATCCAGACATGCCAGCGTTGCCGCAGTTCCGGGATCAGGTGGGACCGTCGCCGCAGAATCGTGAAGATCACCAGCGGCAGGCAATCAAGAGCCAGCAGCCAGCCGATATAGCCGAGGCCGGTGGTTGAAGCCCGGATGCCGGCCGCATCAATCGAGGAATAGGCAGCGATGCAGACCGCGACCCCCAGTGCCCAGCCGACCGACCGGAAATGGGCAATGCCCCCCATCCGGATATAGGCAATTACCAGCACCCCGACGGAGACCATGATGACCCCGGCCAGTTGCGGCGTGCGCAGACCCTCATCCAGCAACAGCCAGGCAATGGCGGCGGTGAACAACGGCGCACTGCCCCGGGCAATCGGGTAGACCTGACTCAGATCCCCTTCCCGATAGGCCGACAGCAGGCAGAAATAATAGACGATATGGGTGGCGATGGAGCCGGCCAGCCAGGGTGCGGCGTCCCAGCCCGGTGGCTCGACGAACGGCAGGGCGACAACCCCCATGATGCCGGAGACACCGACCACGGCGGTCAGCAAGACCAGGCGGTCACCGGAGGATTTAATCAGGGCATTCCAGCAGGCATGCAGGAAGGCCGAGAGCAGGACGAGGGCAATGGCGCCGAGGGGAAGAGACAGGGTCATGGAGTTTTCACACGGAGAGGGACTCTGTTTATAGATTTTTAACCCTGTTTGCGCTACGAGTTTCCAATGACCATCGGACCCACCAGCATTGATACCCGCGTCGGCGGCGCACCACCGCAGTCGCGAGACTATGACAGTGCGGTGAATCTCGAACGCCGGGTCAAGGTTTCCAACTTCCGGCGCGATCCGATGATCGAACGCGCCGTTGAACGGCTGGATGCGCTGCTGGCATCCGGTCAGCAGCTGCGGACCGACGTTCCGCGTGGTTATTATATCGATATCGTTGTCTGACCGCGGGTTTCCGCGCCCGCAGGTCTCGACTTTGCATGAATAGCGCACTATACCGTCGCTTTTCCGCGCCCGCAGACAGGAACCGCACATCATGCCGGTCATTCTTATTCCTATTGCCGCGATGGCCCTTGTCATCGGACTGTCGAACTTTGCTGTCCAGTTTCCGATCAATGACTGGGTTACCTGGGGCGCGTTCACCTATCCCGTTGCCTTTCTTGTCACGGACCTGACCAACCGGGTTGCCGGCGCGCAAAAGGCACGGCTGGTGGTCTATACCGGTTTTGCCGTCGGCGTTGCCCTGTCGCTGTGGCTGGCGGACTGGCGAATTGCGGTGGCTTCCGGAACCGCTTTTCTGGCTGCGCAGCTGCTGGATGTCGCGGTTTTCGACCGGCTGCGTCAGGGCCGGTGGTGGAAAGCCCCTCTGGTCTCCACCCTGCTGGCCTCCGTTCTTGATACGGTGATTTTCTTCTCGCTCGCCTTTGCCGGATCCGGGTTGCCCTGGATGACATGGGCGGTCGGTGATTTTGCCGCCAAGCTGGCGATGGCTCTGTTGCTGCTCGGTCCGTTTGGTCTGCTGAGCCGGCACTTGCCGACGCTGTCTGTCGAACGCGCGCTGCGCGCCTGAAGCGTCAGCGGCGGATCGGGTCATGCTGGTCGATATCTTTGACTTTGAGCTGCCCGAGGAGCTGATTGCGCAGACCCCGGCAGTCCCCCGGGAATCCGCGCGCCTGCTTGACCTTTCCGCAGCCGGAACGACTGATCGCACCGTCTCTGACCTGCCCGGACTGCTGCGCTCCGGTGATGTGCTTGTCAGCAACGATACCCGCGTTATCCCGGCCCGCCTGTTTGGCCACCGGGGCGAGGTCAGGGTCGAGGTTACCCTGCATAAACGGGTTGGCCCTGCGGCATGGCATGCATTTGCCCGCCCGGGAAAGCGGCTGAAGGTTGGCCAGGAAATCCGTTTCGCCGATGACTTCACGGCAACCATTGCCGAAAAGCGGGAGGGCGGCGAGATTCATCTGGATTTCAATCTGGGTGAAGGCGCGCTGTTTGCCGCGCTGGAACGTTATGGTGCCCCGCCCCTGCCCCCTTATATTCATCGCGAACGCGGTGGCGATCCGACTGATCGCGAGAACTATCAGACCATTTTTGCCCGCCGTGACGGCGCCGTTGCGGCCCCGACTGCGGGACTGCACTTTACCGACCGGCTGCTGGCGGAAGTGGATGCCCGCAACATCGCCCGCGAGACCATCACCCTGCATGTCGGGGCCGGTACGTTTCTGCCTGTGAAGGTGGATGACACGACGGATCACCGGATGCACAGCGAATGGGGTGAAATATCGCCGGAAACGGCGGACCGGCTGAACCGGATGCGGGCGGACGGCGGGCGTCTGATCGCAATCGGCACGACATCGCTCCGGCTGCTGGAATCAGCGGCGGATGAACAGGGCATCATTCATCCGTTTTCCGGTGAGACCGACATCTTCATTACCCCCGGCTACAAATTCCGGGCGGTTGACCTGCTGCTGACCAATTTTCATCTGCCGAAATCCACCTTGTTCATGCTGATCAGTGCTTTCTCCGGCCTCGACCGGATGAAGCAGGCCTATGCCCATGCCATTGCTGAGAAATACCGGTTCTATTCCTATGGTGACTGCTGCCTGCTGGCACGGGGTGACGCATGACGGACTTCTCCTATGACCTGATTACCACGGATGGTGCCGCCCGGCGCGGGCGGGTGAAGACAGCGCATGGCAGTATCGAGACCCCGGCCTTCATGCCGGTCGGTACGGCGGCAACCGTCAAGGCGATGTTCCCCTGGTCGGTCGGGGAAACCGGGGCCGAGATCATTCTCGGCAATACCTATCATCTGATGCTGCGTCCGGGGGCAGAGCGGATCGACCGTCTTGGCGGACTGCACAAGTTTATGAACTGGGACCGGCCAATTCTGACGGATTCCGGCGGCTATCAGGTGATGAGCCTCGCCAAGCTGCGCAAGATTGACGAAAATGGTGTGACCTTCCGGTCGCATGTCGATGGCTCTGCCCATGAACTTACCCCGGAGCGGTCGATTGATATTCAGCGCCTGCTGGATGCGGACATCACCATGTCCTTTGACGAATGCACCCCCTATCCGGCGACCGAGAAAGAGGCCGCAACCTCCATGCGCCTGTCGATGCGCTGGGCAAGGCGCAGTCGCGATGCCTTTGTCGAGCGGCCCGGCTATGGCATTTTCGGCATTGTTCAGGGCGGGATTCATGCTGATCTGCGAGCGGAGTCCGTCGCCGCGCTGACGGATATCGGCTTTCACGGCTATGCGGTTGGCGGGCTGGCGGTTGGTGAAGGTCAGGAGCTGATGTTCTCGACGCTCGATGTGACCACGCCGCTGATGCAGACCGACCGGCCCCGTTATCTCATGGGTGTCGGTAAACCGGATGATCTGGTGGGTGCCGTGGCCCGGGGGATCGACATGTTTGATTGCGTGTTGCCGACCCGGTCCGGGCGTAACGGTCAGGCTTTCACCTGGCGGGGGACGGTTAATCTGCGCAATGCCCGTCATGCGGACGATCCGCGTCCGCTGGGCGAAAACTGTGCCTGCCCGGCCTGCAGCAAGTTCAGCCGGGCCTATCTGCACCATCTGGTCAAGGCAGGCGAGATGCTCGGCCCCATGCTGGTAAGCTGGCACAATATTCAGTTCTATCAGGACCTGATGGCAGCAATGCGTACAGCCATTGAACAGGGACGGTTCAGTGCCTTCGCGGATGATTTCGCGGCAACTTACGGCAAGGGCGATATCGACCCGGTCTGACCCGGCCTCAGATACAGCGTCCGCCATCCACCTCCATACAGACACCGGTAATGAAATCCGCCTCATCCGAGGCCAGATAGAGCGCGGCATTGGCGATGTCGCGTGGTTCACTCATGCGGCCCAGCGGGATGGTGGCCAGGAAACTGGCCCGGTTTTCCGGTGTGTCCGGCAGACCCATGAAAGATTCCAGCAGGCCCGTTGCGCCGATAACCGGATTGATGGCGTTGACGCGGATGCGGTCACCCGCCAGTTCAGCGGCCATTGACTTGGTCATGGTGATCGCCGCTCCCTTGGTGGCGTTGTACCAGGTCAGGCCGGGACGTGGCCGGACGCCGGCCGTCGAGGCGATATTGATGATGACACCGCCGCTAGCCTGCTGCATCACCGGCACGATATGGCGGGTGCAGAGAAAAATGGATTTGCAGTTCACGGAGAACATCCGTTCGAAATCCGCTTCCGTCACATCCAGCAGCGACTGGCGTTTTGTCGTCCAGCCCGCGTTATTGACATGGATATCAATCCCGCCCCAGGCTTCTGTGACCTGACCGGTCATGGCCCTGACGGAGCGATCGTCGGTGACATCGGTCGCGATGAACAGGGCAGCCTCGCCAAGCTCCGCGGCGACACGCTTGCCTGCCGCCTCATTGATGTCGGCGATGGCGACTTTCGCACCTTCCGCGACAAACCTGCGGGCGATGCCTTCGCCAAACCCGGATCCGGCACCCGTCACAATTGCTCGTTTTCCTGCAAGTCGCATTCGACTCCTCCCCGAAGCTGGTTATATATAGGCAAGACATTATCTGTCGTACGAAGGCAAGCAAGCGATGGGTCATCGCATATCAGGAGATACGGGTTGACCGGCAAAGAACAAAAACCCAAGACGGGCCGCATCCGGGTCAGTGAAGCGACAACCGACGAACAGAAAGAACGCCTGTACCGGTTCCGCTATGACATCTATGTCGATGAACTGGGCAAAAGCGGTGTTTCAGCCGCCGATCATGACAACCGCATGCTGGTTGATGACTATGATCAGGAGGCCCGCCAGTATTTTGTCGAGACCGGTGACAGCCTGACCGCCTGCCTGCGTATTCTGATGACCGGCAGCCGGGATGGCGACAGCGCCATGCCAAAGGCGCTGGAAGATCTGTATCATGTCCGCCCGTTTCTGGAATTTTCCCCCCGCGCCCGGATTTCCTTCACCTCGCGTCTGATGGTGGCGGCCGGCCAGCGTGGTTCCGCGGCGCTGCATCTGATGCTGTCGCAGGCCTATGAAGTGGCGCTGGATCAGGGGGTGTTGTTTGATTTCTGCCATTGTTCCCCGGCGCTGGTGGAACTTTACGAGCATCTGGGCTATCGCCGTTACGCCCCGAACTTTACTGACCCGGATGTTGGCTACCGGGTGCCGCTGGTGCTGTTGCTGCGGGATGCGGACCATCTGCGCGCTATTCGCTCACCATTCTGGCGCAAGCTTCGGGAACGCCCCAACCTCTGGCATTCCGAGACGGTTGGTGCCTGGTTGCGGTCGGAATTCCCGATGTCGGCGACCATCAGCGAATGGCTGCTGGATGAAGAAAGCTTCTGGGAATTTCTCGCCAACAAGCTGCTGCCGGTTCCCCGGCAGGACATCCCCTTCCTTGACGGGCTGTCTGATGATGAGACCAAGAAGGTTCTGCGCAGCGGAACCGTTCTGTCCGCCCGGGCGCATGACACGATCATCCGTGCCGGTGAGGTGGGTAACGAGCTGTTTGTGATTCTGTCCGGACTGGTCGAGGTACGGGCTGCACAGAGCGGCCGGCCGATTGCGGTCTTTGAGCCGGGCCAGGTGTTTGGTGAAATCGCCTTTATCTCCAACACCACCCGTTCTGCCGATGTGGTGGCGCTGGATGATACGGAAATCCTTGTGGTGACACAGGGCTGGCTCAAGAAAATGATGCTGGGATCACCGGAACTTGCCTCGAAAGTACTGCTGAACCTGTCGCGTATTCTCTGTGAACGGCTGGTGGTCAGCACCCGCACCTGGGTTGGCTCCGAAAATCTGTCTTCCGCCTATGCGAATGAGGACGCGCTACCGTTTCAGTAAATGTTCCGCAGCCTGATTAAGCAGGCTCATGCGTTCATGGCTGCCAAATTCGCTGTCCGGGTGATGGACGGTTGCCAGCATCCGGAAACGCGCCCTTATCTCAGCCTTTGCCGGGGACGCACCGGGAACAAAGCCCAGAATATGCAGGGCATCTCGGGCTGACTGAACCCCGCTCGGCGGTGCGTCATTGACCAGCATCCCGGCAATGCTCTGCAACCGGTCGATCTGTTCACGCTGTTGCGCGCAAAGGCGTTTCAGCTCAGTCTCCGTGGCAGTGGGGCCGGGCGGTGGCGGGGGTGGATCGCCGGGAAGCGAAAGGGTCATTTCGACATCATTACAGGCAAGTAACAGCGCCAGATTAAGGGCTTTGCGCAGATGCTCCGGTTTGATCGCTTCCGGCATTCGCAGTTGCAGCCGGGGCTTGCGCCGCAGTTCGCGACCGCTGGTCTTGCCGGATTTCAGGATAATTGTTTCACGATCGTCATCTGCCGGTTCGCCCGGATCAGGGCTGCGATCAATATCCGCTTTCGGGATCGTCAGAAGGATGGACCGGGCGAGGTCAGCGGTGTTCACCCCCTGCTTTTCAGCCAGCGCCTCGACCTGATCCCGGAAGGCGGAGCTGCAGGGGACTGTGCAGGCAATTTTTGACAGGGTTTTATCCTCGTTCAGGAGTGAAACAGCAGATTACCAGCCCTGTAAGCGACCGGAAACTACATAAGTATTTTCCACAATGGACAACTTCACTGATTTCTGGATAACTTTTAAAAATAGAGTCTAACCGATTGATATTTATGAAAAATAATATCCACAGGAGGGTAATATCAGGGCCTGTTCGGGGCTGCGCTGGCGATGAATTTCCGGATTTAGTCCCGGTTCTTCCCCGATTGCCGGGTTTGCCCGGGTTGCTGTAACTTTCATTGTAGTACAAAACTTCGATTCTGGTCCCCCGCCCAGCTTTGTCATGGTTTGTCAGTGGTGTTGAGACTGCCGGAGCAATCAGGCCTGTGAAAACAGTTGTCATTCAGAAATGAAAACAACAGGTCGCTCTCTGCTTGAAAAAGAATCTGAACGCGCATAATGTCCCGCCAAATCGCCGGAAGCCGCCTTAGCTCAGTTGGTAGAGCATCGCATTCGTAATGCGGGGGTCGGGTGTTCGAGTCACCCAGGCGGCACCACGATCGCTTCACAACGTGAAGCGATGAATTCCCCTCCAAAGCCACAATCAGCGTCAGCCGTTTCACAGAAACGGCGAGAGCGTCGGTCACCTGTTTCCTTTCTGTTTGCTCGGAATCCCCGTCTCATATCCGTCAGGGAATTCGTAACCATATCCGGCCAGACTGTGTCCGGTATTCTGGCCCCTTCGGTGAAACCTGATTTGCAACCCTGCCCGCCCGGTCCCGGTGATCGTCTGAACGACTTCCTGCTGACAGATCAGCAGGGCCTGCCTTTCTCGCTGTCCGGTGGCGCACGGGGGCGGCCGGTTCTGGTGCTGTTTTGCCGTGAGGAGGGAGGCGACCTGTTCGGGACGCTGGCCCGGCAGCAGGGGGCGATGGACGCGGCCGGTCTGGATATTGTGCTGATTACCTCGTCGACGGTTCCGGATAATGCCCGGAGATGCCGTGACGCTGGGGTGCAGTTTCCGGTGCTGGCAGACCCGGAGGGCGCGGTCTGCCAGTCATATCTTGCGGCGGCGGGGCGGACAGAGGGGCCGCTTGGCTATCTGATCGACCCCAACCAGCGGATCATTGAGGTTCTTGCGGCGGATGCCGGTCTGTCTGACGCCCGGGCCCTGGAGGCGATGGCAGGGCAGCCTGAAGTTCCACCGCCGGTGCTGTTCATTCCCCGTGTCGTTGATCCTGACTTGCGCGATGAACTGATCGGCCTCTGGCGGATGCAGAACGAGGAAATCGGCTATTCCCTTGGGAATGGTGATGACCGCGACCGGGAGGCGAAATCAAGCCGCGACCATGTGGTCCGTGATCCCCGCATGAACGCCCGGCTGATGGATCTTGTCACGCGACGTATCCGGCCGGAACTGGAGCGGGCGTTTGGCCTGCGCGAGGCGCTGGATTTCGAAGTGTTTGTGATTCTCGGTTATCACGCTGACCGGCAGGATTTCTTTGGCCCGCACCGGGACAATGATGCCGCCCGCATGGCGCACCGCCGGATCGCTATATCGATCAATCTGAATGATGATTATGACGGCGGGGAGTTGCAGTTTCCCGAATACAGCCTGCGGGGATATCGCTTTCCGGCGGGCATGGCGGCAGTCTTCGGTTGTGGCCTGTTACATCAGGCCCTGCCGCCAGTCAGTGGCGAGCGTTTCGTGCTGACCACCTTTCTGTGCGATCCTGAACAGCCATGAGCAGACCGGCTGATATTTATCAGATTGGTCGGGCCGTGCCGTCGTCCTTGACCTTTTTCAGGCGGGATTCCCGGTAGGTAATGAAGGCGGTCGATCCGAAGATCACCACGGCACCGACGAAAGTCCAGATATCCGGCATCTCCGTGAAGATGATCCAGCCGAGAATGGTGGTGACGATCAGGCGGCAGAAATCAATCGGCATGACCACGCTGGCATCGGCTTCCCGGAAGGCCTGTGTCAGGCAGAGATGGGCAACAGTTGCCAGACAGCCGATGGCGACGAGGCGGACATATTGCGAGGCATCCGGCCAGACCCAGACCGGCCAGGCGGCGATTAGCGATATCGGGGTGGAAAACAGCGCGGCATAAAACACGATGGTGACGCTGGAGTCGTCCTTAGAAACCAGCTTGACGATGGTCAGGGAGGCTGCCCAGAACACGGTCGATGCCAGCACCAGCAGGGCACCGACATCAATCTCCAGCAGTCCCGGCCGCAGGATGATCATGGCCCCGACAAAACCGAAAAAAACCGCCGCCCAGCGTCTCGGGCCGACAGATTCCTTCAGGATAAGGGCGGCGGCGATGGTGATGAATACCGGAGCGGCAAAGCTCAGCGCGGTTGCCGTCGCTACGGGAACCATCGACAGCGAATTGAACCATGTCAGGATGGCAAAGGCGCCGATGATGCCGCGCAATGTATGCAGCCAGGGGTGACTCGTGCGCCAGGTGGCGGGGCCCGAGCTCAGGATCATCGGTGCCATGAAGGCCAGGGTGACGAGATTACGGAAGAAGGCGATCTCGAAGGCGTGAACCTCGCGGCTGAGTTCCCGGATCATGACATGCATGACCGAGACGACAGCTGTTGCCATGGTCATCAGGATGATGCCCCGGACAGGGGCGGAGACACCGCTGAAAATATGGTCGTAGAAGCGGGCGATCATGGGTCAGTCCGATCGGAGAATGTCGAAGGCGATGGAAATCCGGGTCTCGTCGGACGTGAACGGGACGGTGCGATGGTAGAAATAGGAGGGAAACAGAAACAGTCGGCCTGTTTTAGGCTGGACCGTCCGCAACGGGCTGGGCCGCTGCGGCCGAAGGTCAGGCTGTGGCTCACCAAATTCCAGCCAGCCCTCTTTTGCGTCTGACCCGGCGGCGACAATTGACGGAAGCTTCGCGTAATAGACCCCGCTCAGCCAGGCGACGGGGTGGATATGCGGAATCTGATGCCCCATGGCCCGCATGACCACGGCCCAGACCGTCAGCCGCCAGTCCGTCGGCGGATCAGACAGGAAGGGATGTGCGCCGTCCCTGCCCTGCCGGTCAATATAATGACGAACGGCGGTGTTGACGGCCTGCTCAAACGCGGCGAAGGGGCCTTTCGGGTCACTCAGCAACTCGCCGGTATGCTGGCCATTGCGGGTCGCATGGTTGGCCGGATCTTCCTGCAGGGTCGGATGCGACAGGATATGTGCTTCCAGCGCGGCGTTGAAGGCGTCGATATCGCTGTAACCTTCCGGCAAATCGATATCCACAGGCAGAATGAAGCGATCCATGTCGACCAGTTCTGCCGCCTCGCTCTCCCTCCCCGCATCGTTCAGGGCGACGGCCCGGAAGGCCAGGGCCCCGGCATCATCTGACCGGCGTTTCAGCATTTCATTGCAGGCAGTCAGGCATTCAGTTGTCCGGCCATCAGCCTGACAGGCTTTGGCCAGGTTATAGCGGGCTTCCCGGCTGTCCGGATTGCCTGCCAGAGCGGCCTGATACTGTTTTATTGCGTCTTCGAAACGATCCAGTTCCTGCAAGGCATTGCCGAGATTGACGCGGGCATCGGCAAAATCCGGATTATGTTCCAGCACGGCCTCATATTCCGTGATTGCCGCTTCGGCCTCGCCGGATTTCAGCAGGGTATTGGCCAGATTGAAACGGGCACCGAAATTGCCGGGTTGCAGGGTGAGTGTTTGCTCGTAGGCGGCGCGGGCGGCGGCCGGTCTCTCCAGCGCATCCTCGGCGGTTCCCAGATTGAACCAGGCATCCGCATTGGCGGGCTGCAGGCGGACGGCTTCCCGGTAACTCTGACAGGCGTCAGTGTACTGTCGGGCCTGCTGTCTGAAGACACCCTGAACGTAATGCAGCCTCGGCTCATCGGGTGCGAGGCGGAGAGCACGGTCAATGCAGTCCGTCGCCTTTGCCAGATCGCCCTGCCCCTGATGCAGCATGGCAAGGTTATAGAGCGGCTGGGGTGCCTGTGGCGCGGCGGTGGCGGCTTTCCTGAGCCACTTCATCGCTTCGGCGGGCTGCCCGGCCATGGCAGCCGCCGCCCCGCCCAGTACCAGAATGTCCGGATGGTTCGGTGCTGTCTTCAGAGCCTTGCGACATTGCGCCAGAGCTTCTGCCGGCTGCCCGGCATTCTGTGCGGCCTGCGCAGCCTGAAAGGCACGGGCGGCGCGGGGATTCATTGGTTCACCGGTTCGATATCAAAGGCGATGGACACCCGGGGATGGTCGCTGTCGAACGGTATCGTCCGGTGAAACATGTAGGACGGAAACAGCAGCAGACTGCCTTCGCGGGGTTCGATCATCCGGGTGACAGGCTCCTGCTCGCAGGGAAACTCATCCCCCGGCCGGCCGAACTCGATCCAGCCTGCATCAGAGTCTGCGGTCGTCATTTCCGGCGGCAGGGCGGCGTAATAGACCCCGCTCAGCCAGGCACCGGGATGGATATGAGGTGCCTGACGGCCCTGACGGCGGAGCAGCGTTCCCCACATGATCAGCCGCCATTTCCGGGGTGCGAAGGCAAGATAGGGATGCCGGGCCGGGTCTGCGTCTGCGATATAGGTTTCAACGGCGCGTCTGACTTCCGCCTCAAGCCGGGCAACCGGTCCTGCGGGGCCTGCCAGAAGGTTCTGGGTTTGTGACCCGCCTTTTGTGGCTTTCAGGATCGGCTCATAGGTCAGGTCTGGGCGGGCTTCGATATGGGCAACCAGCGCCTTGTTCAGGTTATCCAGCTCCTCTGCCGGCATCTGCCCGGCCAGATCGACCCGGCGCATCAGGCTGTCGAAATCCAGAATCTCTGCGGCGTCGCTGCGTCGGCCCAGTTCGGTCAGGGCAATGGCCTGATAGGTCAGGGCGCGGCGGTGTCCGGGGTTGATGTCGAGGGCGCGGGCGGTTGCCTGTTCTGCGCCGGACCAGTCTTTCAGGCGAAGCGCGGCCGCCGAACGATTGACCCAGATATCGGCATCGCCCGGTTCCAGTGCAGTCGCCTGTTCATAGGCGTTGAGAGCGGCCTGAAGATGTCCCAGCTTCTGATGCGATGCGCCCAGTGCCGACCAGGCCTGTCCGTTTCCCGGTTGCAGGCTGGTCGCCCGCTCCAGCGCCCGGACAGCGGTCTGTGTTCTGTCCATCTGGAACAGGGCAACACCATACATATACTGCAACCCGCCATGGTCCGGCTGCAGCCGGGTTGCCCTGGCCAGCAGGGGCAGCGCTTTCTCCTTCAGTCCGCGCATCAGACAAAGCTCTGCCGTTATGGTGAGGGCGGGCAGGTCGTCGGGGCTGTCGGCCAGAGCCTGATCGCACAGCCGGAGCGCCTCTTCAAAACTGCCGCGTGCCGCAGCCGCGCGTGCCTCGCCGACCAGCAGGGCGGCGACGGAGGCTGTCCCGGAATTTGTCGGACGGCTGGGTTTATGGCGGGGGCTAAAGGGCATTGGTCAGTCGGAAAAGAAGGAACAGATGTCCGACGATATCACCTGACGGCCACCCGGCAAGCCGGTCCGGGATGAAGGCATGCCGGTTCTGGCTTGTTTCAGGCCCCCGGCTGCATCAGTTTCACTTTATTCTATCCGATGAGGCTGATGTGGCGAAACGCGCGACTGTTATCTCTCCCTGTATCGGGGTGTGTATTCTGGACCCGAGATCCGGCCAGTGCGCCGGCTGTTTCCGTACGGCAGAGGAAATTCAGGCCTGGCCGAGTGATGATGATGCGCGCCGGCTTGAAGTTCTGGAAGAGCTGAAGGCCCGTCGCCGGGCCGCCGGTCTTACCAGCCCGGCTGATTCCCGCCCGCGACGGCGACAGCAGCGCCGGACTGCCGGATAAAGAATGATGGCGGGACGGGTCACTAACTGGGGTCTGGTCTGGCTGTGCATTGGTGCCGGAATTGTCAGCGCGCTGCAGATCGGCAAAGCCCCGCCGGTCATTCTCGAAATTCAGGCTGATCTTGGCCTTGATAAAGTCACCGCCGGCTGGGCGATCTCCCTGATCAGTGCTGTCGGCATGACAATCGCGGCATTTGTCGGGGTGCTGGCGGGGGTGCTCGGGGCCAAACGGGTTCATCTGTCGGGATATCTGCTGATCGCGCTGGGTAGCGGGCTGGGTATGACGGCGGACAGCGGCAGTTTCCTGCTGTTCAGCCGTCTGGTGGAAAGTCTCGGATTTCTGGCGATCATCGTTTCCGCTCCGCCCTTGCTGCAACGGGTCATTGCGCCGGCTGATCAGGGCCGGGTGATGGGGTTCTGGGGCTGTTACATGCCGGGCGGCATGGTGATTGCGCTGGTCGCGGCCCCGACGCTGGCCGGTCTGATTGGCTGGCGGGGGCTGTGGGGCGTCTTGGCCGGGGTGACGCTGCTCTGGGGTCTGCTGGTGCTCTGGCGGATGCCCGCCGATCCATCCGGGGCACGGGCTCGACCGGACTGGACACTGGTTATCAGTGCCTTCTGGCGACCCCGCTCCTGGCTGCTGCCGGTGATCTTCTGCGTTTATAACATTCAGTGGATGAGTGTGATGGGCTGGCTGCCCAGTGTGCTGGAAGACGGTTTCGGACAAACCGGACAGGCCGCCGCCCTGCTGACAGCGGTCCCGATTGCGGTTAATGCGGCGGTCAATCTGGTGGCCGGGCGACTGATGCATGGCGGGATGCCGCGCTGGGGGCTGATCATGTTTGCCTCTCTTGTCATGGCAGGCTCTGCTGTTGGCATCTTCAATGCGGATCTGGCACCGCAATTGCGGTTTGCACTGGTTGTCCTGTTCGGCGGCATTGGCGGACTTATCCCCGCCTCGCTGTTCGCCATGGCCCCCCGTGTGGTGGCTGAACCCTCGCAGCTCGGGGTCATCAACGGCCTGCTGGTACAGGGCTCCAATCTCGGTCATGTCATCGGCCCGCCCATGGCGGCCGCTGTGGCGACGGCCTATGGCGGCTGGAATGCGTCGATCTGGCTGATGCTGGCGGCGGCCCTGGCGGCCATTTTGCTGGCGGCCATCCTGCGACCCATCGAACGGGGAACGGTATGATCATGGACCGGGTGCCCGGCTGGCATTCCCCAGACCGCTTGCACTTGTGGCGCTCCGCCGTAATGCTGCGGCAATCCGATTGAAACAATTCATCCCGTCATCATGATCCTGCCCGCTTTCGGGTCCCGTCAGTCACAGCGTATCGGTTTGCTTGGCGGCTCCTTCAATCCGGCCCATGAAGGCCATCTGCATATCAGCCTGATCGCCCTCAAGCGGCTGAGGCTGGATGCTGTCTGGTGGCTGGTTGCCCCGCAAAACCCGCTGAAACCATCAAAAGGCATGGCGGATATTGATACGCGGCTTGCAAATGCCCGTGCGATGGCCGATCACCCGCGCGTCGTCGTGACAGATCTGGAGCGACGACTCGGCACCGTCTATACGGTCGACAGCATTGCACGGTTGCAGACAGTTTATCCGCGGCTGCGTTTTGTCTGGCTGATGGGTGCCGATAATATGGTCCAGTTTCCGCGCTGGAGCGGCTGGACCAGAATCATGAAACGCGTGCCAGTTGCGGTGATTGCGCGTCCGTCATATGTTGGACATGCCTTGTCGGGCAGAATGGCTGGACGATTCGCGGGTAACCGGTTGCCTGCAGAAGCTGCGGGACAACTGGCCGATGCGCCCCCGCCGGCCTGGGTTTTTATCCATGGTCGGCTGCATTCAGCCTCGGCAACGCAAATCAGAGCCGCCGCCGGCCCTTCGTGACGGGCGGCATGTGAAACGGTGTTGGCAGGAAAGGACAACCTCATAGCAACACTGAAAAAAGCCCTGCTCTCAGCAGGCGACATCCTCGGGCTGGTCAATACCTCCCTTGATGACAACAAGGCTGAAGACGTTTCCGTCATCGACCTTAAAGGACGTTCCGACGTCGCCGATTACATGGTCGTTGCCAGTGGCAGGTCTTCGCGACATGTCGGTGCACTGGCCGATCACATCATCCGGAAGCTGAAGGAAGAGAAACTCGGCATGGTTCGCGCCGAGGGCAAAGCCACGGGTGACTGGGTGCTGATCGATGCCGGGGACGTGATCGTCCATCTGTTCCGTCCGGAAGTGCGCGAGTTCTATGAACTCGAAAAACTGTGGGCGCCGGTCGCGGCAACAACCCGCACACAGGCTGCTCACGCCTGAGCAGCGGCGCGGTTTACCGCGGCGGAGGTGAGATGAAGATCGTCATTGCAGCGGTCGGCCGTTCCAGGCCCGGACCGGAGAGGGAGCTTTTTGACAGCTATCTCCAGCGGGTCACATGGGATGTCGACCTGCGTGAGGTCGAGGTCAAACGCAACCTTCCCGATCCCAAACGGATCGAGGCCGAGGGTGAAATGCTGCTGGCACAAACCCCGCCCGGCAGCCGGATTGTCGCCCTCGACGAACATGGCAAGACAACCACCAGCCGGGCTCTGGCAACGGTTCTGTCAACCTGGCGGGACGAGGCGGTTCCGGCTGTCTGTTTTCTGATTGGCGGCGCGGACGGACATTCCCCGACGGTGCTGCGCCGTGCCGGCATGATCCTGTCCTTCGGCAAGCTGACCTGGCCGCATATGCTGGCCCGGGCAATGCTGGCCGAGCAGATCTACCGCGCCCAGACCATCCTGACCGGCCATCCCTACCACCGGGACTGAATTCTGCAGGGGAATGCGGCGTTTCTGGCCATCCTTCGAGACGCAGCTGCGCTGCTCCTCAGGATGAGGAAAGTTCAGCTTGCAGCCTCATCCTGAGGAGGCGCTCTGCGCCGTCTCGAAGGATGGCCAGAAACTCAGACAATCAGGGCTTACACAGGACTCCGGGACGACAGGCGTCCCCTGCTCCCCTGCCCGGCCTAGTGGGCTTCGGCCCAGTTTGGGCCGGTGCCGGCATCCGCGATCAGGGGTACGCTGAGGGTGGCGGCGGTTTCCATTTTTGTCCGGATCAGCGAGATGGCGTCTTCGACCTCACCTTCCGGTGCCTCAAAGATCAGTTCATCATGGACCTGCAGCAGCATGCGGGTTTTCAGGTTGCTTTCGTTCAGGGCCGCATGCACCCGGATCATGGCCCGCTTGATGATATCGGCGGCGCCGCCCTGAATCGGTGCGTTGATGGCGGCTCGTTCGGCAAAGCCCCGCATGTTCGGGTTCTTGTCACGGATCGAGGGCGTGTGAATCCGGCGACCGAACAGGGTCTGCACATAGCCCTTTTCTGCCGCCATGGCCTTGGCCTGATCCATGTAATCGCGGATGCCCGGATAGCGTTCGAAATAGGCGTCGATATATTGTTTTGCCTCACCCCGCTCGATGCCAAGCTGGCGGGCCAGACCGAAGGCCGAAATACCATAGATGATGCCGAAATTGATCGCCTTGGCCTTGCGGCGGATCATCGGGTCCATACCCTCGACCGGGATGCCGAAGACACCCGACGCCGTAATGGCGTGGATATCCTCACCATCGGCAAAGGCCTGTTTCAGCACATCGATATCGGCGACATGGGCCAGCAGACGCAGTTCGATCTGTGAATAATCCACGCTGATCAGGGTGCAGCCTTCTTTTGGAATGAAGGCTTCGCGGATTTTCCGCCCTTCTTCTGTCCGGACCGGAATATTCTGCAGGTTCGGCTCGTTGGAGCTCAGACGACCGGTCGAAGCCCCTGCCATGCCGTAATTGGTGTGAATGCGCCCGGTATCCGGGTTGATTTCGTTGACCAGTGCATCCGTGTAGGTGCTTTTCAGTTTTGACAGCTGACGCCAGTCGAGAATCCGCTGCGGCAGTTCGTGCCCCTGTGCGGCGAGATCGTCCAGCACCTCGGCGCCGGTTGCCCAGGCACCGTTCTTGTTCCGCTTTCCGCCGGGCAGCGACATCTTGTCGAACAGGATTTCGCCCAGCTGCTTGGGAGAGCCGACATTGAATTCCTCTCCGGCCAGCTCGTGAATCTGGGTCACAAATTCCGCCATCCGGCCGGCAAAATCCTCGCTGAGGGCGCGCAGCTGCGCGACATCGACCAGAATGCCTTCCCGTTCCATATCGGTCAGCACATGAATCAGCGGGCGTTCGATGGTTTCATAAACGGTTGTCAGCTTTTCCAGCGGCAGCCGGGGTTTCAGTATCTGCCACAGCCGATAGGTCACATCGGCGTCTTCTGCAGCGTAATCCAGCGCCTTGTCGAGGGCGACTTCCGCAAACCCGATCTGCGATTTTCCGCTGCCGACCACATCCTTGTACTTGATGGTGTGATAGCCGAGATGCAGTTCTGCCAGTTCATCCATGCCGTGACCATGCAGACCACCCTCCAGCACATGCGACAGCAGCATCGTGTCGTCGCAGGGGCTGATCATGATGTCGTGGCGGGCCAGAATCTCGATGTCATATTTGATGTTCTGGCCGATTTTCAGGACAGCCGGGCTTTCCAGCATCGGTTTCAGCAACTCGATGGCGCGGGCCATGGGAATCTGTTTCGGGACATCCTTGCCGCTGCTGTCGCCACTGTCGCCGAAATCAAGCGAGCCCTGACTGCCGCCGCCAACATGGCCGAGCGGGATATAACAGGCCTTTCCGGCTTCGGTGGACAGCGAGACACCGACCAGCTTTGCCTTCAGCGCGTTGAGCGAGGTGGTTTCCGTATCAACAGCCACCACACCAAGCCGGCAGGCTTCAGCGATCCAGCGTTTCAGGGCAGCTTCGTCCTGAACCAGTTCATAGCTGCCGTAATCGACATTTTCTGCCGTTGCAGTCAGTGTGTCTTCTGCCCCCAGCGCGGTTGCATATTTCGTATAGAGCGTGCGGAAATTCTGTGCTTCCAGGAAA
This sequence comes from Alphaproteobacteria bacterium HT1-32, assembly GCA_009649675.1. Lineage (NCBI taxonomy): Bacteria > Pseudomonadati > Pseudomonadota > Alphaproteobacteria > Alphaproteobacteria bacterium HT1-32. The sequence continues at coordinate 1,405,103 of WJPL01000001.1, read as the reverse complement.
GGCAGCAGCACTTCCGGGTTTGGCTGGTTGATGATGAAGGCATCAAGATCGCGATCAACATCCACATCGTCGCGCAGTCGGACCAGTTCCCGTGAAATGCGGGCGGATTCCGCAAATTCGATCAGGTTTTCCCGGCGCTTGTTCTGTTTGATTTCCCCGGCCCGCGCCAGCAGCGTATCCAGGTCACCATATTCGTTGATCAGCAGGGCGGCGGTTTTTACGCCGATCCCCGGCACGCCCGGTACGTTATCGACGGAATCGCCCGCCAGCGACTGCACATCCACCACCCGGTCCGGCGCGACGCCGAATTTTTCCATGACCTCATCAAGACCGATTTTCCGGTTCTTCATGGGGTCCATCATGGCGACGCCGTCGCGCACCAGCTGCATGAGATCCTTGTCGGAGGAGACGATGGTAACTTCGGCCCCTTTTTCCCGGGCCTGTCTGGCATAGGTCGCGATCAGGTCGTCAGCCTCAAACCCTTCCATTTCGATGGGTTTCAGGTTGAAGGCCTCGACGGCCTGACGGATCAGGGCAAACTGCGGAATCAGATCTTCCGGCGGGGCGTCGCGGTTGGCCTTGTACTCCGGATAGATGTCATTGCGGAAATTCTTGCGCGCGGCATCGAAAATCACCGCGATATGATCCGCCTCCGTGTCTTCCATCAGCTTCATCAGCATGTTGCAGAAGCCATAGACCGCATTGGTGGGTGTACCATCCGGGCGGTTCATCGGTGGCAGGGCATGATAGGCGCGGAAAATATAACCGGAGCCATCAACGAGATAGAGATGTTCGAGCGCACGTTCTGTCATGCGCGGAAGTATAAAGCCTGCCTCCGCGAGAGACAGCCCGAAGTCTGTGGATAACGCCCCGGGCGGGCAGGAAATCCGGAACCTATGGCCTGCCCTGCAACTGCGTCAGCAGACCCCGGCAACCTTCCTCGATCAGATCGAGCGCCAGTTCAAAGGCTTCAGGGCCGTCATAGTAGGGGTCGGGGACATCCCTTTCCGGCTTTCCGGCATAAGCCATCATCATCCGGATGTCGGTTGTGGAGGTGGCCGGTTTCATCCCCTCCAGATCCCGCAGATGGCCGGCATCCATGGCGATAATATAGTCAAACCGGCTGAAATCATCGGGGGACAGTTTGCGGGCACGCAGGGCCGAGAGTTCATAACCCCGTTTCAGGGCATGGGCCTGTGATCGTTCATCAGGGGCTTTGCCGATATGCCAGCCCTCAAGGCCACATGAATCGACGGAGATGCGGTCACTCAGACCGGCGTCATCGATCATGCGACGCAGCACGCCTTCTCCCGACGGTGAGCGACAGATATTTCCGGTGCAGACAAACAGAACCTGAATCAAATGCTTTCTCCCTCTGGCCGGCAGATTATCATGGCACCGGGGTAGCGCGGCAAGGCCGGAGCACGGGCGGGGAGATCTGAATATATGGCGCGCAACATTGTGGTGCTGACCGGGGCCGGGATATCGAAAGAATCCGGTCTCGATACCTTCCGGGATGCGGATGGCATCTGGTCACGGGTGCGGATTGAAGATGTCGCAACCCCGGATGCCTTTGACGCCAATCCGGCGCGGGTGCTGGATTTCTATAATATGCGCCGCCGGGGGCTGCTGGCAGAGACCGTGGCACCAAATGCGGCGCATCTGGCACTTGCCCGGCTGGAAGCGGACTGGCCGGACGAGGTTCTGATTGTGACCCAGAATATTGATGACCTGCATGAACGGGCCGGGTCGAAAAACCTGATCCATATGCATGGCGAACTTCTGAAGTCGGTCTGCCGGCATTGTCAGGCCATCGCGGAGATACGGACAGACTTCTTCCCGCATACCGCCTGCACCGGATGTGGCAAGGTGGGCGGTCTGCGCCCGCGGGTTGTCTGGTTTGGTGAGGAGCCACTGCTGATGGACCGGATTTACCGGGCGCTGGATACCTGTTCGCTGTTCATCTCCGTCGGCACCTCCGGTCATGTCTATCCGGCAGCCGGTTTCGTGCAGGTGGTGCAGGCCGCGGGAGGTGCTCATACGGTTGAACTCAGCCTGGAACCCTCGGACTCGGCGACCCTGTTTGCCGAAGCCGGGTATGGCCCTGCTACCCAGCTTGTGCCAACCTATGTCGACAAGATACTGGCGGAACAATGGTAGCGGGTGACCCGGAAACCCTGTCTGCGCTGCTGCGTGATATCCGGGCCTGCCGGATTTGCGAGGACCATCTTCCACTTGGCCCACGGCCGGTTGTTGTCGCTGATAAATCAGCAAAGATTCTGATTATCGGTCAGGCGCCGGGCACGGCGGTACACGCAAGCGGCGTGCCCTGGGACGACCCGTCCGGTGATCGCCTGCGTGACTGGATGAATCTCGGCAAGGAGGAGTTTTATGACCCCGCCCGGATTGCCATCATGCCGATGGGTTTTTGCTACCCCGGAAGGCTACCCAAAGGTGGCGACGCCCCGCCCCGCCCGGAATGCGCGCCGAAATGGCATGAGCGGCTGCGGGCGCAGTTACCGCAGATCGAACTGACCCTGCTGGTCGGCAGTTATGCCCAGAATCATTATCTGCATGACCGCCGGTCGAAGAACATGACGGAGACATTGCGCAACTGGCGTGATCTTGGCCCGGACCTGCTGGCGACCCCGCATCCAAGCTGGCGCAGCGGGATCTGGCTGAAGAAAAACCCGTGGTTTGAAGCAGAGGTTCTGCCTGTGTTGCGGGAACGGGTAGCTAAACTTGTTGGCTGATATCTCAGATGTTGTCGCAACGGCGACGGGAGGTCATGATCCGGCCATGAACAGATTCGGCAATACCGGAACATATGCGGGCATCCTTCGAGACGCGACTTTGTCCCGCCTCAGGATGAGGCTCCGCAATATCCTGCCCCATCCTGAGGAGCAGCCTCGCGACCTCTCGAAGGACCACAGAGGCTATGATTTGTCATGAACAGTCCCGCTACACCTCAACTCGAAATTACCGGACTCAGCCGCGCCTTTGATGGTGTTCCGGCGCTGCAGAATGTTGACCTGACGGTCAGCCGGGGTGAATCCGTGGTGCTGATCGGCGAAAGCGGGTCCGGCAAGACCCTGTTGCTGAAATGCATTCTTGGCCTGATTGAGCCGGATAGCGGCGTTATTCGCATCGGTGGCGATGACATGGCGGAAATGTCCGGCGCGGAACATGAGCAGGCGATCCGGCGTGTCGGCATGCTGTTTCAGCGTTCGGCCCTGTTCGACAGCCTGCCGGTCTGGGAGAACATCTGCTTTCGGCCGCTGCAGGAAAAGCGGCTGGACCGGGTTGCAGCGCATGAACTTGCCGTAAAAAAACTGGCCATGGTTGGTCTGGGTGCCGATGTGGCTGACCTGCTGCCGTCTGAATTGTCCGGCGGGATGCAGAAACGTGTCGGGCTGGCCCGCGCCATTGCAGACGATCCGGAAATCCTGTTTCTGGACGAACCAACCGCCGGTCTCGACCCGATCATGAGCAATGTCATCAACGACATGATCCGCCAGATTGTCAGCGATCTCGGGGCGACCGTGATCTCCATCGACAGCGATATGGCGGGTGTCCGCCGCATCGCCGACCGGGTGGTGATGTTGCAGCAGGGTGCCAAGATCTGGGACGGTCCGACCGCCGGCCTCGATCAGTCCGGCAATGCAGACGTCGCGGCCTTCATCGGCTCGAAACCGCTGCCCAGCCTTGCCCAACGACGGGCCGGTTAGGTAACCCGCCCTATTTGAACCGCCTCAGATCCAGCGTCATCGGGAATTCCGGGTTGCGGGGGGTGTCGAGTGGCTCGAAGCTGCCTTCCGTGTGGCCGATGTCGAAGAAGCGGGCCAGACGGCGGCTTTCCGCTTCGTAGGAATTGACCGGCGCGGTATCGAAGTTCCGGCCACCGGGATGGGCCACATGGTAGGTGCAGCCACCGATTGCCCGCTCTGACCAGCTGTCATAGATGTCGAAGGTCAGCGGCGCATGGACGCCGATGGTCGGATGCATGGCCCGTGACGGCTGCCAGGCGCGGAAACGGACACCGCCGACGCCTTCCCCTTCAATTCCGGCGGGATGCATCGGTACGGCATGTCCGTTGCACAGGATCCGGTAGCGCCCGCCGGTCAGGCCGGTTGCCCGGACCTGCAGGCGTTCCACTGAGGAATCCACATAGCGGGCGGTGCCGCCGATGGCACCATCTTCCCCGAGCACATGCCAGGGTTCCAGTGCCTGACGCAGTTCCAGCGTGATGCCGCTGCGTTCGATCTCGCCATAGAGCGGGAAGCGGAACTCGCGGTGGGCCGCAAACCAGTCATCCTGCAGGGGATAGCCGGCATCGCGCATATCCTGGAGCACGCCGGTAAAATCCTGCCAGACAAAATGCGGCAGCATGAAACGGTCATGCAGGGCCGTGCCCCAGCGGACCAGCGGCTTGTTGTAGGGCTGTTTCCAGAACCGGGCGATCAGGGCCCGCAGCAGCAGTTGCTGGGCCAGACTCATTTCCGCATGAGGCGGCATCTCGAAGGCCCGGAACTCGACCAGTCCGAGGCGACCGGTCGGGCCGTCCGGGGAATAAAGCTTGTCGATACAGATTTCCGTCCGGTGGGTATTGCCCGAGGAATCGATCAGGATGTCGCGCAGAATGCGGTCCAGTATCCAGGGCGGGCAATCGCCCTCTCCCCGTTTCGGGATTTGCTGAAAGGCGATTTCCAGCTCGAACAGACTGTCATGCCGGGCCTCGTCAATCCGGGGTGACTGGCTGGTCGGGCCGATGAACAGGCCGGAAAACAGATATGACAGCGACGGGTGGTTCTGCCAGTAATTGATCAGGCTTTGCAGCAGGTCGGGCCGCCGCAGGAACGGGCTGTCGCCGGGTGTTGCGCCGCCGACAACCACATGGTTGCCGCCGCCGGTGCCGGTATGACGGCCGTCGACAAGAAACTTTTCCGTATCCAGACGGGTCTGGCGGGCTTCCTCGTACAGTGCCTCCGTGGTCTCGACGAGGCCGGTCCAGTCGCTGGCAGGGTGAATATTGACCTCGATAACACCGGGATCTGGCGTCACCTTGATGACATTCAGCCGCTCGTCCGATGGCGGGGTATAGCCTTCAAGATGGATCGGCTGATCCAGTTTGCCGGCGGTCTGTTCGATGGCGGCAATCAGGTCGACATATTCCGCCGCAGACTGCGTCGGTGGCAGGAAAACGCAGATCCGCCCGTCCCGCGGCTCCACGGCAATTGCGGTACGAACGGCACCACCGGCATCCGGTGATCCCTGCTCGACCTGTTCCTGACGTTCGGACTCCGGGCTTGTTGCCTGCGCGGTTGCGGTCCGCATCTGGCTGATCGGGGCCTCGGTTTCCCGGGTCATTTCCGGGTCAGACAGCGGCGGATGCGGGGCAAACGGGTCCAGCGGATTGAAGTAGGGATAGTCGGATTTCGGCACCCAGGGCAGTGAGCCGAGTGGCAGGCGATATCCCGCCGGTGAATCGCCGGGTGCCAGGAACAGCTTGCCGCGCCGGAGCGACCATTTTTCACTGACCCATCCGGCACCGGCGGCAGCCTGTGCCCGCTGAATCGGCAGGGCATAGCCAACAGCGGTTCCGAGGCCGCGGGAGAAGACACGGGTCAGCCGCGCACGCTCTTCCGGGTCATCGAGTTTGGAATCCAGCGGATCGACATTATCCGGCAGCCGGGCTTCTTTTGAAATATAGGGCAGCGGGTCTTCATAGGCGGGCAGTACATGGTCGCTGCTGACGCCCAGTGTTTCCGCCAGCGTGCGGGTGAATTGTTCTGCCATCTCCAGCGTTGCCCTGCCGGTATTGACCTCATCGGCAATCAGCTTCGGGTTGGTCCAGAGGGGGCGGCCATCGCCGCGCCAGTACAGGGCAAAGGCCCAGCGTGGCAGGCTTTCACCGGGATACCATTTGCCCTGCCCGAAATGCAGCAGACCCTCCGGGGCAAACCGGGCGCGCAGCCGCTGGATCAGCTCGGAGGCCAGCGCACGCTTGGTGTCGCCAACTGCTTCCGTGTTCCATTCCGGCAGGTCCGGATGATCGATGGAAACAAAGGTCGGCTCACCTCCCATTGTCAGCCGCACATCGCCGGATTTGAGCTCGGCGTCAATTTCATGGCCCAGCGCCTCGATCGCGGCCCATTGCTTGCGGGTATAGGGCTTGGTGACGCGGGGGGATTCATGGATGCGCTCGATCTGCATGTCGAAACTGAAATCGACTTTGGCTTCTTCCGCCATGCCGGTAATCGGCGCGGCGCTGGTCGGACTTGGTGCACAGGCCAGCGGGATATGGCCTTCCCCCGCCAGCAGACCGGAGGTCGGGTCGAGCCCGATCCAGCCTGCGCCGGGCAGATAGACCTCTGTCCAGGCATGCAGGTCGGTGAAATCGACTTCGGTGCCGGAAGGGCCGTCGAGAGCCTTCAGATCGGGTTTGAGCTGGATCAGATAGCCGGAGACAAAACGGGCGGCGAGGCCCAGATGGCGGAGGATCTGAACTAGCAGCCAGCCGGAATCTCGACAGGAGCCGAGAGCCTTGCCGAGGGTTTCCTCACAGGTCTGAACCCCGGCTTCCATGCGCACGACATAGCCGATATCGGATTGCAGGCGCTGGTTCAGGCCGACCAGAAAATCGATGGTGGGCGTTGCCTTGCGGTCGACACCGGCAATCCACTCGGTCAGCAGCGGACCGGACTCCTCGACTTCAAGGAACGGTTCCAGCTCCTTCTCCAGCCGTGGCTCATAGGCAAAGGGGATGGTTTCCGCATCCGGCTCCAGAAAGAAATCAAAGGGGTTGAGGACCGCCATCTCCGCAACCAGATCAACGCGGACTTCAAACAGATCGGTCTTTTCCGGGATCACCAGCCGTCCCAGAAAATTGCCCTGCGGATCCTGCTGCCAGTTCAGGAAGTGACCTGCCGGTTCGATATGCAGGCCATAGCTGAGAATGCGTGTGCGGCAATGGGGTGCCGGGCGCAGCCGGATGGTCTGGGGACCAAGCGCGACGCGGCGGTCATAGCTGTAGCGGGTGATATGGGTCAGGGCGACCTGTATGGTCATGGCGGCTTTAGCTTCTCGTCAGTTGCGGGAAAGCAGCGGATATGGAGCCTCTTGCGGCTGCCGGGTATTTATACCGCAGCGCATCATTCGACAGGATAGGGGTGAACGGGTGGAAATGCACCAACCAAACCTGTTTCTGTTTTCCGTCTCTGGTATGTTGTACAATACATTTTGACACTGATTCTACCGGAACACTGCCAATGACCGCCCCTGCCAGCTCAGATATGGACCTTTCCGGCCAGACGGCTTTTGTAACGGGTGCGGCAAGGGGGATTGGTGCGGGAATTGCTGTCTCGCTGGCAAGGGCCGGGGCGCTGGTCGTGGCGGCGGATATTCTGGATGTGGCAGATACTGTCGGACAGATCGTTGCGGATGGCGGGCAGGCTGACGGGCGGCAGATGGATGTCTCGGACCGTATGTCGGTTGAAGCCGCAGTTGCCGGGGCGACAGCGCTGACGGGCAGGCTGGATATTCTGGTCTGCGCTGCCGGTATCATGCCGCTTGGTCCGGTTGTTGCTGATCAGGCACAGTGGGACAGGGTGATCGCCGTCAATCTGACCGGTGTGCAGAACTGTCTGGCGGCGGTCTGGGATCGGATGACGGCTGCCGGATATGGCAAGATCGTGCTGGTCTCCTCAATCGCGGCCCATGCCGGGGGCAGCCTCGCCGGGCCGGAATATATTGCGGCCAAGGCCGGGCTGCTGGGCCTGTGCCGTCACGCGGCGCGTAATGGCGGTCCTCTCGGCATCTACTGTAACGCGGTGACACCCGGCGTGATCGAAACCGACATGAACAGGGATATCGGCAAACCGGATCCGCGGACGATTCCCCTGCAGCGGCTTGGCACCGCGGAAGATGTCGCCGGGCCGGTTCGCTTTCTTTGTTCGCCCGCCTCCAACTATGTCACCGGGGCGATTATCCCGGTCAATGGCGGCCAGCTTTTCAGCGCCTGATCCTTAACCCTACTGACAACCGGAACCCTGACCCATGACTGAACAGACTGTCGCGCAGCTCCTGATGAAGACCCTGGCCGAAGCCGGATGTCCCCGTGGCTTCGGCGTGCCGGGCGGTGGCTCCAGCCTTGATCTGATTGCAGCGGGCGAGGCGAACCGGATGCCCTTCATCCTGACCCGGACCGAGGCCGGGGGCATCATGATGGCGGCTGCGACGGCAGAGATGACGGGAGCACCGGGATTTGCCCTGACCACCAAAGGCCCGGGCACGGCAAATGGTGCCAATGGCGTGGCCTATGCATCGCTGGACCGGGCGCCGACCGTGGTGGCGACGGACGGTTTCTCCCCGGCGATTTCAGCCTATGTGACGCATCAGTATTTCGATCAGAAAACCATGTATGCGCCGGTGGTGAAGGGGCATTCACTGCTGACCGGTGATCATCCGGGGGCAGAGATTACGGCTCTGTTGCAGGCGGCCTATACGCCGCCGCTGGGGCCGGTGCATGTTGAACTGACCACCCCGGCAGGCAAGCGGGTCACATCAGACCAGCTTGATGGCGCGGCGTTACGGATCGCTGAGCCCGGTGAGGCACCAGAGGGCGGGGCAATTGCCCGGGCGACCGAACTGCTGGCCCGTGCCCGTCGCCCGGTGGTGGTGGCCGGGGTGGATGCACGCAGTCCGGCAGCCGCCGCAGCAACACTGAAGCTGCTGGAAAAACTGGGCTGTCCGGGTTTCGTCACCTACAAGGCGAAGGGCGTCATTCCGGATACTCATCCGCTCTATGGGGGCATATTTACCGGCGGTGTCGCAGAGAAGGCGATCATCGACAAGGCAGACCTGATCGTCCTGGCCGGCCTCGACCCGGTTGAGCTGATTTTGCAGCCCTGGCCCCATGCACAGCCGGTTGTCGATCTGGCGCTGCGGGAATGGGACCCGCATTACACCACGCCTGAGGCCCGTGTTACCGGCCGCATTGGCGAGATGATCGATGAAGTCGCAGAGGGACTGTCGGCGGGCAGTGACTGGCAGCAGTCGGGGATTGCCGAAGATCGCGCGGCCATGCGCCGTCGTATTGCCTTTCCCGGCAATGAACCGCTGAATCCGCAGAGCATTGTCGAGCGGGTCTGGTCTGCGACCGGCGGTATTCCCCGTGTCACGGTTGATGCGGGAGCGCATATGTTCTCGGCCACTGCTTTCTGGGAGGTCGCCCGGCCAAACGACATTCTGATTTCCAACGGGCTGGCGACCATGGCGCTGGCCCTGCCCGCGGGTATCGCGGCCGCCCTGCAGGATCCGCAGCGGGGCGCGGTGGCGCTGACCGGTGATGGCGGGCTGATGATGTGTGCCGGGGAACTGGCAACGGCGGTGCAGTACAACGCCAATCTGCTGGTTGTTGTGTTCAATGACAGCGCCCTGTCACTGATCGACATGAAACAGCGCTCCCGCCAGATGGACCGCAGTGGTGTGGCTTTTGCGGGTACGGATTTTGCGGCTGTGGCCCGCGGCTTTGGCTTGCAGGCCTGGAAGGCGGAGACCATCGCGGAATATAACGCCGCCCTTGATGCCGCGACCGCAACGACGGGACCCCGCCTTATCGATGCCCGTTTCGACCCGTCCGGCTATGCCGGCCAGCTGAAAGCCATGCGCGGCTGACGGGTCCGGCTTTCCCTCTTCTCCTCATCCTGAACCCGTTTCAGGACGAGGAGAAAAGCAAGAGGGGCTTTTGCCCGGGCTGTCAGATGGCGCCGTGGCAGTGTTTGTATTTCTTGCCGGAACCGCAGGGACAGGTGGCGTTGCGCTGGACCTTGCCCCAGGTTGACGGATCATCCGGGTCGATCTCGGCCACTGCGGCCCGACGGACCGGTTCGCGAATCCGGGCTTCCTCGCGGGGCTGTGACGGAGCGAGACCACCCATGCCGGCACCACCGCCAAGACCGGCGATATCATCATGCTGTTCCTGCATGTCCTGCTGCGGTTCAGGCAGCAGGTCTTCTTCTGACGGGGCAGTCTGCAACTGGACGTGAGACAGCACCCCGGTCACCCGTTCGCGCAGCTGCGCCAGCATGGCCTCGAACATGTCAAAGGCTTCACGCTTGAATTCGTTCAGCGGGTCCTTCTGGGCATAGGCACGCAGGCCGACTCCCTGACGCAGATGGTCAAGCGCCAGAAGATGCTCTTTCCAGCTCTGGTCGAGCAGCTGCAGCAGCAGGCTTTTCTCGACCATGCGCATGACTTCCGGGCCGAAATTGGCCGCACGGGTGGCCATCAGACGGTCAGATTCGGCCAGAACGCGGGCCCTGATCTCTTCGTCGGCAATCCCTTCCTCGGCGGCCCAGTCCTGTACCGGCAGGTCGAGGCCAAGCAGTCGCATGCATTCTTCATGCAGGGCAGCGACATCCCATTCGCTGGCCATGGCCTTTGGCGGGATGCAGCGGGCGATCATGTCGTCGATCACCTCATGGCGCATGTCGACCACGGTCTCATGCAGCTCTTCGGCGCTCATCAGGTCCTTGCGCTGTTCATAGATGACCTTGCGCTGGTCATTCATGACATCATCATATTTCAGCAGGTTTTTCCGAATATCGAAGTTGCGGGCTTCAACCTTCGACTGGGCTTTTTCGACGGCCTTGTTGATCCAGGGATGGACGATGGCTTCATCTTCCTTCAGGCCGAGTTTCTGCAACATGCCATCCATGCGCTCGGACCCGAAGATGCGCATCAGGTCATCTTCAAGGCTGAGATAGAATTTTGATGCACCGGGATCGCCCTGACGACCGGAACGGCCCCGCAGCTGGTTGTCTATCCGGCGGCTTTCATGGCGCTCGGTGGCGATGACATACAGTCCGCCCGCTGCCCGCACGACTTCCCGGGCTGCGGCAACTTCCTCACGAATGCGGTCGGCCTTGCCCTTGTTGACGGCTTCATCCGTTCCGTCGCCGATTTCGGCGGCAATCAGCATGTCGGCGTTACCGCCCAGCTGAATATCGGTCCCGCGACCGGCCATGTTGGTGGCGATGGTGACGGCACCGGGCTTGCCGGCCTGACCGACGATATAGGCTTCCTGCTCATGATAACGGGCGTTCAGCACATTATGCGGGATATTCTTTGCCTTGAGCAGACTGGCCAGATGTTCGGATTTCTCAATCGAGACAGTCCCGACCAGAACCGGCTGGTTGCGCTCCCGGCAGGCTTCGATTTCAGCGACGATGGCGCGGTCTTTTTCGGCCGTCGTGCGATAGACTTCGTCATCATAATCGACCCGGCTGACCGGGACATTTGTCGGAATCTCGACGACTTCCAGACTGTAGATCTCGGCAAACTCCGAGGCTTCCGTCATCGCGGTGCCCGTCATGCCGCCAAGCTTCGGATAAAGCCGGAAATAGTTCTGGAAGGTGATCGAGGCGAGGGTCTGGTTTTCCTGCTGGACCTCGACGCCTTCCTTGGCTTCCAGCGCCTGATGCAGACCTTCGGAATAACGCCGTCCTTCCATCATGCGGCCGGTAAACTCGTCGATGATGATAACCTTGTTGTCCTTGACGATGTAGTCCTTGTCGCGCTCGAACAGGGTGTGGGCGCGCAAGGCCTGATTGGCGTGATGGACCAGACTGACATTGCCGATGTCGTAAAGGTCTTCCGACTGCATCAGGCCCGCTTCGGTCAGCAGGGTCTGCATCTTCTCGATGCCGGCGTCGGTAAAGCTGACGGAACGGGTTTTTTCGTCTTTTTCGTAATCTTCCGGCGTAATGTTGGGGATCAGCTGATCCAGTGCGAAATAAAGTTCTGTCGCGCTTTCTGCCGGGCCGGAGATGATCAGGGGGGTACGGGCCTCATCGACCAGGATGGAGTCAACTTCATCGACGATGGCAAAATTGAAATCACGCTGGACCATGTCTTCCAGCCGGAATTTCATGTTGTCGCGCAGATAATCAAAGCCGAGTTCGTTGTTGGTGGCATAAGTGATATCTGCGGCGTACTGGGCGCGGCGCTCGTCATCGGTCAGGCCGTGGGTAATACAACCGGTCGTCAGGCCGAGGAACTGATAAACCTGCCCCATCCAGTGCGCATCACGGCTGGCGAGATAGTCGTTGACCGTGACCACATGCACGCCCTTGCCGGCGAGGGCGTTCAGATAGACCGGCAGGGTCGCGACCAGCGTCTTGCCTTCCCCGGTTTTCATTTCGGATATCATACCGGAATGGAGGATGATCCCGCCCAGCAGCTGGACATCGAAATGGCGCTGTCCCAGCGTCCGGCGGGCAGCTTCCCGAACCGTTGCAAAGGCGTCGACCAGCAATGCGTCGAGGGTTTCCCCGGCTTCTATCCGGCCTCTCAGCCAGTCTGTCCTGCCGCGCAGCGCGTCATCGGACAGGGCTTCGATTTCCGGCTCCAGTGCGTTGATTGCATCAACGGTCTTCTGGTGGGTTTTGAGAAGGCGGTCATTGGCGCTGCCGAACAGCCTGCGAGCGATATTTGAAAACATATGGGATCTCTGTTGTTCTCCGGGCGGGTAAACTTTGCCGGAAATGCGCCCAACAGATAGACGCGGCAGGGGCCTTCGTCAACGTTACCACCCTGCTTCATGCCAGTCTTTGGCGAGTTGCGGTTGACGATTCGGCTATTGAGGTAACATGTTAGGCACAAACCCGCTTCCGACAGGCCGCCTTATGAGCAAATCCCGAATGTCACCGCTTTTTGCGTTAGGTGCCTCGCTGGCCTATATGATCCGTGCGGACGGTGAGACAAAAGTAGAAGAAAGAGCAACCTTTCTCACGGTTTTTGGCAAACAGGTTACCAACGGCAACATGACGGACGACCAGTTACGGGCACTCACTTCAGCCTCCTTCCGTTTTGCCCGGCAGACACCCCTGAAAGATTTTCTGATCGTTGCCGCGCCCCGTCTGAGCTTTGCCCAGAAAATGGCAATCTTCATGAATATTTATGAAACCGTACTGGTGGACGGCATGATACGGGAAGGGGAAAAGCGGATGCTCCACGAATTTGAACAGCATTTCGAAATCAGCCGCGAAAAGCTGCGGGCGGTCCGCGAGTTGCTGAAGCTGAAAAATGACACCAACCTGTTCACCGATGACGCACATCCACAGAACGAGCCGGACTTCAATTTTGATCTGGTTTATATTGGTTCTGGTGACGATCTGGACTGGGCGGGGCGTTCCGGTCAGGCATGACCGCAGGGCACAACAGGCCCGTAAATAACGGACTTTCTGCCGGTGCTTCCCGGCGGCGATGGCTGCTGATAACGGTCATTCTGACGGGCTCTGGTGTGGCATTGTCCGCGGCTCTGGTTTTTTCAGGAATCATCGGATGGAGTTTCGGCAACGGGGTGCTGGTCTTGCTGCCGGTCGTTGCTGCCGGTCTGCTGTCCCTGTTGCTCAACCTTTTTCTGGATAACAGATATCTCAGGCAGGCTTTCGAGTTTCAGCAGGACACAATGGAAGTTCTGGAAGAACAGAAGCGGTTCCAGATCGAGGCGCAGCAGGTTGTTGCGGAGCGGGACCGTCTGAGTGCCATCGGTACCATGGCCGGCGGGTTTGCCCATAACTTCAATAATCTGCTGCTGCCGATCCTCGGGCTGAGCCAGAGCGTACAGGATGATCTGCCGGAGACGTCACCCCTTCGCGAAGACATGGGGGTTATCATCAGTGCTGCCCGTCAGGCAAAATCGCTGGTTGATGCGATCCTGTCCCAGGCACGAACGCCGGACAAAGGCGAGGAAGAGACGCTGGCCCATGCCTTGCACAGTGCGGCGGCTCTGGCACGGGCGGCCCTGTCGTCCCGCCTGCAGCTTGAGATTGACGAGCCGGCTGATGTTGCCGGCACAGTTATTGTGCCCGCCAGCTCACTGGAAGCGGCATTGCTTAACCTGATCGCGAACGCTCGGGATGCCTATGGCGAAAAAGAAGGTACAATCACTCTGCGGGCGGTGGTCAGGAGGTTGCAGGGACCGAGGCTGGTCAGCGGTAACCTTTTGTCACCCGGCCGTTATCTGGATGTCAGTGTTGCGGACAAGGCCGGCGGTATGGCCAGAGAGGTTCAGGCAAAGGCCCTGACCCCCTTCTTCACCACCAAATCCGCTGATGTCGGGACGGGTCTTGGTCTGCATACCGTGATGATTTTTGCCCGCGACCACGGGGGATCGGTCGAAATCACCAGCGAGGAAGGTATCGGGACAAGGGTGAATGTCCTGCTGCGGATTACCGAGGATAACCGTCTGGCGACAGGCGACGGACCGGGGGCGTGAATGGCGAGAATATTGCTGATCGATGATGAACCGCTGGCGCGGGCAACCGTGCGGCGATATCTGCAGCATGACGCACATGATGTCACGGAAGCCGAGAATGGTGCCGTTGGGCTGAAGCTTCTGGATGATATGGAAGTTGATCTGGTCATCACGGATATCGTCATGCCGGAACGGGAAGGTCTTGAGGTCATCCGGGAGCTGAAGGCGATCCGACCGGGACTGCCGGTTGTGGCAATCACCGGCGGTGGCGGGGATGTCTCGCGGGCGGTCAGTTATGCTGAATGGGCCGAGATTATCGGGGCCAGGGCGGTTTTGCAGAAGCCCTTCACCCGCAATGACCTGAGACAGGTGCTTGTGACGCTGCTGCCGGCAAGCGACCCCGGCTGAAGACCATCATATTCTGACCGGAGAAGGCAGGGCACTGTGAAATCGGTTCGATGACCTGTGCAAAAATGCACAGTTATGTGCAGTTTTTATGAATTGTCGCGCAAGTTTATAACTCACATCATTCCGATTGATGTAAATCGCTGTCGGTCTTCGGGAACAGCGGGCATCTGCAGGGACAGAAGGGGCTGAATCTATATGGAGCTTGTCGTCGCACTGGCGCTCAACGGGATTGTCTGGGGGTTGATCATCGCCCTCATTGCCCTTGGCCTTTCGATCATCTTTGGCCTGCTGGACATCATCAATATTGCACATGGCGATTTCTTTATGGTCGGCACGGTGCTGGCATGGGTGGTGTTCGACACCACCGGAAATTACTGGCTGGCCTTCGCCCTGGTGCCGATTATTGGTTTCGGGCTGGGTGCGCTGATCGAATATACCGTCATCCAGCCGATCAAGAATGCCGCGGCGCTGTCAATCGTGGCGACATTCGGTCTGTCGATCATTCTGCAGGAAGGTGTACGCGCAACCTTCGGCGCGACCCCCAGCCGCATGCTGCCGCCGATTGAGGGCACGGTCCTGCTGTTCGGTATTCAGTATGAGCTGTATCGGATCGCGGCGGCACTGATCTCCATTCTGGCAATCTGTCTTTTCTTTGTTTTTCTGCACCGGACCAAGTTCGGCACCTGGATGCGCGCCGTTCGGTTTGATCCGGAAACGGCAACCGCGATGGGGATCCCGGCCCGTCGCATTTATATGGTGACCTTTGCCATCGGTTTCGCCATGGCAGCCTTTGGTGGTGTGGTTGCTGCCCCCATTACGACCGTCGATTTTCAGGCGGGCATCGACATTCTGCCATTCTGCTTCATGGCGGTGATCATTGGCGGGCTGGGCAATCTTGAAGGTACGGTTGCGGCGGCTGTGCTGCTGGCCTTCGTCGAGGGCATCATCACCAGCTTCGCAGATCCGACGGTGGCCCGGATCGGGTCTCTCTGTCTGATGAGTGCGGTGCTGATGTTCCGTCCGCACGGAATCTTTGCAGGTGCGACACGATGAGCAGGATGGGAATAAATCGCGCCGGTACGCTGTTGCTGGTTCTGTTCACCCTCAGTGCACCCTGGGTTCTGCCGCTTCTTGTCGACTCATTCTGGGTTGATATCTATTCGGAAATCCTGATCTGGTCACTGCTGGCGGCCAGCGTGAACCTGCTGTTCGGTTATGTCGGCCTGCTTTCCTTCGGCCAGGCGCTGTTTTTTGGCATCGGCATGTATGGTGTCGCGGTCGGTGTGGCCAAGTTCGGGCTCGGCTTCTGGCCGGCCTTCGGGCTGGGTGTCGGCCTGTCAACGGCCATGGCGGTGGTTGCCGGTGCGCTGGCTGTCCGACTGACCTGGCATTACTTTGCCATCATCACCGTTGTCTTCTCGCTGATCTTCTACTTCGTCGCCCTGTCATGGAAGCCGGTGACCGGCGGCGATGACGGATTGCCGTTCTCGGTACCTGAAATCATTTCAATCGGCGATTTTGAACTGTCGATCACCAACCCGGACGTTCAGTACTTCTTTATCGTCCTGATGGTTGGCGCCTGTTATCTGCTGATGGACAGAATCATCAAAAGCCCCCTCGGCCGTGCCTTCATCACGGTGCGTGAGAATGATACCCGGGCAGCCCTGATTGGCCTCAACGTCTATCTGATCCGCCTCAGCGCGTTTGTTCTGGCGGGGTTTGTCGCCGGTGTTGGCGGCGCGCTGTTTGCCTTCTTCGGCCGCTATGCCTCTGCGAGTTACATGTTCTACCATGTCTCGGGAGAGGCCGTGGTCTGGGCGATTATTGGCGGGGTCGGAACCCTGTTCGGGCCGATTGTCGGCACCGGGCTGCTGATCGTCCTGCGCGAAGAGCTGTCCCATGTCTGGGATCATTATCTGCTGCTTGTCGGTGTTGCGGTGATTGTCGTGGTGATTTTCGCCCCTCGCGGACTGGGCGGCATTTACACGGCGCTGGTGACGCGGCTTGCCAGAGAGTCACGGTCTGACAAGGGAGACGGCCAATGACCGGCACCCCTCTCCTTGAAATCACGGATGTCAGCAAACGGTTTGGCGGACTCAGCGCGCTGGATGGTGTGAACCTGTCGCTTGAGACGGGGAAGCTGCATGCCATCATCGGGCCGAACGGTGCGGGCAAGACCACGTTCTTCAACGTCATTACCGGTACCCTGCCGGTCTCGGGCGGGCGGATAAAGTTTCTCGGTGATGATATCACCGACCGTCCGGTGCATCAGATCAGCCGTCGCGGTCTGGCCAGAACACTTCAGATCAAAAGTGTTTTCGGCAATATGACCGTGCGTGAAAATCTCTGGATCGCGGCACAGTCCCGCGACGGCGTGTTTTCGATATTCCGGGACTGGAGAAAATGCACCCGCGCCCGTGAAAAGGCCGATTCCATCTGCGAACAGCTTAACCTGACCGCGCTGGCCGACCAGCTTGCGGCGAACCTGTCCTATGGTGATGTCGCGCTGCTTGAAATCGGGCTGGCACTGGCGACGGAGCCGAAACTCCTGCTGCTGGATGAGCCGATCTGCGGCATGGGACCGGCCGAGACCGAGCAAACCGTCGAGAAAATTCAGGAAATCTCGAAACATACCGACATCATCATCATCGAGCATGACATTGAAGTGGTCTTCAGGATCGCCGACCAGATCACCGTGATGGCTAACGGCAAGGTGCTGGCTCAGGGAACGCCGGAGGAGATCGCCGTAAATCCGGATGTGCGGACCGCCTATCTGGGGGATGACGACGATGATTGAACTCAAGGGTCTTAATGCGCATTACGGCAAGGTGCATGTGCTGCGCGGCGTCGACATGAATGTTCAGCCGGGAGAAGCGGTTGCCCTGCTTGGCCGCAATGGCGTCGGCAAGACGACAACACTGAAGACGATCATGGGGCTGGTCCCGTCGACCGGCGGGACGGTCACCTTTGACGGTCAGGTGGTCTCACGCATGGCACCGCATCGCATTCCCTCGACCGGGCTCGGCTATGTTCCGCAGGGCCGCGGGATCTTCCCGATCCTGAGTGTCGAGGAAAACCTGTTTATCGGTGTCTCGAAGCGACCGCCCTCTGCCGTCGTTGATTATGTCTTTGACCGCTTTCCCCGGCTCAAGGAGCGCCTCCGGCAGCCGGGCGGCACGCTGTCCGGCGGCGAACAGCAGATGCTGGCCATTGCCCGCTGTCTGGTGATGCAGCCAAAGCTGATCATCCTGGACGAGCCGACCGAAGGCATCATGCCGATTCTGGTAAAGGAGATCCGCCGGGAAATCGAAGCCGTCAGGGAAACCGGGGTTTCGATTCTGCTGGTCGAACAGAACATCAAGACGGCCCTGCGGCTCTGTACCCGTGTCTATCTGATGGAAAAAGGTCAGATCGTCCACGAGGCCGCAGCAGAAGACCTGAAGCACGACAAGGACACTCTGCATCGCTATCTGGGTGTCACCGTATAGGCGCAACAGACGCCGGTTCAATGGGAGCCTCACAAAGGAGAGTAATCATGAAGTCCTCTAAAAAGTCCGATAAGACGATCGTCTCAGCCGGCACGTCACGCCGGTCGTTCATGCAGACCGCCCTCGCCGGTTCTGCACTGGCCTCGACCGCTTCCCTCAGCATCACACGGGATCTGTTTGCCAAGGAAAGCGGCCCCATCGTGATCGGTCATCACTGCGAACAGACCGGCGGGTTTTCGTCCTGGGGTTACTGGCATGACAAATGTGCCCAGGCCGCCGTCAAACTCATAAATGAAGGTGGTGGTATTGCCGGTCGTGAACTGGAACTGGCCACCGAAGATACGGAATCCAATCCGGCGATCGGTGCCCGCAAGCTGCGCGCACTCATCCAGCGCCGCAAGGCCTCCTTCGTTGTCGGCTCGGTACATTCCGGCATCATGCTGGCTTCAATCCCCGTCGCCACCGAACTGAAGACGCCGTATTTCTCCTCCGGGGAAGCGACGGAAGCGACAGGCTCGAAGGGGTCGCGATACAGTTTCCGGACGGGCACCGACACCTATGCACTCGCCGCTGCCGGCGCACCCTGGGCGGTCGAAAACCTGGGTAAGAACTGGACGATGATCTTCCCGGATTATGCCTGGGGTCACAGCCATCATCAGGAACATCGCAAGCTGATCGAGGAAATGGGCGGCACGGTCAACGACCCGATCGCGGTTCCGCTGGGCACGAAGGATCTGGTGCCTTACCTGGCAAAAATTCCGGAAGAAACCGAAGTCCTGTTCTCGGTGTTCTTCGGGGCGCTGTCGGTTGCCTTCTATTCCCAGTCCAAGGCCATGCGTCTGGACGAGAAAATGAAGATGTATTCTGTTGCCGGCACCATCGAAGCCATTGACCCGCGTGCCATCAATGGCGCAGCAGAAGGGGTTTACTTCCTCGAAAACTTCCCGCGGCCGCTGGAATACAAGAATGATGAATTCCACAAGGCGTTTATTGAGTTGCTGGAAGTCGACCCGGTTCATGCGCAGGAAGCCGGTTCTGACCGTGTCATGGCAAAAAGTCATGCCTGGCAGAGCTATGAGAACTTCTTTGCCCTGAAACAGGCGATTGAAATGTCCGGATGGCAGACGTCGAAAGACACACCGGGCGTGATTGAGGCCCTCGAAGGGCTTGAGATGGAAAACTCACATGCCTATCCGCAGGGGTCAAAGCTGCTTCGGGCAGAAGACC
The DNA here is from genome assembly GCA_009649675.1 of Alphaproteobacteria bacterium HT1-32. Taxonomy (NCBI): domain Bacteria; kingdom Pseudomonadati; phylum Pseudomonadota; class Alphaproteobacteria; species Alphaproteobacteria bacterium HT1-32. The sequence goes on along the minus strand of WJPL01000001.1, from coordinate 1,385,720 downwards.
ATAGCGGCATGATTGATTGCTATATCAGCAAGGTCGAGGATTCGAAATTCGTGCTGCAGAAGAAGATCGGGCGCGATGAGATGATGGCGAAACTGCCACCACGCTACGATTTCCGGAAAGAATCCCTGTAAGACGACGCCTCCCCCCCCCCCCCGGTTCCCCCGGCAGTCATGCCGGGGGAGCTCTCTGTTTTGTTAAGGAAGAACACATGGCGCAACGAGTCAAAGTCGCGGCAGCACATGTCGCTCCGGTTTATCTGGATGCACGTGCAACGGTCGAAAAAGCATGTGGCTTAATTCATGATGCGGCAGCCAGCGGCGTTGAGCTGCTGGTCTTTCCGGAATCTTTTGTCCCCGGATTTCCGTTATGGGCAGCGGTTTCTGCGCCAATCAGAAATCACGATCTTTTTGTCTCCTTCGCCCGTGAATCCATTCAGGTTCCGGGTCCGGAAATACTCCAGCTCTGTGCGGCAGCCCGGGATGCGGGGATCATTGTTTCCATCGGCATCAGCGAGGCGGCCCCGCACAGTGTCGGCTGTCTCTGGAATTCGAATATCCTGATCGGCGCAGACGGGTCGATCCTGAACCATCACCGCAAGCTTGTGCCGACATTCTACGAGAAGCTGATCTGGGCAAATGGCGACGGAAGCGGTTTGCGGGTTGTCGAGACCCCGGTCGGTAAAATCGGTGCCCTGATCTGCGGCGAGAACACCAACCCGCTGGCGCGCTATTCCCTGATGGCACAGGGTGAACAGATTCATATTTCCAGCTACCCGCCGACCTGGCCAACCCATGAGCCGTCAAAAAACGAACGCTACGACCTGGCCTCTTCAATCAGGATCCGGGCGGGTGCCCATTCCTTTGAAGCCAAGGCGTTCAATGTTGTCGCGGCTTCCCTGGTCGACAGCACAACGCTTGAGCGGTTGTCGGAGCTTGGCCCGGAGATGCTGCGGGTGATGACAGATTCTCCGCAGGGCATATCAATGATCGTCGGTCCGAACGGGCTGCCGGTTGCGGAGACTGCCTCGACTGAGGACACCCTGCTAATCGAGGTGATCGACCTTGATGACTGCGTTGTGCCGAAGCAGTTCCATGACGTGGTCGGCTATTACAACCGCTATGATGTTTTTGACCTCCATGTAAACCGCGAGGCCATGGGGCCGGTATCCTTCAGTGATGATCTGCAGAATGCACGCAGTCTGGACTTTGATGAACTGCAGCGCATGATGGGGACAGAGGGAGCCTGATCCCTGATGTTTGCGAGAGAGATTGATGGCGGAGGATCCAGCTGCCGGTATCAGTACGACCCGCCCCGACCTGTCGCGGTTCGAATGGGGTGATATCGCGGTCTTTCTGGCGCTGGCCCGGTACAAGTCACTCAGCGGTGCGGCCCGCGCGCTTTCTGTAAATCATTCGACAATTGGCCGGCGGGTCCGGGAGCTTGAGCGGGCGCTGGAGACGAAGCTGTTTGAACGCACCCGGCATGGGTTTCTGCTGACCGACGCAGGTGACCTTCTGTTTCGGGATGCGGAAGGCGTCGAGGCGCATATCAGCAATATCGCTGTCCAGTTCTCCGGCGAGGCTTCGCGGGTTGCCGGGACGGTGCGCGTCGCCACCATGGAAGCACTGGGAAGTCTTTTCCTCGCTCCGGCCTTTGTGAAGCTGTATGAGCGAGCCCCCTCCGTGAATGTGGAACTGGTCACCGCAGCGCACTGGATCAACCTTTCAAAACGGGAAGCTGATGTTCTCATCAGTTTTCCGAAACCAAACGGGCATCGCATCGTGTCCGAGAAGATTGGCGAGTTTGCGCTGTTTCTCTATGCCTCGCATGACTATCTCGAACAGCACGGAATGCCCGCCACGATTGATGACCTGAAAGATCATCATTTCGTCGGCTATATTGATGAGCTGATCATGATTTCAGCGGTTCGCTGGCTGTCCGATGTGCTGCGAAATCAGGAAACGCGGTTCCGCTCAACCAGTCTGGTCGCGCAATATCACGCGACGGCATCCGGTATGGGGGTTGGCATGCTGCCGACCTTTGTCGCCGAACGCGACCCGCGTCTGAAACGGGTGCTGCCGTCAGCGATCAGGGTGAAGCGTGATCTGTGGCTGAGTGTGCATCATGATCTGGAACATATCGCCCGCGTCAAACAGGTGATGAAATTCCTGAAAGACCTGTTCCGGGAGAATACGGACTTTCTGAACGGTACCTGAAAGAAAACCGCCCGGACCATGGGCCCGGGCGGTGCATCAGTTCAGTGCTTTTCGGTAGCGACTATTCGCGGTTACCGAGGAACTGCAGCAGGAACAGGAAGATGTTGAGGAAGTCGAGATACAGACGCAGCGCGCCCATGATTGACTTCTTCTGTGCGTCTTCGCTGCTGTCACCCGCATAATACATCATCTTGATCTGCTGGGTGTCATAGGCCGTCAGCCCTGCAAAGATCAGCAGTCCGACCACCGAGATGATCCACTGCATCATCGTGCTGGCGAGGAAGATGTTCACAACCATCGCAATGACCAGACCGATCAGGCCCATCATCAGGAAGGTGCCGAAGCCCGACAGGTCTTTCTTGGTCGTGTAGCCATAGAGGCTGAGACCGGCGAAGGCACCGGCGGAGATGAAGAACACCCGCGCCACGCTCTCACCCGTGTAGACCACGAAGATTGAAGCCAGTGACACCCCGACAAGGGCAGCATAGACCCAGAACATCGCCTGCGCTGTGCTGGCCTGCATTTTGTGGATGCGGGCTGACAGGAAAAACACCATGCCCAGCGGGGCAAGGATAGCGACCCATTTCAGCGGTGTGCCGAAAATAAGGTTGAGCATGTACGGCGACTGCGAAACTGCCAGGGCGACAAGGCCGGTCAGTACGACGGCTGACGCCATGTAGTTATAGACACCGAGCATGTACTTCCGCAGGCCGGCATCCAGCTCCATCGAGCCGGTGCGCCCCTGCGGCATTGCACGTTCGTTAATACCAAAAGCCATTTGAACACCCCTAGGTTCTGCGAATTACTAAGCGTCCCTAATATGGCACGGTCAGGGAAGGATTCAATAACTGTAGAATCGAAAAACGCGTTATTATTTGCCTTTACTCGTTTCTGAGTAGCGGCGCGGCCTTTTTCCCCAGTGCATTCCAGGCTCCGCCAAATCCAAATGCCAGCGTTACAGCAATACAAAGCAGCGCCGTCAGAAGTGCCAGCAGGGGCTGGAAAGTAAATCCGGTTTTCATGACCTGTGTCATCACCGCCCACCCGGTCAGGCTGCCGACGCCAATGGCGATCAGCCCGGCAGCCAGTCCCAGCAGACCGTATTCGATCAGGAAAGCACGGAGAATATCGCCCCGGGTTGCCCCCAGCACCTTGAGCACGACCGCATCATAAATCCGCCGTCTGTGCCCGGCGGCAACGGCACCGGCCAGCACCAGAGCCCCGGCCAGCAGGGTCAGTCCTGCTGTCGAGCGGACGGCCAGCGCGATATTGCCCAGCATGACCTTTACCAGATCAAGGGCATCGCGGATGCGGATGGCAGAGATATTCGGATATTCCGTAATCACGGCACGTTCGATGCCGTCTTCCGCAGCCGGACTGGCCTTGGCGGTTGCGATATAGGTATAGGGCGCGCCGTCGAGTACGCCGGGCGAAAACACCATGACAAAGTTCAGGCGCAGGGTTCCCCAGTCGACATCCCGCAGATTGGCCACTTTCGCCGAGATTGTCCGGCCAAGGATATTGACGGTGATCTGGTCGCCGACTTTCAGTCCGATCCCGCGTGCGGCATCGGCTTCGAACGAGACCAGAGGTTCTCCGCGATACTCAGGATCCCACCATTCACCTTCGACAATATTGGCGTCCGGTGCGGGGCGGGCGGCATAGGTGATCGAACGGTCACCCTGGAGCACCCATGCCTGATCGGGGTCGGCGGCAATTTCTGACGCCGGCCGGCCGTTGACGCCGACAATCATGCCGCGCAGGGTTGCCGTGCGCTCAATATCTCCGGCGCCGTCGACCTTGCTGACGGCGGCTTCAAAACCGTCGATCTGGTCGCGCTGGATATCGATGAAGAAAAAGGCCGGTGCTTCTTTCGGCAGTTCCTGATCAACCTGCTGACGCAGATTGCCCTCGATCTGGCCGACGGCGACAAGAACCGCGAGGCCAAGGCCAAGCGACAGGACAACTGCCGGCGTTGCAGCGCCGGGCCGGTGCATGTTTGCCAGCGCCAGCCGCAGGCCGGCATCCCGGCCGGGTTTGATGCGGGCCGCCAGTTTCATGACCCCGAAGGCGCAATAGCGGAAGACAAGCATGGCGGCGATGGACCCGACCACAAAGGCAATGGCAAAACCGGGCCGGCTGGCCCCGAGGATGGCCAGTGCAATCAGGGCTGTCGCGGCGATGGCGAGCGTTATCAGCACGCCGCCCTTTGGTCTGCTGGCTGTCGGGGCCACCAGATTGCGGAACAGGGCAGCGCCGGGAATGACGCCAACCCGGCCCAGCGGCCAGAGAGCGAAAACCAGTGCTGTCAGCAGGCCAAAGGCAGTCGCCTGCAACATGGGCAGCAAATGAAACCCGAAGGGAATTTCAGAAGGCAGGGCGGCTTCAAGCGCACGGGCAAACAGCAACGGCGAGAAGGCCCCCAGCAACAGCCCGATGGCCGTACCCAGCAGGGCGATCAGCATGACCTGGATAAGGTAGGCCCGGAAGACTACTGAGGATGTCGCCCCGACACATTTCAGGACAGCGATCGAGCCGATACGGCTTTCCAGATGCGACCGGACCGCGTTCGAGACACCGATGCCCCCAACCAGCAGGATGGTCAGGCCAACCAGGGTCAGGAACAGGCCGAGCCGGTCGACAAAGCGGGTCACACGGGGGGCGGCGTCCTCGGTGGTACGGATACGCCAGCCGGCATCCGTGAAAGTATCACGCATGCCGTCGAGCCATTGTTCCCGGTCAACGCCGTCATTCAGCCGGACACGATAATAGTTGCGGATCAGGCTGCCGGGCTGGATCAGGCCGGTTGATTCCAGCGCCTCGCCGGAGACCATCAGGCGGGGCCCGAGGGTGAAGACACTGGTCACCCGGTCCGGTTCGCGGGCTATTGTGCCGCGGATTTCAAAACGGGCATCGCCGAGATTTACCCTGTCACCGACCTTTGCGGTCAGCCGGGTCAGCAGGTTCGGATCAACCAGTGCGCCATACACCCCGTCTTGCCGGGCCAGCGCGTCGGTAAGGGAAATATTTTCATTCAGGGTAATCGCGCCATACAGGGGATAGGCATCATCCACTGCCTTGACCTCGACCAGTGTTCCCCGGTCCGGAATATCTTCAAGCCGGACCATGCCACGCATCTGGCGTGAGAAGGAGACCTGCCCCGCCTCCTGCATGGCGGCAACCTGAGGCGCGGCTGCCTCGCGATGCAGCAGCCGGAATTCTGCGTCACCTCCCAGAATGGCCTGGCCGTCGCGTTGCAGGCTTTCGACAACACTGGCCGACAGCGCCCCGACGGCGGCGATGGCGGCCACGCCAAGCGCCAGACAGGCGATAAAGATTCTGAATCCGCGGATCCCTGCCCGCAGTTCGCGCAGGGCGATCCGAAGTGACACCGGCATTGACGACATCAGGCAACAGCCTTCAGTTTTTCGCTGACAATCCGGCCATCAGCCAGCGTCAGGGTGCGATCGCACTTCGCGGCAAGCTTGGGGTCGTGGGTAATCAGCATCAGCGTGGCCCCCCGTTCGTTACGCAGCCGGAACATCAGATCCACGATCTGCTGGCCGGTTTCGCCATCCAGATTCCCCGTTGGCTCATCTGCCAGCAGGATATCCGGTTCAATGGCAAAGGCGCGCGCCAGTGCGGTGCGTTGCTGTTCGCCGCCGGAAAGCTGGCCCGGATAGTGGCCGAGACGGTGCGACAGGCCGACCGCCTCAAGTTCGCGTTCTGCCCGTTCGAAGGCATCATCACGTCCGGCCAGCTCCAGCGGTATTGCCACATTTTCCAGTGCAGTCATGGTCGGGATCAGGTGGAACGCCTGAAAGACAATGCCGACATGCTTGCGCCGGAACAGGGCCAGGCGATCTTCCGACAGTCCGGTAAGAGAGGTGCCGGCGACGGCAACCTGACCGGAGGTTGAGCGCTCCAGACCGGCGATGACCATCAGCATGGATGTCTTGCCAGAGCCTGACGGGCCGACGATTCCGACGGCTTCTCCCCGGGCGACCTGAAGATCGATACCGCGCAGGATGTTGACCTCCCGGGACTCTGCACCCAACGTAAGATGTAAGTTGTCGAGCCGGATGGCCGGGTCGCTGTTTTGCGGAGTATCATTCATGTCGGGGCTTTCACTCAGGGATCGACCGGTTGGCATTGCAACCGCATATGGCGGATTTCGACAGTTTTTCAACGTTGTTTTTGTTTTTGTAACGGTCCTTTTACTGTCCGGAGCGTCTCAGGCTGCCGGAACAGGACCGCTGAAACTGCTCGTGCTTGGTGACAGCCTGACGGCGGGCTATGGCGTGAAACAGGGTCAGGCTTTCACGGACCAGCTGTCAGCGGCACTGCAGCAGGCGGGTCGGGATGTGACGGTTATCAATGGTGGTGTTTCCGGTGATACCACCGCCGGCGGGGCTGGCCGGCTGGGCTGGTTGCTGGCGGACAGGCCGGATGCCGCGATTGTCGAACTGGGGGCCAATGATGCGCTGCGGGGACTCGACCCGGCGGCAACCCGGGCCAACCTCCGGCAGATTCTCACGGAATTGCGAACGGCAAACATACCAGTTTTACTTGCAGGGATGCTGGCGCCGCCTAATCTTGGCCGTGAATATGGCGAGGCTTTTAATAAAATTTATCCTGATCTGGCGGAGGAAAAAGGCGTGCTGCTTTACCCCTTCTTTCTCGAAGGAGTGGCGGCCATGCCGGAACTGAATCAGCAGGATGGTATTCATCCTAACCCGGAGGGTATTGCCGTCGTGACGAAAAGAATTTTGCCTTATGTCCTGAAGCTGCTGGACCAGGCCGACGGCGGGAGCCGCTGACCTTTGGCCTTCGCAGCAGCAATCGCCGCAGGCACCGACTGGCAGACCGCGGCGGCAGGTATTGCAGAACAGCTGGCCGGGAAAACTGACGGGCATCAGATGGGCTTCATCTATGCCACCGATGTCCTTGCTGAAACGCTGGACCCTGTTCTCGACATGCTGAAACAGGAAACCGGAATCATGGACTGGACCGGGACCACAGGCTACGGCGTCTGCGGTGGCGGAGAGTCACATTTCGACATTCCCGCCTTGTCTGTGATGACCTGCGATTTCGCCGCGTCTGACTATCAGCTGTTCAGCCCGTCCGGTGAGCGGGCTGCGCTGGAAGCCGGAGGCTGGGAAGAGTCGTTCGCCCCGCCTCTGGTTGTCGCGCATGGTGATCCGGGCAGCGAGAACCTGCTGCAGGCCATGACCTGCACTGCGGCCACAACCGGCGGTTTCCTGATTGGTGGGCTGACCGCGTCGCGGGGCCGCAGTCGCCAGATCGCAGGAAGAATGATTTCCGGCGGGCTTTCCGGGCTTATGCTGTCGCCTGAAATTGAAGCGGTCAGCGGCCTGTCCCAGGGCTGTACCCCGATCGGGCCGCTCCATACCATTACGGAATCAGTGGAACATATCCTGATGACCCTGGACGACCGTCCGGCACTGGAAGTGATGAAAGAGGATATGGGCGAGTTGCTGTCGCGGGATCTGCACCAGATTGGCGGGCTTATTCATGTCGCCCTGCCGATTTCCGGCTCTGATACCGGCGATTATGTGGTCCGCACTCTGGTCGCGCTTGACCCCGAGCGGAGTCTGGTCGCCATCGGTGACCAGGTTGAGGATGGCGACCGAATGATGTTTGTGCGCCGGGATCCGGAAGGGGCAGAAGAGGATATGCAGCGCATGCTGGCGGATATCGCCCGCCGGCTTGAGAGCCGCCAGCCGCGTGGCGCGCTCTATTATTCCTGCATTGCCCGCGGACCGGGGCTGTTCGCCGACCCGCATTTTGAGGCGAAAGCCATCCGTGAACAATTCGGTGACATTCCCCTTACCGGATTTTTCGGTAATGGCGAGATTTCCAATAATCGCCTCTACAGCTATACAGGCGTTCTCACCCTGCTGATGTAAGATCAGCGTCATATCCGCAAGTTAAAGAGAATCTCATGAAATACAGACCCCTTGGCCGCACCGGGCTTGATGTCAGCCTCGTTTGCATGGGCACCATGACCTATGGCGAACAGAACACGCCGGATGAAGCATTCGAACAGCTCGATTACGCCCTCGATCAGGGTGTGAATTTCATCGATACGGCCGAGATGTATTCCGTGCCGGTGAAGCCGGAAACCTATGGCCGGACAGAGGAAATCGTCGGCGACTGGGTGGCCGCAAGGGGCAACCGGGACAAGGTTATTCTGGCGACCAAGGCGCTGGGTCCGGGTGACCGTTTTCCGACAGCGCGTCCTGGCGGGACGCGTCCCACACTTGATGCTGCCGATATCCGGGTGGCTGTTGACCAGAGCCTGAAACGTCTGAAGACGGATTATATTGATCTGTACCAGATTCACTGGCCGGCCCGCAGCACGAATTATTTCGGCGCGCTGAACTACACTCATGACGATGCAGAAAATGTAACCCCGATTGCCGAGACGCTGGCCGTACTGGGTGAAATGGTCGACGCTGGAAAGATCCGCCATGTCGGGGTTTCAAACGAAACGCCCTGGGGATTGCTGGATTATCTGCGCCAGTCAGAAACCGGTGGCCTGCCGCGGATTGCCAGCATTCAGAACCCCTACAATCTGATCAATCGTACGTTCGAGGTCGGGACAGCCGAGATCGCGATCCGCGAGAATGTCGGGTTGCTGGCCTATGGCTGCCTGGCGTCGGGAATGCTGACCGGCAAATATATGGGTGATGCACGCCCGGATGGCGCACGCCTGTCGCTGTGGCCGGATTACTTTCCGCGTTACATGTCGAAAACCTCCTTCGAGGCGACGGAAAAGTATGATGCGCTGGCAAAGCAGCATGGTCTGAAGACCGCAGAAATGGCGCTGGCGTTTTGCGGATCGCGCAGATTCATGACCAGCGTTATCATCGGTGCCACAAAGATGCCGCAACTGAAGGCAAATATCGAAGCGGTGGGGACGGATCTGTCACAGGACGTGCTGGACGGAATTGAAGCCATTAATGCGGAGCGGCCGAACGCCTACCTCTGACCGGCCGCCGGGGAGATGACGCATGTTGCGCCTGTTTGTCGGACTGACACTGCCGGACGAAATCCGCCGTCAGCTTGAATTCCTTCAGACTGATTTGCCCGGTGCCCGATGGGTGCCGGCGCACAACATGCATCTGACCCTCTGTTTTCTGGGTGAGGTTGACCGCCATACGGCTGCGGATGTCGATCTGGCGATGGAAGCAGTGCGATCTCCTGCTTTTGATCTGCGGCTATCCGGCGTTGACTGGTTTGGCCAGAAGGCGCGCGGCGGTGAGGGTCGCCTGCTGTATGTCGATGTGGAGAAGAATCCGGATCTGATCCGGTTGCAGGAACGGGTCACCTCGGCTTTGCAGCGGTTCGGGATACGCCCGGAAAAGCGCAAGTTTCATCCTCATGTGACCATTGCCCGGCTGCGGGATATTCACTTTGACCGGCTGGCCGGGTTCTGCCGACGGAAAAACCTGTTTGCAACGGAGCCATTCGGGGTCGAAGATTTTAGCCTGTTTTCCAGCGTGCTGACGCGGGATGGCTCGCACTACTCAATCGAAGCCAGCTATCCGCTGACGCCCCAACCCATAACCGTCTGATCGGGAGATCCTGTCCTATGAAGCTCGTCTTTTCGCCTGCCTCTCCGTATGCCCGCAAATGTATGGCTGTTGCTATTGAAACCGGCATCGTCGACCGTATCGAGAAGGTCTCACCGGACGCCAGCCAGCCGCTGCAGGGCATCAACCCGCTCAGTCCGCTTGGCAAGCTGCCGTCGCTGGAAACCGACGATGGTGACCTGCTGTTCGATTCCTCGGTGATCACGGAATATTTCGACAGCCAGCATTCCGGCCACAAGCTTTATCCGGCTGAACCACGCGCCCGTTTCAAGGCCCTGACCCTGATGGCGCTGGGCAATGGTATGGCCGATTGTTCTTTCCTGATCGTCCATGAAGGCCGTATCAACGGCGAGCGGTCACCGACCTGGGGTGAGCGTAACTGGAACGGCATCCGCTCCGCCACGGAAGCGCTGGAAAAAGATATTTCCCAGCTCGACGGCGATGTTCATATCGGCCATTTCGCGATCGGTGCGGCGCTGGGTTATCTCGACCTGCGGCATGACGAAAAGAACTGGCGCGAGGGTCGCCCGAAACTGGCGGCATGGTTCGCCGAATTCTCAAAGCGCCCGGCGATGGCCCAGACGGTACCTGTCGGCTGACCTGAGGTTCAGTCTTTCGCCAGAAACGCCCGGGTATGGGCTTCAGCACCGGAGGGCAGAGCGTCCTCCGGTTGTCTGATCCAGTTCGCAATATCGCGCCAGACAACCTCGCCCTGAAGATCGCGCAGCAACATGTGCCAGCCGTCCGGATAAACCGCGATCCGGCGCCGGGCTTCGGCCTCCGCAGGCAGGCTGCGGAGCATCTGGCGGGTTGGTTTTGCCGGGATCACCTCATCCTTCGCACCATAAAGAATCAGGGCCGGGGTTTTGAGATCCCGACTGGCCAGCAGGGCTGAGTCCATCAGCCGGACCAGCCCGTAGACGGCATCGATCCGGGTTTTCTTGATGACCTTCGGGTCGCGCCCGAGACTGCGCAGCATGTCAATATTGTCGGAGGCCTGAATACCCAGCCCCTGACCGGTTGGCCGCATCCAGGGCACCGTATGGGCGAACAGCCAGAGACCGCTCCGCTGCCACCAGGGCTGTGTCGAGGCTCCCCAGATGGCCGGGGCCAGCAGAATGGTCCCGCTGACCGCACGGCTGACCCGCGGGTCTGCCAGACTGGTGAGCGCAACCGCCCCGCCCATGCTGACGCCCATCAGATAAATCGGTATGTCCGGATAACGCTGGCCCAGCAGATCCAGTGCCGTTGCCACATCGCCGGTCAGGGCGGTCTCGCTGTGCCAGTAACCACGATCCGGGGCATCACCAAACCCGCGCTGGTCAAAGGCAAAGACCGCCAGGTTCTGCTGTGTGAACCAGGGCGCTGCGGTGCTGAAGGCGTTGCTGTAATCGTTGAAGCCATGCAGGGCCAGAATGAGGGCCTCCGGCCGGTCATCTTCGGGCAACCAGCGTCGCAATGGCAGGATGGCCCCGTCGAAGCTGATCAGGCTGTCGTCGGTCAGGGCCGGTTGCTGCTGTCCGGCACCCGCCGGAATTTCAATCGGCGCACAGGCGCCGGTCAGAGCAAGGAGAGCCAGCGCAGCGCCAAGAGCGAGCCGTCTCATCTTTTCTACCCCTGCTGTCCGGTCCCGCTCTCGTCCCCGCTGTGGCTGGTAAGCGAGAGGAAAATATCTTCCAGATCGGCTTCGACTGTCGACAGGTCATTGATGGTGAGACCCGCCTCGCGGACCGCATCAAGGATGGCTGCCACATTGACCTTTGACGGTGAATAGCGAAAGACCAGCCGGTTGTCGTCCTGCAGTTCCGGGTCATAAACCTGCAGGGCGTCGGGAACCGAGGACAGGTTTTCACCGGTCTGAATCTGCAATTCCTTGGAATCCATGCGTTTCAGCAGTTGTTGGGTCGGTTCGCAGGCGATGAGCTTGCCATGATTGATGATGGCGATGGTATCGCAGAGTTCCTCGGCTTCTTCGAGATAGTGGGTTGTCAGCAGAACCGTGGTGCCCTGCCGGTTCAGTTCCCGCACATAATCCCACAACTGCCGGCGCAGTTCGATATCAACCCCGGCGGTCGGTTCATCGAGCACAAGAACCGGCGGTGTATGCACCATCGCCTTGCCGACCAGCAGACGACGGCGCATGCCGCCGGAAAGGGAGCGCGCATAGGCTTCGGATTTGTCGGCCAGGCCGATGGCGCGGAGAATCTCGTCGGTCCGGCGTTCACGTTTCGGGACACCGTAAAGACCGGCCTGAATGTCCAGCAGCGCCCGCGGTGTGAAGAAGGGGTCGATATTCAGTTCCTGGGGGACGATGCCAATGGCGGCACGGGCCTGACGCGGGCGTTCATCGATATCGCGGTCCCAGATACGGGCGGAGCCGCCGGTTTTCAGAACCAGTCCGGCGAGAATATTGATCAGCGTTGATTTGCCTGCGCCGTTCGGTCCCAGCAGGGCAAAAAACGAGCCGCGGGGGATGTTCAGGGAGACGTTGTCGAGCGCCCGTACCTCGCCGCCACTTTTCGGGCGGTAGGTCTTTGAGAGGTTCTCGATTTCGACGGCATAGCGGGGAAGTTCGTTCATGGCCGTTCAGGCTGTTGATCAGAGCGCGCGCATGGGTATCATTCAGCCTTGGGGTGGTCAACGACCGCCCTGAGATTGATCTTAACACCCTGAACCCCCGGATTGTCGCCATGGACCCGTTCGAAGTCATCGAAATAGAGACCCGCAAAACCTCCTGTGATGGTGGTGGCGGCGCACTCGGCCATCCCCGCGTCTATCTGACGGTCGGTGTGGGTGAGGCGGAGATTGTCTGCCCGTACTGCTCACGGACTTACCGCCTGAAAGAAGGCGCTGAGGCGGCTGCGCACGGCCACTGAGGCCGTTTTCCGCCGCTTAGGCGGGATAAACCTCCCTGTTACTGACTCTGGCTGCCCCGGTCTGAAATCGGGATGGCCGCGCTTTTGCCTGCCGGCAGGCAGGCTTTTTTTGCTCTCCTGATGATCCGCATCCGTCCCTTTGCCGTAGATGATGCAAGTACGGAACATAACCGGTCACGGTGCTGTCACCGAGGACCGTCATTTGGCCGGAGGGGATCATGGCACAGGCAATCAGCAACGTAACCACCACACCGGACGCTAATCTGTCGCGCTACATGCGTGAAATCCGGAAATATCCGATGCTGGAACATAAGCAGGAGATGGAGCTTGCCCGTCGCTGGCAGGAAGACGCCGATGAGGAGGCAATGAACCTGCTGATCAACAGTCATCTGCGGCTGGTGGTCAAGATTGCCATGGGCTATCGCGGTTACGGACTGCCGGTCGCCGAGCTTATTTCGGAAGGCAATGTTGGCATGATGCAGTCGGTGAAGCGGTTTGACCCGGACAAGGGGTTTCGCCTCTCCACCTATGCGATGTGGTGGGTCAGGGCCGCAATACAGGAATATATCCTGCATTCATGGTCGCTGGTGAAGATGGGCACCACCGCCTCGCAAAAGAAACTGTTTTTCAACCTGCGGAAGCTCAAGGGCAAGATGAAGGAACTGTCGGATGGTGATATGCCGACCGAGGCCGTGGATGAGATTGCGCACAAGCTGGCCGTATCCACAGGCGATGTGATTTCAATGAACCGCCGCCTGTCCGGTCCCGACCAGAGTCTGAATGCGCCACTGAGCATGGATGGCGAAGGCGAATGGATGGACTGGCTGGAGGATGAGTCCGACAATCAGGAACAGCTTCTGATAGCAGACGATGAATCCCACTATCGGCATGGCTTGCTACAGAATGCCCTGACGGCGCTGAACGAGCGGGAACGGCATATCATCGTTTCCCGTCGCCTGGAAGAAGATCCGAAAACGCTGGAAGACCTCAGTCACGTCTATGGCGTTTCCCGGGAACGCATCCGGCAGATCGAAGTACGTGCCTTTGAGAAGTTGCAGCGCGCAGTGAAGAATGCCGATACGGAAAGGCGTCTGGGGTTGTAGCTGCCCGGTCTGGCAAGGAATATCTGGTATATTTTGAGCTTCTTATACAACTAATCCGTCTATGAGGGTTTATACTTATTAGGTAGCCTGTTGCTGTCGTGTCATGATTTGGCCTTGGCCAAATGAAGACAGCGGAGGGCAGCATGTCTGATTTCTTTGGATGGCTCGCAAATTCAGAAGGGTTTGCAGCCCACGGATATTGTCTGATCTGGGACCCGGCACTGATCGACCTGTTTGTGGCCTCGGATGTCGTCATTGCGATTTCCTATTTCAGCATCCCGCTGGTTCTGCAGATCATCGCCCGGCGTCGCCCGGACCTTAATTCGTACAATTGCCTGCATCTGTTCAGTGCTTTCATTGTGTTCTGCGGCGTGACTCATATTTTCAGCATTATCACGCTCTGGGTGCCGGTTTATGCGGCTGCGGGTATGGCCAAACTGGCAACGGCGCTGATTTCACTAACGGTGGCTGCCGTCCTCTGGCCATTGCTGCCCCGGGTACTTGCCTCGCCGAGCACGAAAGAACTGGCAACGGCGAACGAGGATCTGAAGCATCTGACGGAAAGCCTGGAAAGAATTGTTGAAGAGCGCACGAGGGCCCTGCGGAATGCCTTCGCTGAAGTGGAGACTGCGCGTCAGCAGGCTGAAGAAACCAGCAGCATGAAGTCCCAGTTCATGGCGACGATGAGCCATGAGCTGAGAACCCCGCTGAACGCCATCATCGGCTTCACGGATATGATCCGCAGCGGATATGCCGGTGATCTGACAGATCAGCAGAAGGAATATGTCGACGACATCCATGCCTCTTCCACGCTGCTCTATGCGCTGATTGGTGATGTGCTGGATATGCAGCGGCTTGATGTGGCGGACGAACCGGAGCAACTGGTCAATCTCCGGGAGCTGGCGTCGGAGGCCGTGTCCATCGTTACCGTTGCTGCCCGGGAAAACAGTGTTGAAATTGAAGTTGATGTGGCGGAACGTCTCTATCTGACCACACGACGGCGTGGTCTGCTGCGGGTTCTGGTCAATCTTCTCACGAATGCGGTGAAATATATCGGTAACGGGGACAAGGTGGGTCTCCGGTTTATGCGCCTGCCGGATCACCGGATTGGCCTGGAGGTCTGGGATAACGGGATCGGCATTCCGGCGGACCGGATTGACAGCATTTTCGAACCCTTTGTCCGGTTGCATGGTGATGTCAGCGGCCCGTCCGGTACCGGCATTGGCCTGGCGCTGGTCAGACAGGTGGTCGACAAGCTCGGCGGGCATATTGTTGTCGATAGCGAAGTGCAAAAGGGATCCTGTTTCCGGATTGACCTGCCCGACCATACAATTCGCCTGATTGACGGCGCGGCAGACTGAAGGTCTGCTCGGGCCTTCTGTTTCAGGCATGGAGTGCCATCCGTGAATCCGCTTCCGCTCGAAGATGTGACCATCGTCGATCTCTCGACCCTGTTGCCGGGCCCGCTCGCGACGCTGTATCTGGCCGAGGCGGGGGCGCGGGTCATCAAGGTGGAACGCCCGCCGGACGGAGACGAAATACGTATGTTTCCGCCCTTGTCCGGAGACAGCAGCGCGGCCTTTGCCCTGCTGAACCGGGGTAAGGAATCGATCTCTGCCGACCTCAAATCGTCAGCGGGCCGGGCGCGTGTTCTGACTCTGCTGGGTGATGCCGACATTCTGGTCGAACAGTTCCGGCCCGGTGTTCTGGCACGTCTGGGGCTTGGAGCAGATGTTCTGCAACAGATCAATCCGCGGCTGATCATCTGTTCGATCACGGGTTTCGGACAAACCGGACCCCGCGCCGCAGAGGCCGGGCATGACCTGACCTATATGGCGGCGAGCGGTCTGCTGTCGCTGGCCTGCGGTACTGACGGTGCGCCCGTCGTCCCGGCGACCCTGAATGCGGATATTGCCGGCGGATCATGGCCCGCTGTGATGAATATCCTGCTGGCATTGCGGCAGCGCGATCGTACAGGACAGGGCATGCATCTGGATATTTCGATGGCTGAGAACCTGTTTCCCTTCGCCTTTCTGGAACTGGCAAGAGGCTTCGCCGGGGACTGGCCGGCGGGAGGTGACGGGCTGCTGACCGGCGGATCACCCCGGTACAATATCTATCGCACGGCAGATGACCGCTTTCTGGCGGCGGCACCACTGGAGCAACGGTTCTGGGACCTGTTTTGCGATCTGACGGGAGTGCCGGACAGCCTGCGCGATGATGCTTCTGATCCGGCGGCGACAAAAGCGGCTGTCGCGACCCTGGTTGCAGCCCGTACAGCCGCAGACTGGCAGGAACGGTTTGCCGGACAGGATGTCTGCTGCGCAGTGGTTGCCTCGCTTCAGGAAGCGGTGGCAGACCCGGCATTTGCTGCCCGCAATCTGTTCGGGCGTTCAGTCACCGATACCCTCGGCAACTGCCTGCCGGCGCTTCCCCTGCCCCTGGATTTCGCATTGCGGGATGACCGACAGAAAGTTGATTGTCCGGGACTGGAAAAGTCCGGTTAAACTGCCGGCTTGAAACGGGGCACTGTCCTTGCCATTGAAAGCTGTAACCTTATTGCGGAGCACAAGCCGATGCGATCACCCGCAGGACGACTGATAACGTTGCTGTCACTTTGTTTTTGTTTCAGCGGACCCGCCGTGGCGGCAGACCCGATGCCGGTTGCAGACGCCCATATGCATTACAGCCATGACGCCTGGGATATGCTGCCACCGGCACAGGCGGCGGAAATTCTGCGCAAGGCAGGCCTGCGAATGGCCATGGTGTCGTCCTCCAGTGATGAGGGTACCCGGATGATTTATGAGGCGGCGCCGGATATCGTGGTGCCTGTCCTGCGGCCTTATCGCCGGCGGGGTGAACTGGGCACCTGGTTTCGTGACCCGACGGTGATCGACCATCTGAAGGCCCGGCTGGCGAAATACAAATATGCCGGGATCGGCGAGTTTCATATCTATGGGTCGGATGCAGACAGCCCGGTGATGCGGCAGGTGGTGGATCTGGCAAAGCAGCACAACATCTTCCTGCACTCTCACTCTGATGCCGATGCTGTTGCCCGGCATTTTGCCCAATGGCCGGAAGCGACGGTGCTCTGGGCGCATTCCGGGTTTGATTCCCCGGCAGACATCCGTGCCATGATGGAACGTCATCCCCGGCTTTATGGCGATCTGGCCTACCGGACAGACCATGCCTTCAAGGGCAAGGTGTCCGACAGCTGGCGGCAGTTGTTCCTCGATTTTCCGGACCGTTTCATGCTTGGCTCCGATACCTTCACGCCGGAACGCTGGTACTACGTCATCGACCATGCGAACTGGAGCCGGGAATGGCTGTCCGATCTGCCCCCTGATGTGGCGGAACAGATTGCCTGGAAGAATGCGAGAGAACTGGCGACATGGGCACTTGGTACAAACTGACGATTTCTGCGGCCATATTGCTGCTGATCTCCGCCAACACGGCGCTGGCCGGCTGTCCCGGTGGTGAAGGGGCGACACGACTGAAAGCCGGGTCCGCCCGTCTGGTCTACCGGCCTGTCGGGGAAATCACCGTGGGCGAGCCGTTTGAGATGGAAATCTGTATTGATCCGGTGCCGGACGATGTCCGCCTGACCGTTGATGCCATCATGCCTGCACATGGCCACGGCATGAACTATCAGATTGATGTGCGGGAGACAGAACCCGGACTGTTTGTCGCGGAAGGCTTTATCCTGCATATGCCCGGCCTCTGGCGGTTCCGTTTTGTCCAGCGGGCGGAGGGCGTGGAAGCTGTGTTTTCATCCGACCGGCAGGTGCAATGACGCACAGACTGGCCGGGCTGCTGGTTGTCTTGCTGACGGGTGTTTCCGGCAGTTTCGCCGCTGAATTCACGCCGGGCGAGACCGCGACCATTCTGTCACATGGTCCCTGGCCCCCGGTCTTTCAGGCGGAGTCAACCAACCGGGTTTCCGGCGATGACAGGGCCATCCGGTTTGGTGAAGCCCTGTTCCGTGATCCCCGTTTGTCCACTGACGGGTCGATGGCCTGTAGTGACTGCCATCGCCCGGACCTTGCCTTCAGCGACGGTTTGCCCACGCCCACCGGACGGGCGGAGATTACCCGGAACACGCCAGCTACCCTGAATCTGGCCGGTCGTCGCTGGTTCGGATGGGACGGGGCGAGTGACAGCCTCTGGGCGGCCAGTATCCGGCCCATTCTGAACGCAGCCGAGATGAACAACACGGTGGAAGGCGTTGCCGCAACCGTGCGGGGAAATCCTGATCTGCGGGATGGTTATCGCCGCAGTTTCGGTGTTTTGCCGGACCAGGTGGCTGCCGACCGGCTGCTGGCGGATATCGGCAAGGCGCTGGCCGCCTGGCAGGAAACACAGATGACAGAGCGCACCGGTTTCGATGATTTCCGGGACGCGCTGGCCCGCGGTGATACAGCGGTGATGGCCCGTTATCCGGAACCGGCGCAACGTGGTCTGAAACTGTTTGTGGGTAAGGGGCGCTGTTCGCTCTGCCATTACGGTCCGGCCTTCTCGAACGGGGAATTTGCCGATGTCGGGGTGCCGTTCTTTATCCCCGGCGGTGTTGACCGGGGCCGCTATGGCGGTATCCGAGCCTTGCAGGAGAACCCGTTCAGCCGCACCGGCAGCCATTCCGACGACCGGTCACCGCAGGCACAGCACCAGACCCGTCAGGTCCGCCTGCTGCACCGTAATTTCGGGGAGTTCCGGGTGCCCTCCCTGCGCGCCATTGCCCGGACGGCCCCCTACATGCATGACGGCAGTCTGGCGCGGCTTGAAGATGTCATCGATCATTATTCGGAACTGGATGAAAGCCGCCTCCATGTCGACGGTGAACGCATCCTGCGTCCGCTTCACCTGACTGCCAGCGAGAAGGCCGACCTGCTGGCATTTCTCCGCAAACTGTAAACCAGCACGATTTTAAAGCCCTCCTCATCCTGAACTCGTTTCAGGACCTCCCTCAACGCCCTCATGCACCTGCAACAGATCCTGAAACGAGTTCAGGATGAGGGGGGGCTGAGAGTGGCAGTGTGTGACCGGGTGATGCCTGTGCTTATCCGGCCAGTGCCTGCGACAGGGCGCGGGCGGCCGGGGACAGGCCGGTGAAATCGCGGGCGATGAGCATCAGTTGCCGGGTTGCCCAGACCTCCTTGATGGCAAGGGCGGTGACGGCCAGACGGTCGAGATAGGGATCGACAGCGCCACGCGGCAGGACCGTGATGCCGAGACCGGCGGCGACCATGCGACGGATCGCATCAAAACTCAGCATTTCAACCCGGATTGCGAGGCTGCCGCCCAGTCGTGCCGCCTCGGCCTGCAACAGATTGCGCAGCGAGCTTTCCCCCTGCAGGGCAATGAAGTCGAGATCGGCCATATCCGCCATCCGGACCGCCGCCCTCCCGGCAAGCGGATGGGCAGAAGGGACGACCGCAACCAGTTCGTCCTGCCGGTAGGGTCGCGATTGCAGGCCCGGCATGGGGACATGCGAGGCGGCTATGCCCAGATCGCTGAGACCGTCTGAAACGGCGGCCACGATATCCCCGGAGACCAGTTCCCGCAGTTCAATCCGGACATCCGGATGGGCCTGACCAAAACCGGCGAGGTCATCCGGCAGATACTGGGTGACGGCAGATGTATTGGCCGCCAGCCGCACCGTACCGCGCACGCCGGTTGAGAAATCTGCCAGATCGCCATCGATCCGGTCGGCAAGACGCAGCATATCCTCGGCACGGGCCAGCAGCGCCTGACCGGCGGCGGTTGGGGCTACCCCGCGTTTTGACCGCTCCAGCAGGGTGACGCCGCTGGCGGCTTCCATCTCCGCCAGTCTGCGGCTGACGGCAGATGCCGCGATGTGATGGGCTGCTGCCGCCGCGGTGATGGATCCGCGACGACAGGCCGTCACAAACAGTTGCAGGCTGGCGAAGTCGATCCGCATGGAGCGGCTATTGTGCGGCTGCGGCGTGCTGGACCGAGGTGACGCGGGCTCTTGGCAGCAGGCGGACATGACCTCCGGCCTGCCCCGGCTCGACGGCGGCACAGAAATCGGCGGCTTCCAGCAGGGCATCCAGATCAACACCGGTGCTGATGCCCATATGTTCGAAGGCAAAGACCAGATCTTCGCTGGCGGTATTACCGGTGGCCCCCGGTGCAAAAGGACAGCCCCCAAGCCCGCCTGCCGCTGCATCAAAGATACGCACACCGGCTTCAAAGGCGGCGATGGCGTTGGCGACCCCTAAGCCAAAGGTATCATGGCCATGAAAGCCGAAGCTTGTTTTCTCGCTGGCATAGTCCGCGATCAGGCCCTGAAACAGGTCACGGACATGACCGGGCCCGGCCCGTCCGGTGGTGTCACAGATGCCGAATTCTGTCTCTGGCCGCAGGCGAAGGGCGGTTTCCACGCAATCCCGTACGGCCTGAATGGCAACCGTGCCGTCGAACGGGCAGTCGAAACAGGTGGCCAGGTTGAAGCGGAAACTGAACGTCCGGTCTCCGGCCTCTGCCAGAGCGCGCTCAAGCTCGGCAAAGGAGTCGGCGACGGAGCGTCGCACATTGCTCTGGTTATGGGCTTCCGAGACAGATAGGACGTAAACGATGTCTTCTGCCCCTTTTTCCAGCGCCAGCGCGACCCCTTTTGCGTTCGGGGCCAGTACCGCAGCGCGGTAGGGCTTGCCCTGTGCTTCTGCCAGCAGGGCATCGATATCGGCCATCTGCGGGATTGCCTTCGGGCTGACACAGGCCCCGATTTCGATCCGGCTGAGACCGGCCCGCTCCAGTTTTCGCAGGGCCTCGATCTTGGTTTCGGTCGGAATGAAATCCCGCACCGCCTGGAATCCGTCGCGCGGGGCAACATCAATCAGGGTTATATCGCTCATATCACTTTTTCCTCTCTGAGGGTGCGGACTGTCTCATCATCCAGTCCGAGGGCTTGCAGCACATCTTCTGTATGTTCACCGACGGCGGCACCCGGCCAGCGGACGGCCGATTTGCGGTCGATCCCGCCAAAGACCGGCACCGCGCCGGGATGGCGGGTATTGCCGAAATTCGGATCCTCAACATCATGCACCATGTCGCGGGCAAGGAACTGCTCGTCTGCGGCACAATCGGCAATGGTCGCGACCCGGGAAGACGGAATGTCGGCGGCTTCCAGCAGGTCGAGGGCGGTTGTCGCCTTCAGGCTGGCCGCCCAGTCGCTGATCAGGCTATCCAGCGTCTCCCGGTGGGCGACCCGCGCCGGATTGTCGATATAGTCCGGGTTTTCGGGCAGGTCCGGCCTGCCGATCAGTTTCGACAATCGGCGGAACAGCGGGTCCGAATTGGCGGCAATCAGAATCCAGCTGCCGTCGGACGTGCGATAGGCGTTGGAGGGGGCGTTGGTCGGCAGGGTCGATCCGGTTGGCTGCCGGATTGTACCGGTCAGGCCATATTCCGGCAGGGAACCTTCCAGCAGGGTGAAGACCGATTCATTCAGAGCGACATCGACAATCCGGGCCTCGTCACCGCCTTCGCTGCGCTGGCGCAGCAGGGCAGCCAGTGCCCCCAGCCCGCCATACAGCCCGGCAACACTGTCGCCCAGGCTGATACCGGTGCGGACCGGCGGCAGGTCCGAGACCCCCGGCGGATGGTCGCAGAGATGACGCAGGCCGCCGCGGGCCTCGCCGATAACACCGAAGGAGGCGCGGTTGCGGTCTGGCCCGGTCTGGCCATAACCGGAAATCCGGACCAGCACGATGCCGGGCCGGGCGCTGGCCAGCACCTCGGGGCCAAGTCCGAAGCCTTCCAGCTGACCGGGGCGGAAGTTTTCGACAACGATTTCGCAGGTCCGGACCAGATCAAGCACCAGACCGACAGCCTTCGGATGCTTCAGATTGACGGTAATGGACTTCTTGTTGCGGCCGTGGACTGACCACCAGGGTGCCCGCCCGTCGATCTGCAGCCCCCAGCTTCGGACCGGATCGCCCTTGCCCGGCGGCTCTACCTTGATGACATCGGCCCCCATATCGGCAAGAACCCGGGTGCAGAAGGGGGCGGCAATATAATGGCCAAGTTCCAGAACCCGGACCCCGGCGAGCGGCAGGGCAGCATCAGTCATAGGTTGAGACCTCCACCAGATTGCTGTCCGGATCCCGGAAATAAACCGAGGTGATCGGCCCGGTCGCGCCTGTGCGGGTGCTGGGGGCAATTTCGATATCGACACCGCAGGCTTCCAGATGCCTGACGACTTCGGGAATTGCGGTGGTGGTAATCAGGCAAAAATCAGTTCCGCCGGGTGTCGGACGGGCGGCTTTCGGTTCCAGCTCTGCACCGGCCTGATGCAGATTGATTTTCTGTTGGCCGAAGGTCAGCGCGGTGCGTCCGGCGCCGAAGGTAACGATCTTCATGCCCAGTACCCGCTCATAGAATGCTGCGGTTTTCGCAACATCCCGCGCGGTAATGACAAAATGATCTATTCGTTCAATTTCCATCTGGTCTCTCCCTGTCTGGCAGGAAGTATAACGCTGTTCATGGATTGCTGAAATTAGAGAATTGATGTGTTTGTCGTGCCGAATGAAGATGGATAGATGATCTGGTGCAGGTTGTTGATTCCCGGCCAGCCACCCCAACATCAGAGGGGATGAAGTTTAAGGGAGAAACCGGCATGACCATTCTGAAAGACGCGGCGCGGGCAGAAGCCCTGGCGGCCCTGCCCGACTGGCGCGAGGTTGAAGGTCGTGATGCCATTACGAAGGTTTTCACGTTCGATGATTTCAACGCCGCCTTCGGGTTCATGACGCGGGTCGCGATGGCTGCAGAAAAGGCGGACCATCATCCGGAATGGTTCAATGTCTACAAAACGGTCGAGGTGACCCTGTCCACCCATGATGCGGGCGGTGTGACCGAAAAGGACATCGCGCTGGCCCGCAGGATGGAGACCTTCGCGGCAGGCTGATCAGCCTTTCAGCGGTGCGGTGGCCTGTGCCAGCCATCTGGCTGCCGCCCCGTCAAGCTGTGGCCCGACAATCCTTGCCACATCGGCATGATAGGCATCCAGCCATCTGATCTCTGCGGCATCCATCAGGTCGATATCAATCAGCCGCCGGTCAATCGGGGCCAGTGTCAGTGTCTGGAAGCCCAGCCATTCGCCCTCGCCCGTATTGTCGATGTCTTCCACCAGAACAAGGTTTTCGATGCGGATGCCAAAGCCGCCGGTTTTGTAATAGCCGGGTTCGTTGGAAATGATCATCCCCGGCTCCAGCGGCACGTCACTCATCCCGCCAATCCGTTGCGGCCCCTCATGAACACCGAGGTAAGATCCGACGCCGTGGCCGGTGCCATGGTCATAATTCAGGCCATGACGCCAGAGATGTTCCCGAGCCAGACTGTCGAGCTGTCCGCCCTTGGTCCCTGCCGGAAAACGGGCGGTGGCCAGCGAGATATGGCCTTTCAGTACCAGTGTGAAGGCGCGCTTCATTTCATCACTGGGCGCACCGATGGCGATGGTGCGGGTGACATCGGTTGTTCCGTCCAGATACTGACCGCCGGAATCAACCAGAAACAGTTCCCCGGCCCCCAGTTGCCTGTCAGTCGCCTCCGTAACCCGGTAATGCACGATGGCACCGTTCGGGCCTGATCCGGCGATGGTGTTGAAGCTGGGGCCACGATAATGCTCCCCGCCCTCGCGGAAGGCAGCGAGCCGGTTCACGCATTCCAGCTCACTGACCCCCGGTGCATTTTCGTCGAGCCAGTGCAGAAACCGCGACAGCGCCGCCCCGTCCCGGTTATGGGCGGCGATGGTCCCCGCCCGCTCAGCATCGTTTTTCAGGGCACGGGGCAGAATGCAGGGATCATCTTCATTGATGATCTCGGCGCCACCGGCCAGCAGGCGCAGGCGAATCCATTCATTTGCGCCGGTCGGGTCGATGCTGATTCTGGTGCCGTTTGCCCCCAGTGCTTCAAGGGCGGCCCCCAGCTGATCCGGCTGATGCAGAGTGACGGACGGGCCGAGATGGTCGCGGGTGGCCGGGGTCAGTTTCAGGGAATCGATGAACAGGTCGACAGAGCCGTCTGCCCGCAGAATGGCATGGGACAGGGGCAGCGGCGTGCTTTCCGTGTCCTGTCCGCGGATATTGAGCAGCCAGGCGATGGATTCCGGCTGTGACAGGACCGTGGCGACAGCGCCCTGTGCAGCGACGGCCTGACCGATACGCTGCCGCTTGCGGTCGGCGGGTTCACCGGCAAAGAAATCCGGGTGCGGCAGGACAGGTGATAACGGTCGCAAGGGCCGGTCCGTCCAGACCGCATCTACCGGGTTCTCATCAACAGCAACCAGTTCCCCGCCGGCTTCTTCGACGGCCTTGCGCAATCCGGCGGCGGCGCGGATGCCATGCAGCCGGGCGTCGAATCCGATCCGCATGCCGGCCTTTACCTGTTCTTTCAGCCAGTCGGTTGCCGGCTCCCGGATCAGATGACGGAATGTGAAGACGGATTCGTCGGCCTGATCCCTGACCTGAAGGGTATAGCGCCCGTCGATGAACAGGGCCGCCCGGTCGCCCATGACGATCGCCAGACCGGCAGAGCCGGTGAACCCGGTCAGCCAGGCCAGCCGTTCGGAATCTGCGGGAACGAATTCACCGAGATGTTCGTCCGAGCGGGGAATGATGAAGCCGTCCAGTTTCAGTTCACCCAGCCGGGTCCGCAGCCGGGCAACCCGGTCGCTGCCCGGTTTGCCGGCAGAAGGTTCCAGTTCACGACGCAGGGCCAGCAGGGCCTCACGGATGGGTGCGTCGGCGGCAGGTGCGATCAGATCAATCCAGCCATCGGCAGGCCAGGCAACCGGGGCGGCTGCCGCCCGCGCTACCGCCTCGCCAAAGGCTTCAGCCGACAGGCTGCTGCGGGAGCGGGCATGGAGGTCACGAATGCTGGTCTGGCGCTGGTCGTCGGGCATGGTCTCTCCGGTATCGGGGATGCAATTCAGATCATGTGAGTTAACCACGGTACCGCGCCTTGGCAATGGTCTGACCGTTATTCTGCACGGCAATTCACAATCCGGGTGGTTTTCGGCTATTATTGCCGTATGAAACCTGCCGTGACCGTTTTGTTCGCGATGCTGATGGCTGCCACCGGGTTGGCGGCCCGGGCCGCAGATGACCCGCTGAATGGGGAGCGTCTGGCGCAGACCCATTGCGCCCGCTGTCACGTGATCGGCAGCTTCAACCGGCTCGGGGGAATCGGCAGTACCCCTTCTTTTGCGACCCTGCTTACGCTGCCGGATGCCGATAACCGGTTTGAGACCTTCTTTGCGCGCCGTCCTCATCCGGTCTTTGTCCGCATCCCCGATAATCCGCGCCCGAGCAAATTGCCGCCAAACGCGGCGGCTGTCCCGCTGAGCCTTCAGGAACTGAGCGACCTTCTGGCTTATGTCGCTACCCTGAAGTAGCCGTTTTTCCGTTCTGGATCCGGGCTTTCCCTGATCGGGTATTCGGGATAAGTCCGGGCCATGAACGGGCATGACCAATTGGCCTCCGGGCCGGAACAGACGGACTGGCGCAGCATTGCGGCGGTAACCACCGGTATCAGCGTGCTGTCGGTGATGATGGGGCTCAGTCACCCCCTGCTGGCCTTCAACCTGAACAGTCAGGGCGTAAGCCCGACCATGATCGGGCTGAATGCGGCGATGCTGGGCCTTGGCCTGCTGATTGCCGGCTGGGCGATGCCGTCGGTTCTGTCCCGCTTCGGATTGCGCAGTACGGCGATTGTCTGCATTACCCTGACAACCGGGATTTTTGTGTTGTATCCGGTATTTCCCGGTCTGGAATCCTGGTTCGTGATCCGCTTCCTGCATGGTCTGGCGTCCAGTGGAATCTTCATCATCTGTGACATCTGGATCAACCGGCTGGCACCGCAGAGGATCCGGGGGCGTGTTCTCGGAGCCTATGCGACGGTCTTTGCGCTGGGCTTTGCGATTGGCCCGGCGATTCTGACTCTCACCGGGACAGAGGGCTGGCCACCTTTCCTGTCGGGTGTGGCTTGCGGGATCGTCTCGCTGGCCGGGATTCTGTTCGCGACCGAACCGGCCGGAGATGAAGAAGCGCAAGCCGCGCCGGGTGTCTCTGTCCTGGGGTTCTTGCGCTATGCCCCTTCCCTGCTGATTGCCTTTCTCGGCTTCGGGCTGTTTGAGGCAGGTTTGCTGTCATTGCTGCCGATCTATCTGCTCGATTTCTCTCATACAGAAAGTGCTGTCGCCATTCTGCTGGCGACGCTGATTCTCGGTTCCGCCCTGTTGCAGATACCCATCGGCATTCTGGCGGACTGGCTGCCGGGCCGGACAATGTTCTTCATCTGCGTCGGGCTTGCCGTACTGGCCCCGGTTCTGTTGCCGGTTCTGGCGTCAGACTGGTATCCGCTGCTGGTGCATCTGTTCCTGTGGGGTGGCTTCGCGTTTGGAATTTATACGCTGGCAATGAAGGAACTGGGGGACAGGTTTACGGGCAAGATGCTCATTGCCGGGAATGCGGCCTTCGCAATGGCCTGGTCTCTCGGCAACCTGATCGGTCCGGCGATCAGCGGCGGCATGATTGCCTGGACCGGGCTTGCGGGCCTGCCGGTCTTTCTGGGGGCCGCCTTCCTTCCCGTATTGGTGATTGCCGCTGTCCGGTCGGCTTCCCGGCGCTGGCGTCAGTCCTCCGAATGATCGAACACGCGGCCTTCGAACAGCTTGCGGGCGGTGCGCAGGAAGGCGGCACGGTCGATGGAGACATTGCCGTCTGCCTGCTCGCTGACTTCCATGATGACATCCAGTGCGCCGATCGGATGTTCGACGGCCATCTGCTTCGATCTGCTGCCGGGTATGACGGCCAGTTCCGCTGCGGGTGATCCCGGCAGCAGGCAGGCTGTGGCGACACTGACAGCACCGAATACGCCGATGGTGGCGTGGCAGCGATGCGGGATGAAGGTGCGGGTCGAGATACAGCCCCCCTTCATCGGCGGTGAAACCATCGTCATTTTCGGCACGGTCTTGGCGGTAACGTCGCCGAGATTCATCAGATGTCCGGCGGCAAGGCGGACTTTCTCCAGCCGGGCTTTCAGGGCCTCGTCAGCTTCCAGTTCGTCACGGGTTTCGGTACCCTTGATCCCCATGTCCGAGGCCCGGAGCACGACAACCGGCATACCATTATCGACCATCGTCACCTCAACCCCGGCGACAAGATCAACATTGTTGCCGGTCGGCAACAGCGCCCCGCACATGCTGCCGGCGGCATCAACAAAGCTCAGTGGCACAGGGGCTGCCGTTCCCGGCACCCCGTCGATGCTGGCGTTCCCGCGATAGGTTGGCCGCCCGCCGGGTGTGGCGATGGTGGCGACAGCGGTTTGCTCGCTGTTCTCCATGAAAATGGTGATTTCTGTTTCCGGATCGCCGGCCGCGACCATGCCCTGTTCGATGGCAAAATAGCCGACCCCGGCCAGAATATTACCGCAGTTCTGGCCATATCCGACCCGCGCCTCGTCAACGAAAACCTGCGCGAACAGGTAGTCGACATCAATGCCGGGTCGTTTCGATTTCGTAACGATTGCAATCTTGCTGGTCAGCGGGTCAGCACCGCCAATGCCATCGATCTGGCGCGGATCAGGCGACCCCATGACGGACAGCAGAAAGGCATCCCGGGCCTCGCCCGCAGGCGGCAGGTCTTCGCTGCGGAAGTAGGCGGCCTTTGATGTGCCGCCCCGCATCATCGTGCAGTTTACGCCGGAAATGGTTCAGCCCTCCTTGCTGTAGTCGGCATGGGTGACGTAGCGCAGCCCTTTTTCCGCCAGCCGTTCACGCATGCCGTAGTAATCCAGGCCAAGTTCACCGGAGATCAGTTTCGCGCGGGTGATATCTTCCTTGGCAACGCGTTGCCGGGACTTCTCCAGCACCGCATCGGCTGACTCCCGGCTGACCACGCAGACACCATCATCATCGGCAATAATGACATCGCCGGGGCTGATCGCCGCACCGGCGCAGACGATGGGAAGGTTCACCGATCCGATGGTTTCTTTCACGGTGCCCTGAGCGGAGACCGCTTTCGACCAGGCCGGGAAGCCCATTTCCGTCAGTTCCGCGACATCACGCACACCGGCTTCGATGACAATCCCGATGACGCCGCGTGATTTCAGGGACTGGGCCAGCAACTCGCCGAAATAGCCCGCATCGCTGGGGGATGTCGGGGCGACGACAAGAATATCGCCCGCGCCACATTGTTCGACCGCAACATGCAGCATCCAGTTATCTGCGGGTGCAACGGACACGGTAACCGCTGATCCGGCAATCCGGGCGCCGGGATAGATCGGGCGCATATGGCTTTGCAGCAGGCCGGTGCGACCCTGTGCCTCATGCACCGTGGCGACGCCGCATTCCGCCAGTCCGGCAATGGTTTCCGTGGCCGCGCGGGGGACATCGGTGACAACAATACCGGTCATAGCTGGTCAACCGTGCGCGGGAAGATCGACTGGAAGGCTTCCGCATAGCGGGCCGGGCGGCCACCGGCCTGTCCGCCGGAATTGCGGCGGAACTGATTGCCCCGGTTTTCACCGACATTGGTGTAGTAATCCCAGAGATGCTCCTGCCCGGCCATGCATTTGATGGCAGCCATTTTCTTGTCCCAGACATCGGTGATGTCGAGGATGGTATCCGGCTTCCAGCCACATTGTTCGGTCTGGTGCGGTTCGAACAGATACATCTGCGGCGCGCCCAGCACTTTCTCGCCGGGATTATGTCCCCAGGCCTGCGCAATCATGCGGCATTCCATGGTCACTGCCGTCGCGTAGGGGTGGTCGGTGTTGTAGGGATCGGACTGAGAGTGGGACATGATGAATTCAGGCTGCACCTGACGCATCACATCGACCAGACGCATCTTGCCGTCCATATCCATGACCAGCGGGTAATCACCTTGGTCGAAAAACTGGATATCGTGAACGCCCAGCGCCTTTGCGGCGGCTTCGGCCTCGCCACGGCGGTCGGTCTTGACCTGCTCCAGCGTGACGTCACCTTTTTTCCAGAGTTTTGCCGACTCGCCACGTTCGCCGAAGGACAGGCAGACAACGGTGACGTTGTAGCCCTTTTCGGTATGCAGCGCGATGGCGCCGGCGCAGCGCCAGACAAAGTCGGCAGCATGTGCGCTGACCACCAGTGCAGTTTTTGAAGCCATGAGAATCATCCTGATCTGTTACTGTTGGCAAGCCTACTCCCGCCGCGCCGGGAGAGAAGCACGTTCTGCGTATCAGCTTATCACTTTTTGCTATTCAGGATTTCTGTCCGGCAGGGCAATTCGCGATAATTCAGGGGCATAATTGTTTTCCTGTCGGGATTTTATCTCACCTCCCCGGTTATCTGTTCACGCTATTTACCCGGAATCCTGACCGCTGCCAGATGGCCTCCGGGTCAGGAAATAACCGACAGAATGTCCCGGTCATTTTTCCCCTGATCGTCTAAACGGGCAGTCCTGAGAAATGAGAGAGATGGCAAATTTACCGCTTTTTCTCCGTTGACTCGATTCTCAAATTCGGCTGGTATACCGGTATGTCGGATACCTCGATCTTCGAGCGCGACCGCGCCTATCAGCGGCTTCTGGACCAGATTCTCGGTGGAGAATTTGATCCGGGAGAGCCGTTGTCAGAGCGCAAGCTGGCAGACAGTCTGGGCATGGGCCGAACACCGGTCCGGGAAGCCATCAAGCGCCTGACGGCGGAAGGCCTGCTGACGGTCCGCCCGGCGCGGGGAACTTACGTCAACAAGCTGACCCCGGCAGATGTTACCGAAATTTACGAGGTCCGGTTCGGCCTTGAAGGCACGGCGGCCTATCTTGCTGCGGAACGGGGCCCAACGCCTGAATTTTCCCGCTATCGCCGCGCCTTCGTTGATATGATCGAGCGGCCGGAATCCTATGACCTGAACGAAATTCACAGATGCGGTCAGGAATTCCATGTCGAGATGTTCCGGGCGGCCCGGAATCGCTATCTGCTGGAAATTTATGAGCCGATGCGATTGCGCCATTCGGTGACCCTGGGCCTGCCCCGGCATTACGACCACGGATGGGTGCTGGAATCAGTGCGGGAACATCTCGGCATACTGGACGCGATTGTCAGTGGTGATCCGGCAGTTGCCCGGCAACTGGTCTGCGATCATCTGGTGGTTGGTCTTGAGGTCCGGTCACGCATTTTCGAGACGCTGCATGTTGCTGTACAGCCGGATCTTTATCGAAAGGTGGTCGGGGCGTGACGTATGTCGACAGAATCGCCAGCTGGCATTCCGGTGAGCCGGTCAGCAATCTTGGATCCTCAGCTCTGACGCCCGGTGATTTTCCGGTTGTCTCCTATGACCTGAAGCGTCTGAAAGCTGAACTTGACCGGGATTCCATTTCACGGGGACCGGCGACGCTGTGGCGTTATGCCGCCCTGCTGCCGGTGGAAACACCGGAGACCGCCGTCAGTCTTGCCGAGGGCTGGACACCGATGCTGGCGACGCCGTCGCTGGGCCGTCATCTCGGTTATGACCGGCTGTTCCTGAAGGATGAGGGGCGCAATCCCTCCGGCACCTTCAAGGACCGTGGTGCCAGTGTTTCGATTACCCGCCTGCGTGAACTTGGCGTGACGACGGTTGTCCATAACAGCTCCGGTAATGCCGGTGGATCCTGGGGCCTGTATGCGGCGCGTGCCGGTATGCGCTGCGTCAATCTGATGCCGGACGACGTGTTGCCGGCAAGCCTGCAGCAAAGTGCGCTGGCGGGGGCCGACACCTGTATTCTGGACGGTCCCTGGCGGGATGCCGGGGGTATGGTTGGCGACGCTGTAGCGACCAGGGGCTGGTGCGATGTCCGGACCCTGAAAGAACCTTATCGCCTTGAAGGCAAAAAGACGATGGGTCTGGAAATCGCCGAACAGCTTGGCTGGACCCTGCCGGATGTCATTGTCTATCCGACGGGCGGCGGGCTTGGGGCGATTGCCATTTACAAGGCGTTTGAGGAATTGCAGGCGCTGGGCTGGATTGCAGCCGGACCCCTGCCGAAACTGATTGTTACCCAGTATGAAGGCTGCGCACCGATTGTCCGCGCTTTTGAGAACGGCGCGGATCATGCCGATCTGTGGCCGGATATTGATGTGCCGCCCGGCGGCCTGAAATCCACCCGCCCGCCCGGCGATCAGAAAGTTCTCGAAATCGTCCGGCGGACCGGCGGGACGGCTGTGACTGTTTCCACCGGGGAGGCGGTCGATATGGTTGGTACCATCACCCGCCATGAAGGGATTTTTCCCTGCTCGGAATCAGCGACTGCAGTTGCCGGCTTGCACAAGGCCCGGGAACTTGGCGTAATTGAGGGCGGAGAGAGAATTGTCGTTGTTTCGACAGGTGCCGGAATGAAGTCAATTCCGGTGTTGCCGGCGCCGAATATCCGGCATGTCCGGTCGGGGGAGGCTTTATAGTGACAACAGATAAGCGCCAGAAGGTGCAGATGTCACTCGGGAGTGTCCGGAACTGCCAGAGTTGCAGGCCGGATATTGACGGAAGCAGTTTGTATGGTGCGCGCCAGCCGTCCGCGCTCGAAACAGGGAGACTTTTTATGACACGAATACTCAAAACACTTTCGATGCTGGCGGTTGCCGGCGGCGTCGGTCTGACAGGGACAGCGCCCGCATTTGCTGAAGACGGGCCAACGCTTAAAGCAGTTAAGGAACGCGGCGAACTGCTGTGCGGCATTCATCAGGGCCGGTATGGCTTTGCCTCCGCGGACAGTCAGGGCAAATGGTCCGGTCTGGATGTTGATTTCTGCAAGGCAGTCGCTGCTGCTGTGCTCGGCGATGCCGACAAGGTCAAATATCTGCCGATGGGCAGTGTCCAGCGGTTCCCGGCCCTTCAGTCCGGTGAAATCGACATGCTGTCGCGCACCACAACAATTACCCTCACCCGTGATGCCGCGCTTGGCCTGAACTTTGGCCCGCCGACCTTCTATACCGGCACCGGCTTTATGGTGCGTACGGAAATCGGCGCGAAGAAACTGGAAGATCTCAACGGGGCGACGATCTGCGTATTCCCCGGCTCGACCACGGAAAAGAACATTGCCTCGCTGTTTGCAGCCAGAAAGCTCGATTACAAACCGGTGGTTATCGAAAGCTCGAAGCAGCTCGTCGGTTCCTACATGTCCGGTCGCTGCGATGTGCTGTCGATGGATCAGGCCGGTCTTCCGGGTCACCGTCAGTATGATGCGAAGGTTCCGGCAGAGCATGCCATTCTGCCCGGCGTGTTTTCCAAAGAGCCGCTTGGCATTGGCGTCCGGGCTGGTGATGACCAGTGGTTCGACATCATCAAATGGGTCACCTATGCGACCTTCAATGCGGAAGAATATGGCGTCTCTTCGGCCAATGTCGACGAGATGAAAAAGTCGCCGAACATTGAAATCCAGCGCCTGCTGGGTGTGAAGGATGATCTTGGCGTCAAGCTCGGCCTGAAAGCCGACTGGGCGTACAACATCATCAAGCAGGTCGGCAATTATGCGGAAATCTATGACCGCAACTGGGGCCCGCCGCTGAATCTTGACCGGGGGATCAACAATCTCTGGACCAATGGCGGCCTGATGTACGGCTTCCCGATGAAGTAAGGCCGGTATCCGATGGTCCGGACGGGATTTCTGATCCGCGGCCGGACCATCGTTACCCGACATTCCCGGTGCAGCCTCTTCTGTCTGCGCCGGGCATGATCTGCCATGTCATAGCCGCGCGTTTGCCGCGCCAACGGGTGCTATTTTCTCGATGAATATGAACAAGACCGACCAGTCGGTTCTGCACAACAAGGCTTTTCGCAGCATTGCCTATCAGGCCATCCTGTGTCTCCTGCTCGGCAGTCTCGCCTGGTATCTGTACAGCAATGTGAATGAGAACCTCTCGCGGCAGGGTATCGCCACGGGCTGGGACTTCCTTCATTTATCCGCCGGTTTCGATATTGGTGAGACCGTCATCCCCTTTAATGCAGGCGATACCTACGGCCGGGCACTGTTTGTCGGTATTCTGAACACATTGCGCGTTGCGATGTTCGGTATCGTCATGGCAACGATCCTCGGGATCTTTATCGGTATTGCGCGGGTGTCCAGCAACTGGCTGCTGGCCAGCCTGTCCTCCATGTATGTGGAGGTCTGCCGCAATGTGCCGGTGGTGCTGCATGTGATCTTCTGGGGGACGCTGATTCACCTGATGCCGGCACCGCGTCAGGCCATTATCCCCTTTGAGGGGGCCTTCATCATGAATCGCGGGGTCGTGATGCCCTTTCCGGTTTATGACAGCATCTATCCATGGGTCGGGGTGGGCCTGCTCGCCGGTATTGTCGGTGTTTTTCTGCTCAATCGCTGGGCGCAGAAACAGCGTGAACGTACAGGACGTTATATTTCGACGCTCTGGTCCGGCCTGGCTGTCCTGATTGCACCACCGCTGCTGATCTGGCTGGTGGCTGGCGCGCCGCTGGAATGGGATGTCCCGGCGCTGCGCGGGTTCAATTTCCAGGGTGGCCTGCAACTGTCACCGGAATTCATTGCCCTGCTGGTCGGTATTACCGCCTATACCGCAGCCTTCATTGCGGAGATTGTCCGTGCCGGTATCCAGTCGGTGCCGCATGGGCAGATCGAGGCGGCCCGCGCGCTGGGTGTCCGCCCCGGTTTCGTGATGCGCTATATCATCATGCCGCAGGCGCTGCGGGTTATCGTGCCGCCGACAACCAGCCAGTATCTCAGTCTGATCAAGAATTCATCGCTGGGCGTGCTGATCGGTTATCCGGATCTGGTCAATGTCGGTAATACCACCCTTAACCAGACCGGACAGGCAGTCGAAGCCATTGCCGTGATGATGGTGGTCTATCTGTCGATCAGCATCTTCATCTCGATCTGCATGAATTTCTATAACCGCTTCGTCGCGATCAAGGAGCGCTGAGATCATGGAAGTCGATTTGAAAACCACCGCTCCTGAAACTGCCGGCCCGACCCGGACGGCACCGCCGCCGACGGAACGGATTCCGGTGCTGCGCTGGATGCGGGAAAACCTGGCCAGCAGCCCGTTCAATGTGGTCGTCACCATTCTGTGCCTGACCGGATTGTATTATGCCGTCCCCGCCTTCATCAGCTGGGGGCTTGTTGATGCGGTCTTTGTGGCGGAAAGCCATGAAACCTGCCGGGCTGCAGAAGGCGCCTGCTGGGCCGTGGTGGGTGAGAAACACCGGCCGATGTTCTTCGGTGTCTATCCTTACGAGGAACACTGGCGGCTGGTGATTGCGCTGATCATCTATCTCGGTGTCATCGCCATGACCATGATGCCGCGTTTCTGGAGCTACCGGATACTGGTGCCGCTCTGGCTGTTCGCACTGGTCTCGACCCTGACCCTGCTGTGGGGCGGGGTGTTCGGGCTGATGGAAGTGGATACCAGCCAGTGGGGTGGTCTGCCGCTGACCATGGTGCTGTTTACCGGCACACTGGTGATCGGTTTCCCGACCTCGGTTCTGCTGGCACTGGGCCGACGGTCCGACATGCCGATGATCAAGGCGGTCTGCGTGATTTTCATCGAAAGTCTGCGCGGGGTGCCGCTGATCACCATTCTGTTTGTGGCGGTCAACGTATTCCCGCTGTTCCTGCCGCAGGGTCTGGAATTCGACAAGCTGATGCGGGTCATGTTCGGGATGGCGGTCTTCTTTGCCTGTTATGAGGCAGAGGTGATCCGGGGCGGCTTGCAGGCCATTCCCCGCGGTCAGTATGAGGCGGCGGAGGCCCTGGGTCTCGGTTACTGGAATACGATGATCCGGATCATTCTGCCGCAGGCTCTGCGGATCTGTCTGCCGGGGATCGTCAATCATGTGATTGCGGCCTTCAAGAATACCTCCTTTGTGCTGATCATCGGACTGTTCGACATCCTGACCGCGACGACCTCGGTCATGCAGGACCCGGTCTGGCGACTCTTCACGGTCGAGGCCTATCTCTGTGTTGGCCTTGTCTATTTCTGCTTCTGTTATGTGCTGTCCAAGTACAGCCAGCTCGTTGAACGCTGGCTGGGCGAAGGCAAACGGTTCTAGGTTCCGGGAAAACAATGATGAATGACCAGACGACAACAACTGCCTCTGACGACCTCGCCATCGAGCTGATCGATGTGAACAAGTGGTATGGTGATTTTCAGGCGCTCTGCGATGTGAATATCAAGGTCCGCCGGGGAGAGAAGGTCGTGGTTTGCGGCCCTTCCGGCTCCGGCAAGTCAACGATGATCCGCTGTATCAACCGGCTGGAACATCACCAGCGGGGCCGCATCATCGTCGACGGTATCGAGCTGACCGATAACCTCAAGAATATCGAGGCGGTGCGCAGTGAGGTCGGCATGGTGTTCCAGTCGTTCAACCTGTTCCCGCATATGCGGGTGATCGACAACCTGACACTGGCACCGATGCTGGTTCGCAAGATGCCGAAAGCCGAGGCGGAAGCCATCGCCATGCAGTATCTGGAACGGGTGCAGATACCGGAGCAGGCCTACAAATATCCCGGCCAGCTTTCCGGTGGTCAGCAGCAGCGTGTCGCCATTGCCCGGTCGCTCTGCATGCAGCCGCGGGTGATGCTGTTCGATGAACCGACATCGGCGCTGGATCCTGAAATGATCAAGGAAGTGCTCGACGTGATGGTGGAACTGGCCGACGAAGGCATGACCATGGTCGTCGTCACCCATGAAATGGGCTTCGCCAAGACCGTCGCTGATACCATGATCTTCATGGACAAGGGCGAAGTGGTCGAAATCGCGAAGCCGGAGGTGTTCTTCACCAATCCGGAAAGCGAACGCACCCAGCTTTTCCTGAAACAGATTCTGACTCACTGAAGTTGAAAACAATGCAAGGCAGCGTGTTATGAGCGGGACGACAGCCTCCCCGGTTGACTGGGAGGCGCTGCGTCGCGACTTCCCGACGACAGAGAAATTTTGTTATCTGAATCTCGCGAACAAGGCGATCCTGCCGCGCTCGGTCGAAGCCAGCATGCAGTCCTGGATGGCCGATATTTATGACGATGCAGGGGATACCGCATTCTCGATGGGCGAGATCGAGAAAACCCGTGACGCGGTGGCCGATCTGTATGGCGCGGACCGTGACTGTATCGCGCTCATCAAGAACACTTCGGAAGGTGTGAATATCCTGGCTCAGGGTTTTCCCTGGAAAGCCGGAGATAACGTCGTCATCAGTGAATTTGAACATGAGAACAACACCTTCCCCTGGCGGCATCTGGCCCGGCGCGGCATTGAAATCCGGATGGCAGAGCCGGATGAAGACGGTCGTGTCACCATCGACCAGTATCGCAAGCTGGTAGATGACCGGACCCGCATTCTTGCTGCTGCATGGGTGGTGTATGGCAACGGTTTCCGCACCGATCTGCCGAAGCTGGCCGGGTTCTGCCATGAAAAGGGTGTGAAACTGATGGTCGACGGCATTCAGGCCGTGGGCATTCTGGGTGATTCCATCCGTGATCTCGGCGTCGACGTTCTGATTGCCGGTGGTCACAAGGCGCAGTTCAGTCTGGCCGGTGCCGGGTTCATGTATATGACGCCGGAAATGATCTCGATGGTGCAGCCACCTTACGCCGCGAAATTCAGCTTCAATACGCTGGACCGGACAGTGCCGGAACCGGCCCTTGCGGATGATGCGCACCGGTTTGAATATGGCAATCCGAACTTTCTCGGGACCTGGGTTCAGCGGCGCTCGGCGGAATATGTGAAATCCATCGGTCTGGCGAATATTGAAGCGCGGGTCTGCGAGCTGACCAGTTATCTGATCGAGCAGGCGGATCGTCATCAGGTCCGGGTCCGCACGCCGCGTCCCTGGGCCGACCGGGCGGGTATTGTCAGTCTCGACCTCGGGCGCCATGCGGGCGAAACCGTACAGGCCCTGAAGGAACGTGATGTCATTGTTGCCGAGAAGGACGGGCATCTGCGGGCCTCCCTGCATTTCTACAATAACAGGGCAGACATCGATCAGTTTTTTGCCACCTTGCAGGCGGTCTGACGCAAATGACCGGAATACGTATTGATCTTTCCAGTGATACCTCGACCCGGCCATCAGCCGGCATGCGCGAGGCCATGGCGCGGGCAGAAGTGGGAGATGAGCAGAAGGGCGAAGACCCGACAACAAACGCGCTTTGTGAACGGGTTGCCGGTATGCTCGGCAAGGAAGCGGCAATGCTGCTGCCGTCGGGTATCATGTCGAACGTGGTGGCGATCCTGACCCATTGCCGGGCCGGGGATGACATTATCTGTGATTCCCATGCCCATATCATCGGATCAGAGGGCGGTGCTCCGGCGGCTCTGGGGGGTGTATCGATCACGCCGATCCCGACCAGCCTTGGTATTTATTCAGCCGCAGAACTGGAAGCGGCCATTCGCCCTGCCCGTTCACGCTCCCCCCGGTCACGGCTGGCGCATATCGAACAGACGACAAATCGCGGAGGCGGTGTGATCTGGCCGCTGACGACAGTGACGGAAGTGGCAGAGATGGCCCGGTCACATGGCTTAAGCGTGCATATGGACGGTGCCCGTCTGCTGAATGCGGCAGCGGCATCAAATGTCCCGGCATCTGACTTTGCGGCACCCTGCGACAGTGTCTGGATTGATCTGTCGAAGGGGCTGGGAGCGCCGATTGGCAGCGTTCTGACCGGTAGCCGTGATTTCATCGAACAGGCATGGGACTGGAAGCACCGGCTTGGCGGTGCCATGCGGCAATCCGGGGTGATTGCCGCAGCAGGACTTTATGCGCTGGATCATCACCTGGATCAGCTGGTTACCGATCATGCTAATGCCCAGAGCTTTGCGCGGCAGATCGCGGGAATTCCCGGTATCCGGCTGGACCCGCCGGACGTCATGACCAACCTGGTTTTCTTTGATGTCGGAGAAACCGGCCTGAGCGCACCGGAAGTCGCAAAGCGGCTGCTGGCACAGGGTATTCGTGTCGGCGCACAGAATCAGCGCCGTATCCGTGCGGTCACTCATCTCGATGTTTCGGAAGATGATATTACCATCGCCGCCGAAGCCATCCGCGACATTGTCACGGATGGCGATTAGGCGGGTAATCAGACCCTGATCAGGTCAGCGCGGTGCAGGCCCGCTGGATGCGTTCACAGGCTTCCGTCAGTTCTTCCGTGCTGGAGGCATAGGAAATCCGGAAGTAGGGCGACAGACCGTAAGCAGCACCATGCACGGTGGCGACATATTCGGTTTCCAGCAGATATTCGACGAAGTCCCGGTCGTTCTCGATCACCTTGCCCTGCGGGGTTTTCTTGCCGATGACCCCGGCACAGCTTGGATAGACATAGAACGCGCCTTTAGGGCGGGGGCAGCTGATGCCCGGTGCCTGATTCAGCATCGAAGCGACGAGATCACGGCGTTCCTCAAAGGATTTCGCCCGTTCCGCCAGATAATCCTGGGGTCCGTTCAGTGCAGCAACGGCGGCGGCCTGACCGACGGAGCTGGCACCGGATGTCACCAGCGACTGCAGTTTGTGCATTTCCGCAATCATCGCTGCCGGGCCTGCCGCATAACCAACCCGCCAGCCGGTCATGGCAAACGCCTTGGAAATACCGTTGACGGTAATCGTGCGGTCTTTCAGGGCGGGCTCAACGGCCACGATGGTCGTCGGCTTCAGGCCCTCGAACACGATATGCTCATAAATGTCATCGGAAATGACGCCGACATGCGGATGGCGTAACAGCACGTCCGCCAGTTCCCGGAGATCGGCTTCCTCATAGACTGCGCCGGTCGGGTTGTTCGGCGAATTCAGCAGCAGCCACCGGGTCTTCGGGGTAATCGCAGCTTCCAGCTGTGCGCCGGTCAGCTTGAAGCCGTTATCTTCAGCGCAGGAAACAGTGACCAGCTTGCCGCCGGCAAATTTGATCATGTCCACATAGGCGACATAGTAGGGGGCTGGCAGAATGACTTCGTCACCGGGTTCGGTGCCGGCCATGAAGGCATTGAAAATGACCTGTTTTGCGCCATTGCCGATGATGACCTCGTTCATGGCATAGGTGATGCCGTTTTCACGCTTCAGCTTGTCGATGGCGGCCTGCTTCATTTCTACCGAACCGGCGATCGGCGTATATTTGGTTTCGCCCCGCAGCATGGCCACATGGGCGGCCTCGATCACATGCGGTGGCGTCGGGAAATCCGGCTGCCCCGAAGAAAGCGCGATGACATCAAGCCCTTTTGCCCGCATATCCCGTGAATTCTGGGTCATGACGGCGCTGGGGGAAGTCTGGATATTGCCCATACGGCTGGCGAATTTCATCGATAGAGCCCTTTGTTCTGATGTTCCGGTGTTGCCCGGCCGGGAGGCCGGGGCGGTTATGATCGGGATGACTGCCAGTCGCGGACCAGGCTTTCCACCCGGTCAATGTCAGCCGTTGTATTATAAATATGAAAAGCGAAGCGCATCATGCCGCGACGGATGCTGTGGATCACGTCATGTGCGGTCAGGTGATCCGACAGGGCCTGAATATCGCTGTCACTGGTGGAATCATGTCCTTCCGCCAGATGGCCGATTGAGACGATGCTGGCCAGATGCGGCCCGGATGGTCCACCCATGACCGGCAGGCCCAGCGCCAGCATCCGGTCGGCAAAAGCGCAGGACAGGCTGGTGACATGACGCTCGACCTCTGCCATGCCGATATCGGCCAGAATGCCGAGTGATTCATGAACCACGGCTGCTGCCGGGTAATTGTAATTGCCGAGATCAAACCGCCGGGCGCCCGGCATCAGGTCATAGCCGAGGGTTGCGGTGGCGGCCTCGCTGGCACCGCCACCCAGATCGACGCCGAACCGGGCGAGATAAGCCGGGGTCATCCTGTCGGCCCAGTCGCGGCGACAATACAGAAAGCCCATGCCGTACAGACCACAGAGACCTTTCTGGGTCGAGACGGCAAAGCCATCGACGATCATGTCCTGAACGTCACAGTTCAGCACGCCGACGGACTGTACCGCATCGACCAGCAGGAAGATGTCGCGCTCACGGCAGAAGGCGCCGATTTTCCGGGTGTCGGCGCGGAAGCCGGGGGAAAAGGTTACCGTCGGCATGGTAACGAGCCGCGTTTTGTCGTCAATGGCGGCAATCATCGCGTCGATATCAATATGGCCGTCACGTTCCGGCACAATGCGAACCTCGATGCCGGTGCGCTCTTTCTGGTTCAGCCAGGGAAAAACATTGTTCGGATGTTCAAGGCCAAGGGTGACGACCACGTTGTCGCCGGCCTGCCAGGGCATGGAGGCGGCGATGATGTTCAGCCCCTCGGAGACGTTCTTGGTGAAGGCGATTTCGTCGGGGTCGGCGTTGACCAGTCCGGCAAACCGTGACCGGGTTTCCTCCATCAGATCAAACAGCCCGGCCTTGTCTGTCCGTCCGGTGACCAGACTGTCGAGATGCCGGTCCAGCGCCTTGCGCCCGGATGCGGGCATCAGCCCCCGCATGCAGGAACTGAGATAGGTCGATTCCAGCGCGCCGGGAAATTCTGTCCGGGTCAGCATGGTGGGGCTGATGCCGTCCTGTTCGATGCGGTGATCCATCATTTTGTCCTGATCTGATTGAGCGGGGCCGGCCGGAAAGGAGAAAGATTTTCCGCCAATTTGGAGTTTGCCCTGAATTTGTCCGTACCGGTAGTGATAATCTGGCGTTTTCAGATTAGATTTGGCTATTCGATAACAGGAAATGTCATATGTTCAAACGGCCCAACATCCGACATCTCCGGGCTTTCAGTCTCACCGTTCGTCATAACAATGTCAGCCGTGCAGCCCAGCTTGCCCATTTGTCGCAGTCGGCTGTCAGTCAGGCTATTGCCCGTCTGGAAGATTATTACGGCTGCAGCCTGCTGGAACGCCGGAATGTCGGCGTTTTCCCGACCGCCTATGGCAGCATTGCCACCCGGCGGATTGACCGGGCAACGGACCGGCTGGGCCGTGCTGTTGAGCGCCTGCTGATCAACCGCCGCAGCACAAGCCGTCTGCCGGTCGAGGTGGACCGGATGATTTCCGTCTCCCAGCTTTCTGCGCTCTGTGCGGTCGCTGCAACGGGCGGGTTCAAATCTGGCGCCGACCAGCTTGGCCTGGCCCAGCCCAGTGTGCACCGGGCGGTTCGGGATCTTGAATCCCTGCTGGGTGTTTCCCTGTTTGAACGTACCAGCCGGGGCATTTCACCGACGCGGCTGGGGGCGGGATTTGCCCTTGAGGCAACACTGGTGCTGAAGGAAGTCGATAATATCGGCGATGATCTCGATATCGCCCGCGGCCGGTTTGAAGGCCGGATCGCGGTGGGGTCACTGGCGCTCGGACAATCGGATCTGCTGCCCCTCGCCATTACCGAAGTCAGCCGGCGGTATCCCCGGGCCGATTTTTTCCTGCAGGATGGTTCCTTCGAGCAACTCCACCATGCCCTGCAACATGGCGAGATTGATATGGTGATCGGTGCGCGCCGCCTGCATCCGGAGCCGGGGCTGGTACAGGAAGTACTGTTTACCGACCAGCTTTCCGTCATGGCCCGGGCGGGTCATCCGCTGGCAGGACGGACTGATATTCAGATTGCTGATCTCGCCGCATGGCCCTGGGTACTTCCGCGTCCGGGCACGCCCACCCGGGCTGTCAGTGATGCCATATTCGAGGGCAGCGGATATGCCCCGGCTACCGGCGTTATCGAAACCGGATCAATGCTGATGGTGCGCGGGCTGCTGGCTGCGAGTGATCGCCTGACCGTGCTGTCGCGCCGTCAGGTCCGGGTTGAGGAGCAGGCGGGTCTGCTGGTGTCGCTGGATTTTCACCCGCCCGGCATGGCGCGGGAGATTGCCCTGATGCATCGCCTCGACTGGCGACCGACCCAGTTGCAGGAAGTCCTGATTCAGCAACTGCGCGACCTTGCGCCAGAATCTCCCGCTGACTGACCAGCCCGCCGGAGGGCTGGCAAAAAACCACCAGACCCGGTTCAGTCACCCGGCTGTCAGCGGATGATTTCTGTTGACGCCGCCTGCTGTTTGTACGTATGACCAATTAAAGGAAACAAATGACCAGAAAAACAGAACGGTCGTCCAAATTGGAAAAACCATCAACACGTGACGCGATTCTCGACGCCGCAGAGACCCTGATGTCTGAGCGCGGATTTCATGCTGTGGGCATGCGGGAGATTGCGCGAACTGCCGGAATTAACCTGGGTGGCGTCACCTATCATTTTGGCACAAAGGAAAACCTGCTGGCGGAAATCTATGCCCGTCACACCCGGCCCATGAACCAGCGCCGGCTGGATATGCTGGCGGAGGCGGAACGGATTTCTGACCCGGACGACCGGCTGCTGGCGATCATCCGGGCCTTTGTGGTTCCGGCCTTTTCATCGCGCTCGGATATTGCCGGTGGCGGTGCCCGCTTTACCCGTCTGCGGGCCATTCTGTCCATGGAAGGCAATGAGGCTGCGAAACGGATCATCGCCGAATCCTTCGATGAGACCAGCAGCGCCATTATCGATGCGATTGGCCGCTGCGTGCCGGATGCAGACCGGGGCAGCATCGTCTGGCGCTGTCATTTTCTGCTCGGCGCTCTCTATTACGCGCTGGTCAGCAATGACCGGATCGACCGGCTGGCAAAAGGGGCGACATCGGGCAGCGATCACGAGCGGGCAATTGACGAACTGGTGCGCTCCTCTGCGGCTTCGCTCAAGGATCTCGCGGGTTCAGCCCGCTCGGGCGACAAGGACCACGCCGCATGACGGTGAGAGACAGCGAGACGATGACCACGGGCAGCGCGCTGGCAGGCAGGCTTGCAACGGCCTGCGCCTTCCTGATGCCGGTCCTGTGTATCCTCTGGAACATGGACGCGCCGACCCGCATCGGCATTTCCATTCTGACCGAACAGTTCCTCGCGATGGAACTGGGTCTTGCCATCGCTGTGCTGTATCTGACCTCCGGCTTCCGGGGCACCCATCAGGCACCGGGCCTGCTGAATATCCTGCTGGGACTTGTCGGTCTTGCGACCC
This sequence comes from Alphaproteobacteria bacterium HT1-32, assembly GCA_009649675.1. Lineage (NCBI taxonomy): Bacteria > Pseudomonadati > Pseudomonadota > Alphaproteobacteria > Alphaproteobacteria bacterium HT1-32. Next base: position 1,342,907 of record WJPL01000001.1, on the reverse strand, counting down.
TGACCTATGCCGCCGTCGCCTTTCCGGCCCTGCTCGGAGAGATCGCCTACCGTCCGGTGAGCCTGACCATCATTGGCAGCGTTGTTGTGATGCTGGTGATGGAAGGGGTTCGCCGGGGCTCCGGCTGGACAATCTTCGTGATCGTCATGATTTTCATTGTCTATGCCCTGCTGGCCCACCGGGTTCCCGGCCCGCTTGTCGGTCGCGAGATGAGCTATATTCAGCTTGTTCAGTATATCGGTTTTGATCCCAGTGCCGTGTTCTCGACGCCACTCACCGTGGGGGCGGTGATTGTGGTGTTGTTCGTGTTCTTTGGCCATCTGCTGTTCCGGGCCGGTGGCGGTGAATTCTTTACCGATATCGCGCTCGCCCTGACCGGTCGCAGCCGTGGTGGTGCGGCCAAGATATCGGTGGTTGCCTCGGCCCTGTTCGGCTCGATTTCCGGCAGTGCGGTCTCCAACGTGGTTACCACGGGGGTCATTACCATTCCGCTGATGCGCCGGGGCGGCTACAGCCGGACCGATGCCGGCGCAATTGAAGCCATCGCCTCAACCGGGGGTCAGCTGACACCGCCGATCATGGGGGCTGCGGCCTTCCTGATGGCTGAATTCCTGGATATTTCCTATATGACGGTCGCCGCGGCCGCGCTGTTGCCGGCGATGCTCTATTACCTCAGCGTCTTTGTGCAGGTTGATCTGATCGCCGCCCGTGACGGGATCGAGGTGGTGGATCAGGATGTGCCGGGAATCCGTGAGGTACTGGTCTCCGGCTGGCATCTGGTTCTGCCTTTCGTGATACTGATCGGTGCCCTGTTCGGCCTGCAGACCGATCCGGAAACGGCTGCCCTCTATTCTGCTGTTTCCATCATTATCGTGGGTGCGATCCGGCCCTATCGGGGCAATCGCATCACCTTGTCCGGGCTGGTCGCGGTCTGTGTGGAGACCGGCAGGTCGATGGTCAATCTGCTGCTGATCGTCGCCGCAGCCGGTTTCATCATCGGTATCCTGAATGTCACCGGTCTGGGCTTTGCGCTGACCCTGATGCTGGTCGACAGTGTCGGGAACAATCTGGTTCTGATTCTGGGCATATCGGCGGTTATCAGCATCATTCTCGGTATGGGGCTGCCGACCTCCGGTGTTTATGTGCTGCTGGCTGCCCTTGTTGCGCCGGCCATTGTCGAAGCCGGGGTCGATCCGCTGGCGGCGCATATGTTCATTCTCTATTTCGGCATGATGTCGATGATCACGCCGCCGATTGCCCTCGCCGCCTTCGCGGCCTCCGCAATCTCCAAGGCGGATGCGATGGCAACCGGGTTTGCCGCAATGCGGATCGGCTGGGCCTCCTACATCATTCCCTTCATCTTTGTCGGCACGCCAACCCTGCTGATGATCGGATCGACCGGGGATATCGCCGTTGATCTCGGCAAGATGGTACTGGGGGTAGTCGCAACCTCTGTTGCCGTGGTCGGATTCTTTACCCGGCGGCTGGGAACGGTCATGCGGGGCGGCATCATGGTTCTGGGTCTGGCCAGCCTGCCGCTGGGTCTTGCCGGGCCGGGCTGGACGACAATCAACCTCATCTCAATCGCGGTGCTTCTTGTTCTGCTGACCGTCGAATTTCTGGCGGGCCGGCGCGAACGGGCTGCGACTGTTTCCGGGGCTTCATGAGAATGCCTCAAATCAACAAACAAAATAACGGGAGAGAAACGACATGAACAAACTGATGATCCTTGGCGCCGGGCTGCTGTCCGGACTGATCGCCAGCACCTCCATTCAGGCACAGGTCGTGGGTATCGCCACAGGCGCGCAGGGCAGCCTTGGCTATAACACCGGTCAGGCGGTCGCGAAGGTTGCCAATCAGGTGGGTGGCATTACGGCCCGCACCCAGCCCCTCGCCGGAACGGCAGCCTATATGCCGCTGATCAACCGGGGCGAAATGGACTTCGGTTTCTGCAACGCTGTCGAAGCCGATTATGCCCTGAACGGAACGGGTAACTTTGACGGTACGGCCAATCCTAATCTGCGGATGGTCGGCGTCATGTTTCCGCTGCGCACCGGCCTGATGGTCCGCGCCGATTCCGGTATCCGGACGATTGCTGATCTGAAGGCACGGTCGAAAGACCTGCGGATTGCCTCGGAATATACCGCTTCGACGATCATCAAATATTACATCGAAGGCGCGCTCGCCAATGGCGGCATGACCTATGACGACTTCAAACAGGTACCGGTGTCGAACTTTGTGAAGGGCATGTTCGCCCTGGGTGACGATCTGGTGGATGTGACCCTGATCAGCCTGAATTCCGCCGCCGGTAAAAAGGTTGATGCGCAGCTCCGTTCCAACGGCGGCATCCAGTATGTCTCACTGGATTCATCGCCGGAAGCAGAGGCGCGCTTCAAGAAGTTCCTGCCCGCCGCCAGCATTATCTCCATGAAGGCGAACGACAAGATTCCGGGCCTTGGTGAAGCGGCCAATATTGTCGAAATCCCCTGGGTCATGGTTACTCACAAGGATGCGTCGGAAGAACTGGTCTACAACATGACAAAGGTCATCGCGGAAAACTTCGACAAGCTGGGTGCGTCCTTCGGTGCGTTCAAGCGCGGCAAGTCGGCGGCAATGGCTCCGGCCAGCGTCGTCGAATATCACCCCGGCGCCCTGCGCTATTTTGCCGAAGCCGGTATCAAGGTCGGCAAATAGCCTGCTGACCCTTCGCCCTGACTGAAAATCTGAACCGAGGACACTGACTGTGGTTTCACCTGGCTATCTGGCGTTTCACCCCGATCCGAAAAAACCGGATATCACCCTGCCCGATCTGGCATGTGACAGCCATTGTCATGTCTTCGGCCCGGCCGATGTCTTCCCCTATGTGCCGACCAGCAGCTATATCCCGGTCGATGCTCCGAAGGAGACTCTGTTCCAGCGCCATCGGTTCCTTGGCTTTCAGCGTTCTGTCATTGTGCAGGCCAGCTGCCATGGCACCGATAACAGCGCCATGGTTGATGCGCTGATCGCCGGTGGTGATGCCTATCGCGGCATCGCCATCGTGCGCCCGGATATCGACATGGCCGAACTGGAGCAGCTGCATGAAGCCGGTGTGCGGGGTGTACGCTTCAATTTTGTCAAACGCCTGAAAGCTGCACAGCCGGTTGAGGTGCGTCGTGCGATCATCGAGAAGATAGCGCGGCTGGGCTGGCATATCGTTGTCTATTTCGAGACCGAAGACCTGCCGGGCATCGAGGATTTTCTGAAGGAGGTCCCGATACCGGTCGTGATCGACCATATGGGCCGTGTGCCTGTCGAAGGCGGGCCGGACTCCGAAGCTTTTGTCCGGCTGGCTTCGCTGATCGACGGGGATGACAAATTCTGGATCAAGGTCAGCGGCTCCGAACGTCTGTCGGCTGCCGGTCCACCCTACAGCGACGTCGACCGGATCGCCCATGCACTGGTTGCCCTGAAACCGGACCGCGTGCTCTGGGGGACCGACTGGCCGCATCCGAACATGAAATCCCATGTGCCGGATGACGGCCTGCTGGTTGACCGGCTGGGGGTCATTTGCCCTGACCCGGCCGACCTTCAGCGGTTGCTGGTGGATAACCCGGCGGCACTGTACTGGCGCTGAAACCGTGTTAGCCTCCGTCTCTGGCCGCATCCTCCGGGTCAGAAGGGAGCGCCATGAGCCGTCTGTTTGAAGAACTCGACTATCGCGAAACGCCAATCGGGCCGGTCAGTCTGCGCCGCCGCCGGGTGATGGCGCTGGATGTGGATGTCTTCGAGATCATCCTTGGCGACGAGCATCTGATGTCGAGCCTGTTCACCGCGTCCGAGATCGCGCTGGCGGATCTCGGACTGGCAGCCATTGAGGGCGATCATCTGGACGTGCTCGTCGGCGGTCTTGGTCTGGGCTATACGGCGCGGGCCGTGTTGCAGAATGACCGCGTCGCTTCCCTGACAGTGATTGAACATCTCGATGCGGTGATCGACTGGCACCGGTCCGGTCTGCTGCCGCTGGGGCCGACCCTCACCGGCGATGACCGCTGTCGTCTGGTTTCAGGTGATTTTTTCCGCCTCACTGCCTCAGCCGATGGTTATGATGCCGGTCAGCCGGGCCGCCGCTTCAACGCCATTCTGGTGGATATCGATCATGCGCCGGACTTCTTCCTGAACCCGGCCAATGCTTCCTTCTATACATCCGAAGGCCTGTCCGCCCTGTCCCGCAGGCTGCAACCGGGTGGCGTCTTCGGTCTGTGGTCGAACGACCCGCCGGACCCGGCCTTTACCGCTGCACTGGCAGAAGTCTTCAGGACTGCCGTGGCAAAGCCGGTCACTTTCGCCAACCCGCTGCAGCAGAATGCCGAGGTTACCCAGACCGTCTATCTGGCAACTGTGTGAGAGGCGCGGCGCTAGCGTTCCAGTTCCCGCAGGGTAGCGGAGGTGGCGGCGAGGCGTTTGGAGAGTTCCCGTGACAGGCCGCGGACAAGTGCCAGTGCCGTCGCCGGGTTTTCCCGGCAGACAGCTTCGAAATCGGTCGCGGTGAGCCGGTAGCAGACGGCGGCGATATCAATGACGATATCGGCGGTGCGGGCGGTATCTCCCAGCACGCCCATCTCACCGAGCACGACACCGGGCAGGTAAGTGGCCAGCCGCACGGCGCGACCATCCGGCAGGGTTTTCAGCACCGATGCCTGACCGCTGGCCAGAATATAGATGGCATCACTGCGATCTCCCTCAACGATCAGCCGGTCACCGGCATTGTAGGATTCGCGATGCAGGCGGCCCGCGATCAGATCGAGCGCCGCAGGGTCCAGTGCGAGGAACAGATCGAGGTCTTTCGGGGCCAGAACCTGACGGCTGGCCGGGGCGTCACCGCTGTCAGACAACAACTGGTTTTCGGCTGCGGTCAGGGCGCTGTCGAAATCCTCGAACAGGCGGCTGTCATCTTCAAACGCCATATGGCCTGCTTCCCGGATCATGGCACGTCCGGAATGGCTTTCGCTGAGACCGGCCAGCAGCAGCCGGACCCCGTCGCGTGACAAATTACGGTCAATCTGGGCCAGGGCTGCCGCGCCGGTGGAATCGATGCTGGTGATGCGTCGCAGATCAAGGATCAGGGTGCCTGTCTCCGGGGCATGCTGATCAACCGCAACCATCAGCGAGTCGGTGGCACCAAAGAACAGGGGCCCCTGAAGCGCCAGAATGCGGATTTTGTGACCATCGTTTTCCAGCCGTTGCAGGTCGCGGAGCGGGCGGGCGACCCTTGAGCGGGTGCTGCTGCCGTCGAAGGCCCGGTGAACAACCGTGCGGCTGGCGGTCTGCAGATGCGCCAGCAGGGAAAGCGCCATGCCGACCCCGACGGCAATCACCAGGTCGGACAGGGCAACCAGCAGGGCCACGGTAATCACGATGAACAGGCTGCCTCCGATTTCCCGGCGAATGGCGGGATCGCGGGTAGTGGTCCAGCCGCGGATCAGTTGCCCGGTCCAGCGATCGACCACGCCCAGCGCGATGATCAGGATCATGCCGGCGACGACAGCTTTCGGCAGCCAGGCCATCACCGGGCCCGCACCAAACCCCACTGCGGCCAGAAGACCGGCGACAAGCAGGGCGGTGCGCCGGCCATGGCCACCTGCGGACAGGGCGGCGCGGGTATAGGGAACCGTGCCGCTCGATGTCATGCCGCCCAGCGCGCCGGAGAACATATGAGCCAGTCCCTGCGCCCGCAGTTCGCGTCCGGAATCGTGACGGCTGCCGGTTTCGCTGTCGATGGCTGTCGCTGACAGCAATGTCTGGATGGCGTTGATGACAGCCAGTGACAGGGCCGTCGACAGGATAACGGCCAGCAGGCCGGTTGTGGCCGGACCGGTGAACAGGGCCGGAATCTGCGTAATGACCAGCGTCAGCCGGATGGCTTCTCCGCTTTCGCCGATGACGCCGCCCATATTCAGCGCGGGCCAGAACATGAGGCCGAGATGATAAAGGCCGGAGCCTGTGACCAGTCCGACCAGTGGTGCCGGCAGCCCCGGCATTCTGGCCCGGCTGATAATCATGACGATGATGGTCAGGGTTCCCAGTATCAGCGCGCCGGGATAGATTTGCGACGGATCATGGATGACGGCAGCCATACCGCCGGAAATCCCGGTCAGGGCCGGGAATTGGGACAGCACGACCAGAATCGCCAGCCCGTTGAGGAAACCGGCAATAACAGGTTGGGGCACGAATTTGACGAAACGCCCGAGGCCGGTTGCCCCCAGCGTGAATTCAAGAGCGCCGGATAATATGACAGCTGCGAATATCGCGAGGATTATCTGCCCGTCGCTGAGGTCGGTTCCCGCCGTCATCAGTTGTGTACAGGCCCCGGCAAGGATGGCGGCTACCGCCGTCTTGGGGCAGGCGAGATGAAACCCGGATCCGCCAGTCAGCGCCAGCGCGACAATCGATATAACAGCGGCAATGAACGCAGCGGCAATGCCGGCCGGCAGCCATTCGGCCCCGAGCGGTGCGAAGATCACCACGCCGGAGGACAGCACGGCAGGCAGTATGGCGGCAGCCCCGGTCAGGGCGCCTTTCAGGTCATTCAGGATAGCGGGTGATGTCACGTCAGATCCTTGCAGACGGGGCGCATGTCAGATTGATCATACAGGATCAGCCGTCTTCGGCGATCCGGTCTTCCAGTGCCCTGATCCAGAGAGGGTCAGGTATTTCACCCCGTGCATGGCCAATACGGGCATGATCGAGCGCCTTGCGATAATCGCCCATCCGCCGGTAGAGAATTGAAAGTGCCAGATGAACATTTGGTACTTCCGCATCCAGTACCAGCGCCTGCTGAAACGCGACCACGGCTTTTTCGTCTTCCCGCTGATCGGCCAGCAGACGACCGTAATGCATGCGGAGCGCCGGATCATTCGGCTGCCGGTTGATGGCGGCGACAAGTTCCTGGCGGGCCAGTTTCGGCTGATCGTCACGGTAATGGCGGATCAGGGCAAAGCCTGCGGCGATGGTCGGACTGTCCGGATCCAGAACCCAGGCACGATTGAGCAGGGATGTCGCCTCATCATATTTGCGGATCAGCAGTCTTTCCCAGCCCAGTCTGGCAAAGGCGTCGGCGGCCTGCTGGCTGGTCAGGCCCCGCTCCGCCGCATTGGCGGCAACCTGTCCGGTAAAGGCTTTCAGTTCGGCGTCGCCCGGCGCACCCAGCCGGACAGCACGGTCATCAAATCCGTCTGATGTTGTCGTCTGACAACCGGCCAGCAGCAGGGCACAGACAATCAGGAGAGGGCGCAGGATCAACATGTCCCATCCTAACCCGGTCAGCCGGTCTGCCGTCAATCGCATCCTGATATCTCAGCAGGCCAGATCACTTGCGGCCTCTTCTTCAATCCATTCGATGAAGGCGGCAATGACCGGGTCATCCCTGCGGTCGCGCTCACAGACGATGGAAAAAACCAGCCCTGTCGACAGATCGATATCAAACGGGGCGACCAGTCGCCCGGTGCGCAGGTCATTGACGGCCAGCCTCCGCCGCCCCAGTACAACGCCGCCGCCGCCGATTGCCGCATCAAGGGCATGATCTGCATGGCTGAAATCCGGCCCCCGCAGGGGGTTGATTCCGGTGACACCGGCCAGGCTCAGCCACTCGATCCAGCCCGGTGCTCCTTTGATCTGCGCCATGGATTCGTCACGGATCAGGGTATGCCCGGCCAGATCGGCCGGGGTTTGCAAGGGTCTGGGGCCACGCAGCAGTTCCGGACTGCACATCGGTGTCATGGCTTCCTCGAACAGGATGGTCCGGTGCAGGCCGGGATAGGGCCCGGGGCCGAACCGGATGGCGACATCAATACCTTCCTGTCCGAAATCCAGCAGGTTCATGGTTGCGGCCAGCCGTATTTCGATATCCGGATGGCGTTCCATGAAATGGACAAGACGCGGGGCCAGCCATTTTGCGGCGAAAGCCGGACCACAGGTCACGACCATCACGTTGCTGGTCCGTCCGGGTTTCATGATGGCGGTCGCTTCGCGGAGTTTCTCGAACCCCTCACGAACCTTCGGCACGGAAAGCTGGCCGATTTCGGTCAGCAGAATCGACCGGTTGCGTCGTTCAAACAGCTTCACGCCGAGGATATCTTCGAGGTTTCTGATCTGATAACTGAGCGCAGCCGGTGTGACGTTCAGTTCATCCGCTGCCCTGGCGAAACTGAGGTGTCTTGCCGCAGATTCAAAGGCGCGAAGGCCATTCAGGGGTGGTAAACGATCAGGCATTTCAGACAAAAATATTTTAACTGAAACACAAGATTAACCCGTTTGTCGCGGAACGCAATCAGGTCCACATTCAGGGCAACAGAAATGCCGGACCCTGATGTGTCTGGTAACCAGAAAGGATCATTATCATGACCTACAGAAACGGACTGATGACCGCAGCGCAGCTTGAAGAGCTGATGGCACGCGGCCGCCGGGAACGCTCAGAAGCATTCCGGGCTTTCTTCTCCCGCCTGTTTTCCCGGATCAGCGGGCTTCTTCACCATGATCGCGCACCGGGCGGAAAACTCGGCGCTGCCTGAACCACCCGAAGGCAGGTCTCCCATGACTGCCTGACACCTCCCGGGGGCTCACGGCCTCCTGCGGCGAATCTCACCAGATTGAGGTTCGCCGCTTTCTTTTGACGGTTCGGGGTGACGCCGTGGTTGCGAGCGCCCGCGCAGACTGCAATATCTTGGGCATGAGCCCAGACAGCAGCACCAGCAAGGCGGAACCAGCCGCCGCCACGCCGATGATGACCCAGTATCTCGGCATCAAACAGGCCCATCCGGACTGCCTGTTGTTCTATCGTATGGGTGATTTCTACGAACTGTTCTTTGACGACGCGGTGGCCGCATCTGCGGCGCTGGATATCACGCTGACCAAGCGGGGCAGTCATGACGGTGCGGATATCCCGATGTGCGGGGTGCCGGTCCACAGTCATGAGGGTTATCTGTCGAAGCTGATCCGCAAAGGCTTCAAGGTCGCGGTTTGCGAACAGACCGAGGCCCCGGAGGAGGCACGCAAGCGCAAGGGTAACAAGCTGGTGGCCCGGGACGTGGTGCGTGTCGTCACGCCGGGCACCCTGACAGAAGACAACCTGCTGGATGCGCGCAGCCATAACTATCTGGCTGCGCTGGCCGATGCGCAGGGTAAGTTCGGCCTGGCCTGGGCGGATATGTCGACCGGCGACTTCCAGACCGAACCTGTTACGGCGGCAGGTCTGGCGGCTGCACTGGCGCGCATTGCGCCCGGTGAACTGATCGTACCGGACCGGCTTTACGGGCGCGAAGAGCTGCGTGATGTCATGGATGACAGCCACGATATTCTGAGCCCGCTGCCCGGTTCCCGTTTTGACAGCGCCGGAGCTGAGCGCCGGATGCTGGAATGTTTCAATGTCCGGGCGCTGGATGCTTTCGGTGACTTCTCCCGGGCTGAAGTCGCGGCTGCCGGGGCGCTGATTGACTATCTCGACCTGACCCAGAAAGGCCGGATGCCCCGGCTTGGCATGCCGAAGCGTCAGGCTGCCGGCGCGGCAATGGAAATTGATGCGGCAACGCGGCGCAATCTGGAGCTCACCCGCACCCTTGGCGGCGACCGCAGCGGCAGTCTTCTGGCCACCATTGACCGCACGATTACCGGCCCCGGTGCCCGTCTTCTGGCCGACCGGCTGGCGGCACCACTGACGGATGCCGCCCGGATCGAAGCCCGTCTCGACGCGGTTCAGTTCTGCCTGACGCAACAGCGCCTGCGTGAAGACCTGCGGGCGGCCCTGAAACAATGCCCGGATATCGAGCGCGCCCTGTCGCGTCTGCTGCTGGGGCGCGGTGGCCCGCGTGATCTCGCGGCAATCCGTGACGGGCTGACGCAGGCTGTCGGTATTGCGGCAGCCCTGCCCGCGGACAGCCTGCCCGCTGAATTGCAGCAGGCCTGCCTGTCGATCGGCGACCATCAGGCACTGATTACGCAGCTGACTGATGCGCTGGCCGAAGACCTGCCGGTGAATGCACGGGATGGCCGCTTCATATCCCGCGGGTTTTCAGCCGAGCTTGATGAACTGATTGTCCTGCGTGATGAAAGCCGCCGGCATGTGCTGGAACTGGAGGCGGGATACCGGGAACTTTCCGGTGTCACCAATCTGCGGATCAAACACAATAATGTGCTGGGCTACTTCATCGAGGTTTCGGCGAAGGCGGCGGACCAGATGCCGTCAGACGGCCCCTTCATCCATCGGCAGACGCTGGCCAGTGCCGTTCGTTACAGCTCGGTCGAACTGGGTGAGCTGGAAGGCCGGATTTCGCAGGCCGCCGACAAGGCACTGGCGCTGGAGCTGGAAGTCTTTGACCGGCTGATTGCGGCGGTGACCGCGGAAGCCGATGCAATTTCCGGCGCGGCGCGCAGTCTGGCTATCCTTGATGTCTCGACCGCACTGGCGGAACTGGCCGAGGACCGGCGCTATAACCGGCCTGTTGTCGATGACAGCCGCGCCTTTCGTATCGAGGCGGGTCGTCATCCGGTGGTCGAAGCTGCACTGGCGGCGTCCCAGGAAGGGGCGTTCACGCCGAATGACTGTGATCTGGAAACCGATGCCCGGCTCTGGCTGCTGACCGGCCCGAACATGGCCGGTAAAAGTACCTTCCTGCGGCAGAATGCGCTGATTGCGATCCTGGCGCAAACCGGCTCCTACGTTCCGGCAACGACGGCCCATATCGGCATTGTCGACCGCCTGTTCAGCCGGGTCGGTGCTGCGGATGATCTGGCGCGGGGCCGTTCCACCTTCATGGTCGAGATGGTGGAGACGGCGGCCATCCTGAACCAGTCCGGGGAACGGGCGCTGGTTATTCTGGACGAGATCGGGCGGGGCACGGCGACGTTTGACGGGCTGTCGATCGCCTGGTCCGTGGTCGAACATCTGCATGAGGTCAATCGTTGCCGGGGGCTGTTCGCGACCCATTACCACGAACTGACGGCGCTGAAATCGCGGCTGGATTTTCTGGCCTGTCATTCCATGCGGGTGAAGGAATGGAATGGCGACGTGGTGTTTCTGCATGAGGTCATGGCCGGTGCCGCTGACCGTTCCTACGGTATTCATGTTGCCCGGCTGGCGGGCCTGCCGGCGGCCTCGATTTCCCGCGCAGAGGAGGTTCTGCGCAGCCTCGAAGCCGGTGACCAGTCCGGGGCGGTGACCCGGCTGGCAGAAGACCTGCCCCTGTTTGCCGCGATGGCCGAGCGCCCGAAGGCGGGGATGGTGGCCTCTGGCGAACCGGATCCGATCCGAGGCAGGCTGCGGGAAATCAACCCTGATGAACTGACCCCGAAAAGCGCCCTTGATCTGCTGTACCGGTTGCGTGCTGAAGCCGACGGGGAACCGTGAGCCGGGCGCTCCGCTATGTCGCGGCCTTGCCGGTCTGGGGTGATTTCTATTGCGATTTCTTCCTGAAGGCGGGTCTGCCCAGCCTGCTTCAGCCGGGCAACCTGCCCGCCTTTGCGACGCCTGAAACCTTTACGGCGCTGGTCTATACCCGTCCGCAGGACCTGCCGGTATTGGCCAGCCATCCCCTGATGAAACAACTGGCCCGGTTCTGTGATGTCCGCTTCAAGGCGCTGCCTGAGGATATCGGGGAATTTTCTGTCGCCGCTGACGGTATCCGGCAGAAGCTGAGCATCATGTCGCGCTGTCTCGAAGTGGCGATCCGGGCGGCAGAGGACGACCCGGATCTGGTAGCCCTGTTTCCGCTGGCCGACCTGATCTATGCAGATGGCACGCTGGGAGAAATTGCCCGGCGCATGGCGGACGGGGTACGGGCTGTCGGTGTTGTCACCCCGCATGTTACCTGTGAGGCGATACTGGAGACGGCAGCGCCGGAGCTTGCGGCGGTTCTGGCAGCGCCGCGAGAGCTGCTGCGCTTCACGCTGGATCACGCACACCCTTCATTCCGGCGTCAGTTCATCGACAGTCAGCCATTCAGTGGCCGCCCCAGCCAGTTCTATGTTTCCGCCGGCGCGGCGGGTTTTGTCGGCCATGCGTTACATCTGCATCCGCTGGCTGTGCGTCCTGTGGTGCGGGTTAATCAGCTCAGTGCCAGTATCGATACAGACTATTTTTTCTCTGCGGTGCCCGGAGTTTCTGATCGCAGCGTCATTGATAACAGTGACGACGCCCTGATTGTTGAATGCTCGCGGTCGGCCTATCTGGCTGATCTGCCGGACTGGCCTGCCTTCAGTGAGGCGCGCCTGGCGGCATGGGTCAATGCACTGAAACTGGTTCCCGGGCAGCGCGACATGCTGGCGACGGTGGTGAGGTTTCATCTTGATGAGGCCGCGGAAAACATGGCCCGTGCCGAAGCACAATCCCGGGCCATTGCGGGTAAACTCTGCCGGCCCTGACTGGCAGCCTGAAGCCAGCCCTCGTCATTACGGGTGGCAGGCATTATGTTTGTCAGGATTGAATTCATAATGGAATGACAGATGCTCGCCCCGAAGGTTCGCAGACGGAAAGAGATTATTGATCGCCGGAAACTGGTGGTCGAGCTGGAAGCACTGGTTGGTGAGGCGAATGCCCGCAACGTTATTCTTGCCCGTCTGAAAGAGGCGCTGGAAGCGGGGGAAGCAGAAATTGAATCCCGTTTTCTGGACCGCAAGATGACCGGGGTCGAGGCGGTTGCCGGACGTTCCTACATGATTGACCAGCTGGTGCGGATCATTCATGACATTGCCGATCAGCATGTCTATTCCGCCGGTTCGCGCACCACGTCGGATCTGCTGACCATCATCGCAGTCGGCGGATATGGCCGGAACCGGCTGGCCCCGCAATCTGATGTCGATCTGCTGTTTCTGCGCGCCTACAAGGACGCGCCCCGGGTCGAACAGATTGTCGAATATATCCTTTATATGCTGTGGGACCTGGGCCTGAAGGTTGGCCAGGCGACCCGCACCATTGTCGAATGCATGCGCTATGCGACGGACGACCTGACCATCCGGACCTCGCTGCTGGACGCGCGCTGGCTGTGGGGTGATCAGGAACTCTATCATGAACTGCGAGACCGGTTTCAGACCGAAATCGTGCTGAAAACCAGATCGGAATTTGTCGCCGCCAAACTGAAAGAGCGCGACGACCGGCATGACCGGCTGGGTGATTCCCGTTATGTGCTGGAACCGAATATCAAGGACGGCAAGGGCGGTCTGCGTGACCTGCAGACGCTGCGCTGGATTGGTCGTTATATCTATAACACCGAGGATGTCCGGGAGTTGCAGGATTGCGACGTCATTGATGCGACGGCGGCCCGGAAGTTCGACAAGGCGACGGACTTCCTGTGGACGGTACGAATGCATCTGCACATGATCGCAGGCCGTCCGGAGGAGCGACTGACCTTTGATGTGCAGCCGGAAATCGCGGCACGCATGGGCTACAAGGATCATGCGGGTGCGGCGGCGGTCGAGCGCTTCATGAAGCACTATTACCTGATCGCCAAGAATGTCGGCGATCTGACACGGATGATCTGCGCCGTGCTGGAGGAACGCCACAAGCCGAAACGCCGGCTGCACCGCCGGGTGATCGACAAGTTCCGCCGCCAGTCACAGGAAATCGCCGGTTTCCGGCTGAATGGTGACCGGCTGACGGTTGAGGATGATGCGACGCTGCGGGAAGAGCCGGTGAATATCATCCGCTTCTTCAATATTGCCGAAAAGCACGGGCTGGATATCCACCCGGACGCGCTGCAGGCCATCAACGAGAACCTCAAGCTGGTGAATGGCAAGCTGCGCAGCAATGAAGAGGCCAGCCGTCTGTTCATGGAGATACTGACGTCGCCCCGTGATCCGGAACAGGCATTGCGCTGGATGAATGAATGCGGTGTTTTTGGCCGCTTCCTGCCGGATTTCGGGCGGGTCGTTGCGCAGATGCAATATGATACCTACCACGTCTACACGGTTGATGAGCATACCATCCGCGCGATTGGCATGCTGCACCGGATCGAGCGTGGTGAGCTGAAAGACGAAGTGCCGATTGCGAGTGAGGTCATCGGCAAGATCGATTCCCGTCAGGCGCTCTATCTGGCGGTTCTGCTGCATGATATCGCCAAGGGGCGGGGCGGCGACCATTCGGAACTGGGTGCGGATCTGGCGCTGAAAATCGCCCCGCGCATGGGGCTGAGCCCGGCGGAGACGGAGACCGTTGCCTGGCTGGTCCGGCATCACCTGCTGATGAGTGCGACGGCCTTCAAGCGCGATATCGATGACCCGAAAACCGTTGAGGACTTCATGACGGTGGTGCAGTCGCCGGAACGGCTGAAACTGCTGCTGATCCTGACCGTGGTGGATATTCGCGCTGTCGGACCGAATATCTGGAACAACTGGAAGGCGGTTCTGCTGCGCCGGCTGTATTATGCCTGCGACGACATGCTGTCCGGCGGTCTGACCATTGAAAACCGGGATACGCGGGTTGAACGTGCCCAGCAGGCGGTGCGCGAAAATCTGTCGGGGTGGAGCGACGCAGACTGGGATGCGCTTGTCGACAAGTCCTACCCGGCCTACTGGCTGGCTTTCCCGCCGGACGCGATTATCCGCCATGCCCGGCTGATCCGCGATGCCGACCGGGACGCGGTGCCGCTGACGATCACGCACCGGCATGACAGTTATCGCGGCTCGACGGAACTGACGGTCTATGCGGCAGATCATCCCGGCCTGTTTTCCCGTATTGCCGGGGCGATTGCGCTGAAAGATGCAAATATCGTCGATGCCCGGATTGTCACCATGGCAAATGGCATGGCCCTCGACAGTTTCTGGATTCAGGATGATGACGACCGGATGTTCGATAATCCGAAGCGGCTGGCCCAGCTGACGGTTGCCATTGATGAAGCGATTGCCGGTGAAGGCAAGGTGGTGGCCGAACTGGCCAAACCGCCGGTCATCAAAAGCCGCCGTGATGTCTTCAAGGTGCCGACGCGGGTGATGATTGATAACTCCGCCAGCAACAGCCGCACGGTGATCGAGGTCAACGGACGTGACCGGCCGGGCCTGCTGTATGACATTACCTCGGCGCTGACTGAGCTGGGCCTGTCGATCAACTCCGCCCATATCACCACTTATGGTGAGCGGGTGGTCGATGTGTTCTATGTGAAAGATGTGTTTGGTCTGAAAGTTGAATCGGCAGCCAAACTGAAGAAGATCCGCGAGCGCCTGACCAAAGCTGTCGATAACGGCAAGACCCGCGACCGCAGCAAGCCTGCCGCCAAGCCGGCCGGTACCCGTCCGAAGCGGCGGAAGACCCCGGCCGCAGCCGCGGAGTAGCCGTCGCTGTCAAACCGGTGATGTGATTTCTAGCGCTCCCGGACCAGTTGATGTCTTACGCACGAGCTTCCTGGATACCGCCCGGATGGACAACCTATTGAAACCTCATATCTAGATGCTCGAAGCTGCAATCAAACGCGAACCGGAATTTCGATTGTCGGTCGAATGGGTTCTAGGACTGTTGCATATTCGCGGACAATCTGATCGTAAAGATCGACCGCATGATTGGCCTGGATGGTGATTGCCATCGCATAATCCAACGGCTTGGTAGAACTCGATTTACCGCTTTCGGTTCGGGCGTTGTAATGAATGTCGAAGCATGGCTTACTCAGACTTGATCCGCGAAACCGACGCACCGCATGTAGGCAATTTTCCCATTTTGCGGCATC
Source organism: Alphaproteobacteria bacterium HT1-32 (assembly GCA_009649675.1). Lineage (NCBI taxonomy): Bacteria > Pseudomonadati > Pseudomonadota > Alphaproteobacteria > Alphaproteobacteria bacterium HT1-32. The sequence goes on along the minus strand of WJPL01000001.1, from coordinate 1,327,224 downwards.
TCTCCGCAACTCTTCTTCGGTCATTCCTTTGACTTGGTCTCCAAAGAATGACTTCGTGTTCGGATGAGCTTGCCTCGCATTTTTGAATTTTCTGTCATGTGGCCGGAACGCGACATCTAAGCCTGCCCGCGTATAGTTGCTTGGATGGTGCGGATCGACATGGGATTTGTAGCAAAGAGTTGCTTTGATCGTTACGAATCCACGGATCGTCTTGTTAGGCATGGGCACTTGCACCCGCATATACTTGGCCGGATTGATGGAGCCCTGATAGACAATCCGAACGGCATCATCGTCACATAAGACGATGTCGGAAATATCACGGGCATTACGTCCCCATCCGATTTCAAGCCGGGAATGGTCGCTCGTTTCTGCTTGGTGAATGAGCAAAGTTCTTATCGCCAACATATTCAGTGAATCGCCGAAATGGGCACGAACCCCTGCGCCCATCCGCAACACACTAGGGGCTGCGAACGATGTCCCGCCTGTCGGGTCGAAGGACGGCGTGTCTCCCTCACTAAGAACTAGGAATGGTCTTTCTGTCGAGCCCCCAAACTCAACCAAATCCGGCTTTACAAGGCCGGGGCTGCGGCCAGGGCCGACCGAACTGTACGGCGCTCGCGCCCAGCCTGACGACGGCGTGTCGCAGGCCCCTATGGAGAGTGCATTCACACAATCGGCGGGAACCTGAACCCTGTTCAAGCCGAGCGTGGCATCACCTTCACCATCATTTCCTACAGCAATCGTTGCAAGCGTGTCATTCTCCGACAGCCGGTCATCCAACACGGCGGTCCATGCATGAACATCGTCATCTTCGATAGGAAGTTGCGGGCCAAGGCTGATGTTGACGAACTGATAGCTGGACTTTGCCAGGACAGAATCAATTCGGGAAAGAACTTCATAAAGTTCATGTGGGTCTAGGCCCGGTTCATCATCCAATACCCGATAGTGATCGACGTTGGCAAAAGGTGCTGGCAAGGGATCTTTCGGGTTTAAATGACCGAACAGGAACGCCGAACTGACACCCACACCATGCTTAAGATAGTCTCCAACAGGTGCGCCGACGCCGGGCGCATCGATGGGCGTCACCCAACTTGTTACGGGATGCGTATCCGGCACGCCGCCATCGAATATGGCAACTTTCAAATTGGGATCGACCGCGCCTTCTGCGGGCAACGTGACGGGCTGCGGATGGACCGCCGAGGCTCTGATCGTTGGTCGGAGCATCCGAAGGCGGGGCATTTCACGGACGGCCCTCACGAGCGAAAATTGTGCTATGTCGGAGATGGCATCTGCCGGAGCATCAAGCTCAACGAACATAAGGCCTCCGGCGGCGAATTGATTCCCAAATTCAAACGCCATCCCCAAATATTCGAGATATTCTTGGAGCCCGCCGATCACTATGCCGTCATGTTGCGCGCTCTGGCTCTGAGTGTGCATAACGACTTCCATCACGGCCATGCCATCAGAAACCGCTCCTTTAATTTTGCTTTCTGGACGGGGCGCGGCGATATCCTCGATAGATGCCAGTTCATCTTGAATGCGTTCCGCAGGCATCCAATTGCCGAAGTTAACGCTCCATTCAGATATGGTGCTTCTTCGAGCAACTGCAAAAAGTTCTGTTGTTACGGTCTCTTCCGCTTTTCTGCCTCGCGATCTCTGCGCCGGTGTAATGCGGCGTGGACGACTCCCCACAACGGTTAAGCCGACCTCGCGTAGCAACTCACTCGGAAAGTATGACTTGGCGATATATTCAGGGTTGAGAGTTAGTGAAACAACCGCAAGATCATTTGGGCACGCTTGAGGGGGGAGAGTGTCTATTTCTTTGCTCGCTACAGAAAGCCGCCCGGTGAGCCGCCCCCTCGCTTCATGAAAAGTATAGGGCGGCTCCTTCGGCCCACCGCTAGGGGGCATGACTATAGAGTCTGTCAGCCTCTCGCCTTTGCCGAGTAGAAAGTTTTGTTTCATTTCACGGCCTCCCTATCATTCGTCATCTTGTTTGATGGTTTTGCCATGTGTTTGCGTATGGTGTCGCGAGAGACGCCGGTAAGTTGTTGAGCGTCCCTTTGAGAGAGAAGACCGAACGCAACCAAATTTACGGCAAGGTCAACGGCGTCTTTTTTCTGCAAGCCATCCGTTCGCAGCAATTTCCCCAAATAATATTCAAGACCGTTCCCATTCAGAGCGGCGTACCGGCGGGCAGATCGAATTCCGCTTTCCAAATCGCTGTATGAGGCTCCTTGCAGAGCGAGAGAGAGTACAGAACCCCATTTCGAAGCGTTTTCGGAGAAGTCGGCCAACTGATCTTCGACGAATCGGGCAGCGGCTTCTTTTGATGGCATCGGGAAATCAATCTTCGCCTCAAACCGCCGCCATATTGCCGGGTCGAGCAATTCAGAGTGGTTAGTGGCAGCTACCAACAAGCCGCTTGCGGGCCAGTCGTCCAACTGCTGTAGAAGGACAGTCACTAGTCGCTTGAGTTCTCCTATCTCGCCCGTGTCATCGCGCCGCTTCGCAATGGCGTCCAATTCATCGAGCAAAAGGACACAGTCAATGGACTTCGCGTAATCTAGAACATGCCTGAGATTCGAACCCGTGCGCCCGAGGTAGCTGCTCATCACTGCCGCTAAATCCAGTATCAATAGCGGACGCTTCATCTCGCGAGCCAACCAACGTGCGGCCATAGTTTTGCCAACGCCTGGCTTGCCGGTAAAAAGAACGGTCCGCGTTGGCTCTAATCCCACATCACGAAGGGCATCAACTCTTGATCGTTCGCCGACAAGTTGGCGTAACACGTCTACGACCAAGTCTGAAAAAACGGGCTCATGATCCAGCACAGGCGCGTCCTCGATCCGCAATAATTGGAACCTGGAATCAAGATCGACTGGTAGAGGTTGGGTAGACTCTTTTCGCAGCGGCGAAGACCTTGTTGGCGACTCGCGGAGTAGTGCCATCAACGAGTCCGCCAGCTCGGGACGTCCATCACGGTATTGCTTTATGAGCCGATGAATTACGACTTGGATGTCTTGGGCGCGCCCAGTCAGTGCGATCCGCGCCAGTTGGACGAAGTCTTTTTCCTGAATTTGCTTTTTTGTCGCCATTGGCCCAGCTCCTTGAGATTCAAAAAGAATCTTGTACAGAGATATGGACTAGTTATCAAATCTAAAATTAAAAATCGCCCATACTTGTTATAATTAATTGTTTTTATTAATATTCTTGATGGACTAATTTATCGCATTTTGGCGTTTGTGTCGCATTTTGGCGTTTTGAGCGAATCGAAGGTCGTCTATCGCAAGAGCCACTAGCTGTGCATGTTCTATAGGTTGCTCCGGTTGGCGTTGAGCCACCGGATTGGAGGGACGAAGTTTATGCCTCCGTGTGGTCGGTGCCAATTGTAGTCATGAAGCCAGAGAGGCAGGTCGTAGGCGCGTGCATTAGGTCCCATTCGCAGATTGCCGTTTGATGAAGCGTTCCGTCTTGCCGTTGGTTCCAGCCGTATATGTTTGGTGCGGATGTGCTTTATACCAAGGTCGCGGCATACAGCTGCGAAGGCCTTTGACTTGTAGCAGCTGCCGTTGTCGGCCATGATTCACTCTACCTTGGTCCCAAGGTGCTCATAAAAGGCGATGGCTGTCTTGAACGCAGCGATTGCGCTAACGGTTTTCTCATTAGGAAAAATGCCGGAAGTCGCGATGCGGCTGTGATCGTCGATGTGATGTGGACGTACTCCCAGCCGACGCTACGGCTAGTCGGTCCGTCAGACCGTCCTCGCCTTCGTCGACGAACTGGCGGACCCACTTCGCGGCTGTCTTTGCTGTTACACCGAAGGAGACATCGGCAGCTGCAAAGGAGCAACCATCTTCGAGCACCGCGCGGGCGAGTTCGGCTCGACGGATGGGTGTTAGGTGGGCATTCTTGTGGATGTTCATTCGGGCGCTCTTGGACCAGTTGATGTCTCACAACACCAGCTTCCGGATAGACCAACCTAATGAAATCTCACAACTAGAAATCCAGATCGGTGTAATGTGCGGGGGGTGGCAGGCCGGGGATCAGGTCGGACAGCAGAGGCCGGAAAGACGGGCGGCTTTTCACCCGCGCATACCAGTTCTTTGCTTCCGGGTAATCTGACCAGGGCACATCTCCGAGATAATCGACGCAGGACAGCTGTGTTGCTGCGGCGATGTCTGCGATGCTGAAGGCGTCCCCGCCAAGCCAGCGCCGGCGGTCACTGAGCCAGGTGATGTATTCCAGATGCTGATGCAGGTTCGACAGTCCGGCCCTGATGGCCGCGCTGTCTGGCTGGCCGAGACGCAAAAACCGCTTCATGACCTTCTCGCCAACCAGCTGGTCGTGAACTTCTTCCTGGAATTTACGGTCAAACCAGTCGGTGAGCCGCCGCACTTCTGCCCGGTCGCCCGGGGCTGCCGGCAGCAGGGGCGGTTCAGCAATGCTGTCTTCGAGAAATTCGGTGATGACCGTATGGCCGCAGACGGGTGTTCCATCCTGTACCAGAACCGGTACCTCACCTGCCGGATTGACCGCCAGAAAGGATTCCCGCCGTTCCCATACCGGTTCGACCGTCATCGAGAAGGTGATGCCTTTTTCTGAAAGCGCCACGCGGACCTTGCGGCATTGGGCGGACAGCCAGATGTGGTGAAGCATGTGCATGAATCGTTTATAGCCCCGCCAGCCCGCCCGGCAAGTGGTACGAAAGGTCTGGCATACGGAAAGCCCTGTTTCGGTCCCCGGAAGGTGGTGCCCGGAGCAGGGAACTGATCTTATTTCCCGGTTACCCGACCATCCCGGACATACCGGCGGCCAGGAAGGACGCCAGAATAAGAGCAACGATCCGATGGATACCCGTATAGATCTGGGTGCCGATGCTCATGGTCTGGGTCAGCGCCCAGTGTTCCTCGGGGTTCAGGTCGACAAAGGGGATCGACATGTCGAGGCTGTAGAACAGACACCATCTCAGGCCCAGCTGTCGTCCGACCGGCGTCCAGTAGATGTACATCCCGCCGCCGACCATCAGCGCGAACAGCCAGAGCACGACGATCAGCACCTCATAGCCATACCCGATGAACAGCCAGGTAAAGGTCAGCCAGAGCCGGATGCCGATGGTGGTCGCATCATGGGTACGTTCATGATCGCGGAGCGCGTAGAGAATATCCTCGCCTTTTTCGGTCTGGCCGGTCTGACGCAGAATCCGGCCAAGCTGCTCATAAGGCTGCGGCATGAAGGCAAATTCACGGTCCTGCTGCATGCTGAGCCAGTCCAGCAGCCAGTCTTCATCACGGGCAGCCATCGTGCTGTCCCGGGTAGAGCGCAGCCCCCCGAGCCGTTCGTAGGTCAGGCCCACCAGATCGAGACGTCCGTTCAGATTGTCCCAGGCACTGGCGGTGTCCTGAATGGCCCCGGCGGTGACGTTACGCAGGATCAGATGCGCCTTGTCGGTCCAGATTGGCGGCGGGTGATTGATCGGGCCATCTGCCGTCCGGTCTTCTGCCGACAGCGGAGATGTCAGATGAAGTTCGCGGGCGATTGTCGCGTTGGTCAGGTCAAGCCGGCCATCAAAGGTGCTGCCGGTCAGCTGCAGGCTGTCGCCAATGGTCGCGGCGGACAGGTTTACGTCCTTGAAAGTAGACTCGTCTTTCAGGAAGGCACCGCCATTGATGTTGATGCCATAGAAATCGATCGGCTTCTCAAAGACCGCGCTTGCCGCTTCCAGTGATCCGGCAATCTTGGCCCGGGGGAAGCGGACGATGTCCTTGAACAGGGCTCCGTTTCGGATAATCAGTGTGCCGCCGATGGTCGCCAGATCACCAATGAACGGGCCATTGAAGGTCGAGGATTCCGCATTGACGTTCCGGCCGATGGTCGCACTGGCCATCCGGACTTCGTTGAATGTCGATTTCTTGTCGAGCAGCACGGAACGTTCAATTTCAGCACTCGACAGGTTGAACAATCCCTCGAACCGGCTCGAATCCGCATAGACGTTACCCTGCACCAGGGCGGAATCGAGAGTGACGATATCCCGGAAATGGGAACCACCGCGCAGGTTTACCGAGCCTTCAACCCGGCTCAGTGTCATGTTCAGCGGGCCGCTGAAGGTTGCGCCGACAGCCGTGATATTGAATCCGAACCGGCTGGAGGCCATCAGCACGGCATTCATGCGGGATCCGTTGAAGGTCGCGTTTCGGCCGACATCCGCATTGTTGAGACGGAAAGTGCCGTCAAAAATCGACTTGTTGGCTTCGATATTGCCCATCACCCGGGCACCGGTTAGCCGGACATCTTTCTCAAACCGCGAGCCATTTGACAGCAGCAGGTCGCTGGCAAGTTGCAGCGCGTAGCCTTCCAGACGTTCACTGACAACGGAGCCGATGATGGCAAGAATGCTTTCCGACCGGAAGCGCACGAAGATGCCACCCTTCTCCAGCCGCGAATAACCGAAGATCAGCGGGCGATGGAGCTGTGAATCATTGAGGCGGATTTCGTCGCGAATCCGGGCGCAGTAAATTTCGATGCCGCGGTCATGCAGCAGTCGCTTGTAAAGTGGCTGGCGGATCATCGTCTGGATGAAATTCGCCGACAACTCAGCCTCGACGGGATAGTAGTCGGGGCGGGAGGCGCGACAGGTGAACTTCCGGCCATATTTCTGTTCGTAATAGACCCGCATGTCGATGCGTTCGCCGAGACAGGCGCGCTCTTCCCAGGCCCAGATTTCCTGCGGTGTCCAGTCAAAGCCGTCCGGCAGTTTCAGTTCACACTGGCTGTAGGACAGCAGTGGCGGCAGCACCTCGACACGGGACAGATTGGCCGGGTTAAAAGTGGCACCACCGGTGGAGGTCCGGGGTTTCTTCTCCGGCGTCTCTTCGCTGGCTTCCTGTTCGGTCGGCTGGGTACTGGATCCGCCGAGGGCATCATCGTCAATGGACTGGCCAAAAGCCGTCGTCGCGAAAAGCCAGACCATGCCGAAGACGGCCACGATCTGAATAACTGGTCCCCTGAATGAAATCTCCCTCATACCGGGACATTAGCAGACCTGTTAACAGCGGCAAGTGGCAAGCTTTGTTCTTCACAGGATCCTGTAATTTATCGCCACAGAGGAGATGCGCGGCTTGCAAGGCCGGGGGTGCAGGGCTATAACCCCGCGTTCCGCGCCGAAGGGGCCTATTGGGTATGCCTCCCGGCAATGTGATAACGGCTTTCAAGCCCTTGAAAATAATGGAGTTTCAAATGCCCAAGATGAAGACAAAGTCGAGCGCCAAGAAGCGTTTTCGCACGACCGGGACGGGCAAACTGCGCCATAACGTCGCCGGTAAACAGCATGGTATGATCAAACGCACCAATAAATTCATCCGGTCCGCCCGCGGCACCGACATCGTATCCGCCGTGGACGAGCGCATCATCAAGCGCAACTTCATGCCGTACGATCGCTGAGCGGAAAGGATTATTTAAATGGCACGCGTATCACGGGGCGTCACAAGTCACGCCCGTCACAAGAAAGTCCTGAAGCTCGCCAAGGGTTATCGGGGTCGTAATTCAACCAACTTCCGCATCGCGCTGGAAAAGGTCGAGAAGGGCCTTCAGTACGCCTATCGCGACCGTCGTGCGAAAAAGCGGACATTCCGTCAGCTCTGGATCACCCGCATCAATGCCGGTGTCCGTCAGCACGGTATGACCTATTCCCAGTTTATGAACGGCATGAAGCTCGCCGGGATTGAGCTGGACCGCAAGGTGCTTGCCGACATGGCAGCGCTGGAGCCGGAAAGCTTCAAAGCCCTGGTCGACACCGCCCGGGCCGCGATCGCCGAATAAATCCCGCCTTAACCAGGCAGGATCGGAGACCAAGGGGCCGGCCGCCTAAGCCGGCCCCTTTTTTTATTTTTTACCGGACAGAGAAAACGATGAGCAGCATCGACGATCTGAGACAGGAACTCGCAACCGCCGTTGATCAGGCCGCCGACCTCAAGGCGCTCGAAGCCATTCGCATCGACGCGCTGGGCAAGAAGGGTCGCATCACCGACATGATGAAAAGCCTCGGTGGTATGGACCCGGATGCACGCCGCGAAGCCGGACAGTCGCTGAATGCGCTGAAAACCGAGATTGCCGCCGCCATTGAGGGTCGCAAGACAACGCTGGAAGATGCGGAACTGGAGCAGCGTCTGGCTGCTGACCGGATTGATGTGAGCCTGTCATCGCGCCCGGAAACGGATGGCCGCCTGCATCCGATCAGCCAGACTTATGATGAAGTTGTGTCGATTTTTGCCGAACTGGGATTCACCGTCGCCGAAGGTCCGGATATCGAAGATGATTTCCATAACTTCACGGCGCTGAACATTCCGCCGGAACATCCTGCCCGTCAGATGCATGACACGTTCTATCTGCCGGAAAAGGAAGATGGCTCACGCATGCTGCTGCGGACCCATACCTCTCCGGTTCAGGTGCGTACCATGCTGTCGCAGAAGCCGCCGATTCGGATTCTGGTGCCGGGCCGCACTTTCCGTTCGGACAGCGACATGACCCATACACCGATGTTTCATCAGTTCGAAGGGCTGGTGATCGACAAGGCCACCCATATGGGTCACCTGCGCGGTTGCCTGCTGGATTTCTGCAAGGCCTATTTCGAGGTTGATGACCTGCCGATGCGGTTCCGCCCGAGTTATTTCCCGTTCACGGAGCCCAGTGCCGAAGTCGATATCGGCTGTTCGCGGGCTGGCGGTGAACTGCGGATCGGCGCCGGTGACGACTGGCTGGAGATTCTCGGCTGCGGCATGGTGCATCCGAAGGTGCTGGAATATTGCAATCTCGACCCGGCTGAATATCAGGGCTTTGCCTTCGGTATGGGGCTGGAGCGGATGGCGATGCTGAAATATGGCATTCCCGATCTTCGCACCTTCTTCGACAGCGATCTGCGCTGGCTGCGTCATTACGGTTTTGCGTCGCTGGATGTACCAACCATGAGCGGGGGGATCAGCCAATGAAGTTCACATTATCCTGGCTGAAGGATCATCTGGAAACCGACGCCACTGTTGAGCAGGTTGCCGAACAGCTCACCATGCTCGGCCTGGAGGTCGAGGAAATCGTTGACCGTGCTGCGGCACTTCAGGGTTTCACCATCGCCTATGTCCGGGAAGCCCGGCAGCATCCGAATGCTGACCGGCTGCGGGTCTGCGACGTGGAAACCGCTGATGGCATGGTTCAGGTTGTCTGTGGTGCGCCGAATGCACGCACCGGCATGAAGGGTGTCTTTGCGGCCTCCGGCATGGAAATTCCGGGGACGGGTATCACCCTGAAGCCGTCGAAGATCCGGGATGTCGACTCAAACGGCATGCTCTGCTCTGAGCGTGAGCTGATGATTTCCGACGAACATGACGGCATCATTGATCTGCCCGGGGACGCGCCGGTTGGCATGTCCGCCGTGGAATATATGGGTCTCGACGACCCGATGATCGAAATTGCGATTACCCCGGACCGGGGTGACTGCCTTGGTGTGCGCGGTATTGCCCGTGATCTGGCGGCGGCGGGTCTCGGAACCCTCAAGCCGCTCGATACCAGCGCGGTAAAAGGCAGTTATGTCAGCCCGGTCGGCCTGTCACTCGACAAGCTGGCGGCGACACCGGATGCCTGCCCGATGTTTGTCGGCCGTCATTTCACCGGCGTGAAGAATGGCCCCAGCCCGGACTGGCTGCAACGCCGCCTGACGGCTATTGGCCTGCGCCCGATCTCGGCGCTGGTGGATATCACCAACTATGTCTCCTACGATCTTGGCCGGCCGCTGCATGTCTTTGATGCAGATACGCTTTCGGTCCGGATTGCCCCCCGGCTGGCAAAGGAGGGAGAAACCTTTGTCGCTCTCGACGACAAGGAATATGTCCTGAACGATGAAGTCTGTGTCATTGCCGACGATGCGAAAGCCCACGCCATTGGCGGCGTTATGGGCGGGGTGGAAAGCGGCTGCACGGACGAGACCGTCAATGTGTTTCTGGAAGTCGCGACCTTTGATCCCATCCGCACGGCGATGGCGGGGCGCCGGCTGGGTATCGATTCCGATGCCCGTTACCGGTTTGAGCGCGGTGTGGACCCGGAATTTCTGATCGACGGTGCTGAAATTGCGGCCCGGATGATTCTGGACTTCTGCGGTGGCGAAACCTCCGAATTGCTGGTTGCCGGATCACCGCCGGAATGGAAGCGCAGCTATGCATTCAGGCCCTCCCGTGTGGCGGGACTTGGCGGACTGGATGTGCCGGAAGCGGAAAGTGTCAGTATTCTGGAGACCCTCGGCTTCATCGTTGCGAAGGCCGGGGAGGCGATCAGCGTCTCACCACCGTCCTGGCGCTGGGATGTGCATGGCGAGGCCGATCTGGTTGAGGAAGTCCTGCGGGTTAAGGGATTCGACAATATCCCGGCGGTTTCACTGCCCCGCGAACAGACCATCCCGACACCGGTGCTGACCCTGAAGCAGCGCCGCCGGGCAACAGCCCGTCGGCTGCTGGCGTCGCGTGGCATGCATGAATGTGTCACCTGGTCATTCATGCCGCGTGCTCTCGCGTCGCTTTTCGGCGGTGGACAGGATGCCCTGATGCTGGCCAACCCGATCTCGTCGGATCTCGACAGCATGCGCCCGTCGATCCTGCCGAACCTGATTGACGCCGCCCGCCGGAATGCGGCCCGTGGCATGGGTGATCTCGCGCTGTTTGAACTCGGCCCGCAATATGCCGGTGATCAGCCTGACGATCAGGCCATCGTTGCCGCCGGTGTCCGCACGGGAGATATGGTTGGCCGCCACTGGTCCGGTGCCCGCCGCGCCGTCGATGCCTTTGACGCGAAGGCGGATGTGCTGGCAGCGCTGACAGCGATTGGTGCACCGGCAGACCGGTTGCAGACAGACCGGGATGTCCCGGGCTGGTATCATCCGGGCCGGGCGGGCCGTCTGTCACTGGGGCCGAAGAACACGATTGCGGTGTTTGGTGACATTCATCCCCGCGTTCTCAAGGCGCTGGATATTTCCGGTCCGGTTGTTGCGTTCGAGATCTATCTCGACAATCTGCCGGAGCCGAAATCGAAGGATGTCCGCACCCGTCCGCTGCTGAAGGCCTCCAGCCTGCAGGCGGTTGACCGGGATTTTGCCTTCATCGTCGATGAGGATGTTCCGGCAGAAAAGGTCGTCCGGGCGGCGCTTAGCGCAGACCGGAAGCTGATCGTGGCTGCGGATGTCTTTGACGTCTATCGTGGTGAGAATATCGGCGCGGACCGCAAGTCACTGGCACTCAGCGTGACCCTGCAACCGGTTGAAGCAACCCTGACCGACGAACAGATCGACAAGGTTGCGGCTGCCGTTGTCAGCAATGTTGCGAAGCTGACCGGCGGCGTTCTGCGGGGGTAACCGGACCGGGTTTGGCGGTCCGTGATATGCAATATGGTCAACCCTGACCTGCGGTTCCGCGGTCCGGGTTGACTTCATTTCTGGCCGGGTGTTTACAGCCGTTCAGTCTTTGAGGCTGTATCGACCGGACAGAACTCTCTCGGGATCATTCATCGTGCCTATCGGTTTTTACAGAACGGCAGCCATACTGGGTTTGCTGGCCAGTGTCGGGCCGTTCGCTATTGATATGTATCTGCCGGCGCTGCCGACAATCGCAGCGGACCTCGGGACGACCGTCGCCGGGGTACAGATCACCCTGACGGCCTTTTTCATTGCCTTCGGTACGGCACAGATGGTGTACGGCCCGTGGTCCGATCAGGTCGGTCGCAAGCTGCCGCTTTATGTCGGGTTGCTGATCTTTATCGCCGGGTCGCTGGGCTGTGTGGTGTCGCCGTCAATCGAATGGCTGGTTGCCAGCCGGTTCCTGCAGGGCATGGGTGCCGCCGTTGTCATGGTGATGCCGCGCGCCATCGTGCGTGATCTCTATACCGGGACAAAGGCAACGCGCCTGATGTCATCGATCATGCTGGTGATCAGCGTTTCACCAATGCTGGCACCGCTGGCCGGAAGCCTGCTGATTCTGTCTTTTGACTGGCATTCGATCTTTCTGGTGCTGGCGGTCGGGGCTGTCATCAGCCTGCTGCTGGTCCGCTTCTCCCTGACCGAGACGCTGCCGCAATCAGACCGGGTGCCGGTCAATGTCCGGAACATGGTGCATGGCATGAAGGTTTTGCTGACCGACCGGATGTTCCTGGGGCTGACCTTCATCGGCGGTTTCAGCATGGCCAGTTTCTTTGTCTTCATCGCCAGTGCGTCCTTTGTCTATACCCAGCAGTTCGGGCTGACACCGATGCAGTTCAGTCTGGCCTTTGCGATCAACGCAGCGGGATTCTTCGGTGCCTCCCAGTTCGCCGCGACACTGGGCGACCGGTTCGGGATGGAGCGGGTGGTCGCAATGGCTGTTGTCGGTTTCTTTATCCTCACATCGACCCTGCTGATGGTCACTCTGGCCGGTTATGTTTCGCTGCCAATCGTGGTTGGTTTCCTGTTCTGCGCGAATGCCTGCCTCGGACTGGTGATCCCGACGGCGATGGTGCTGGCACTTGATGCACACGGGCATATTGCCGGGCTTGCCTCATCGCTGGGGGGCACGCTGCAGATGGTCTGTGGCGGTGTGATGATTGCCATTGCCAGCCAGTTCTTTGACGGCACCACAACGCCGATGGTGTTCGCGATTGCGGTCTGTGGCTGGTGTGTGCTGACCATCCGGCTGTTCCTGTTTGCCGGTCGCAACAGGGCGCGTGGTCTGACCTGATCCGGGTTACGGGTGGGCGTCAGTTGTCCGCCTGACTTCCTGTTTCAGCCATCTGAGCAGCCGGGCATGACGCTCGGTCGCTGCAAAGGTCGGGCTGCAGACCAGCCAGTAGGCGGACCGCATGGGAACGGCCTTGTCCAGTGGCTGCAGAAAACCTGCGCGGATGTCAGCTTCGACCAGCAGGGTTCTGCCAAGACCGATACCTGCCCCGGCAATCGCTGCCTGCAACATCAGGTCGGCGCGGTCGAAGGTCTGGCCGGGTGTGAAGTCTGCCGGGGCAGGCCCGGCGCCGTCGAACCAGGCCTGCCAGCTGAAGCCGGTATCATCGGTCTCTCCCCGGCGGTCTCCCAGAAAGGTCACGTCCCGTGATGCCGCCAGCGTGGCGATATCGCGTCCGTTCAGGTCATAACCCGCTGCGGCGACCGGTTGCAGGCGACAGGCGGCAAGCCGGGTGGCATGTAATCCGGGATAGGGGCCGTGCCCGAAACGAATGGCGGCATCTGCCTGCCGGCGGCTGAAATCAACCAGGCCGTCTGAAACATCTATGGCGATATCGAGACCGGTCGTCGCGGCGCGGGGAAGGGCGGGCAGCAGCCATTTCATCGCCAGCGATGAGGGCAGGGACAGCCGGATCACGTCGCTGTCCCGGTTGCGCCGCAGCTGATCGGTCGCGGCCTCCCATTCTGCCATTGAACGGGTCGCGGCGGCACAGAGAATTTCCCCGGCGTCGGTCAGGTTCAGTTTTCGCGTGGTCCGTTCAAACAGGGGGATCCCCAGCGCCTCTTCCAGTCCGCGCACCCGGTGGCTGATTGCCGACTGATGGACGCCGAGCCGCTCCGCCGCCTTCGAAAAGCTGCCGTCGCGGGCAATGGCGGCCAGAAAGGCGGTTGCCTGTGACAGCTTTTCCGGGATTCCGGGATCATCATAATTCATGAGGAAAACACATGTTTATATGAGTCGATATAGCCCAGTTCATAAGATATCAGAATATTTAATTGAGTGATATACATGAAATATGGAGACGAAAATGCCCGATGCCGCGTTATTGAAGAAATCCATCTCCGTGGGTGTTGTGAATGCCTTTGTCGTTGACGGACAGGGCGGCAACCCGGCGGGTGTTGTGCTTGATGCCGATGATCTGAGCGAAACTGACATGCAGGCGGTTGCCGCCCGGGTCGGGCTGTCAGAGACCGCTTTTGTCTCGCGGTCTGATATCGCCGGGTTCCGGCTGGATTTCTTCACGCCAAACCGCCGTATCCCGCATTGCGGGCATGCCACCATCGCGACCTTTTCCCGGCTTGCGGAACTGGGCCGGGTGACAGATGGCGAGACCTCAAAGCAAACGGTTGATGGCCCCCGCAAAATCTTCATCCGTGATGGCATGGCCTACATGGAACAGCTTGCCCCGGTTTATCGCCGGTCTGATGACTGGGTGACGGAGGGTGTCTCTGCCAGTCAGGTGCTGGCCTCGGTCGGACTCGCCAGCGACCGGGTTGATCCGCGATTTCCGCCCGTCGTTGTCAGTACCGGCAATGGCATGATGTATGTCGGCGTCCGGTCTGGCGCTGATCTGCGCGACCTTGTGCCGGATATGGCCGCTATCTCGGACATCAGCGAGAAACTGGACCTTGTCGGCTATTACATCTTCACAACAGATCCCGGGGCGACCGGTGAGGATGCGACAGCCCGGATGTTCGGCCCCCGTTTCGCGATAGAGGAAGAAGCCGCAACCGGCATGGCCGCCGGCCCTCTGGCCTGTCTGCTGCATGACAGCCTGCCGGAGAAGAAGGCGACCTGGATTATTGAGCAGGGCCATTACATGACACCGCCCTCACCCAGCCGGATAACCGTGGAGCTTGACCGGGACGGCGACCGGATCACCGGCCTGCTGGCCGGGGGCCATGGCAGATTGATGCGGGAAATGACAGTCACGCTGGATTAGGCCGCAGACTCATTAAATCGCAGCCAAATTCTGATTGCGGTGATCATCGGTCCGTCACTGAAGCGCTGCTTCCTGCCGAAGAAGCAGCAGGAAACCCAGGAACAGAGGATCGGGGCGGTAGGGGAGGTCCCTTACCGTACCCGGTCCAGCCGCTCCTCGTAAGTCGAGCCGTCCGCGCGGGTCCAGAGGATGGCAGCGCAATTGTGGTTCTTCGCGTAGGCGCGCAGCTCGGTCATATCACGGAAATACCGGTCGATGGTGCCCTCGCGGGTCTTCTCGTATTTCCATTCGATAAGCTGGCTGGTTGCCTGCGGTTCAGCCTGTTCAAAGAAAACACCGGCAAGATGGTTGGTCTGCTGCTTGCCGATGGACCTGAGCTTTTCCAGTTCTCCACGGGTGACGGCCTCCATGCGGATGATCGAACCGATGATGGCGCCTTCATGACCGTCGATGACGTCGGCATCCGGATTGCCGGTGCATTTCTTCACCCGTGACGGCGACAGCATCGGCAGGCGGACGACTTTCACGCCGCGGCACTTGATCTCGTAGATACGATCGCCGTCGAAGGCCCCGCCCGGGTCACAATTGGCCATGTTCTGTGGGGCGGAGGTGATACTCGAGGCCGCCATGTAGACGGCGATCATCGGTTCCCGCGGTGCCGTGGTTTTCGCCACCTGCAGGCTGGAGCTGCCGGCACTGCGGCCGGATGAAGTGGAGGTCGTGGAGGACGATGTGCCGCTTCGCGTTGCCGACAACTGGTTCCGCTGCGCCTGGAGCCGGGCTCGGTGGTTGGCCATCGCCTGGGCCTGCAGTTGTGCAACCCGCCCGGCGGCCTGGTCATGACGTTGCTGCAGCGTGCTTTGGATTCCTTGCAGGCTACGCATCAGGCTTTGCATCTGGGCGCGTTCGCGCTGCTGATTGGCCCGCTGCTTTGCGTGGGCTCGAGCGGTGTAGTCGGCTCCTTCAAACAGGTACTCTGCCCGGTCCACTGCAATATTGATCTCTCGCGCCGCCGGACCGCTCTGTTTCAGGGCATTTTCAAGCGACCAGCGCTTTATACCGTGGGTCTTTTCAAACAGTGCATCTTCCTGATCGGATATCTGTTCGTACCGCTTGATGAGCGCGTCCGGATCGTAGTCGGTCAGGATCTTGTTGTAGCATTCAGCCCGCCGGAGCGACTGGTTCCCGGCGTCATGGTAATCATGGATGCGATGATAGTTGTATGCGAGCTGGTGGCCGAGGTCGGGACATTTCGCCTTCTTGATCATGTTGTTGACCGTCAACGGCGTCAGTTCCTCTCTGATGAACTGCCAGTAGGCATTATTGTCATCCCGGGCGAGTTCCTTCTTTCTCTTGTCCTCGTAGATGACCTCATCCATCGCGGCGAAATTCTGTTCATATGCTGTTGCCGGATCCTTGAGTGCAGCGAAGGCATCCGCCCCGTACAGGATCCGTTCCACGTGCTTCTCGACCCCGCGGAAATTGGCGATTTCCAGACCCATTTGCCAGTACTTGAACTTTGTACCGGCCGTGATGTTGTCCCGGAAGCTCTTTATGGTTTTCCGTCGGTGTTCGAGTGATCTGTCAGTACTTGAGCCAAAGATGTACTGCTTCTTGGCCAGAGTGGTGATGTTGTACTGGACAGAACTCCACATCCAGTCGGTGACATACCACGTCTTCCCGTCAGGCCCGGTTTCGCGGCGGGCATCGCCAAAACTGAACCCCCTGAGGCTCGTCGATACTCCCGGTTTTTCGTCGAACCAGACTTTTACCTCGAGATTGTAGATTTTCTTCGGATCGAACTTTTCCTTCGGTGAAGGCGAATGGGCGATCTGGTAGATGTAGTTGTCGCCATTAATCCGCAGCCTGAGTTGCACCGGACCACCGTTGTTGTCACAGCCATTACAAGCCCGGCGGGTGATAGGCGGAGTGACAGCATCAAACAGCACGATTTCATCAGGCTCTGTTGCGGGTCCTCCAACCGGCTGGTCAGGAAGCGACGGAGTGTTCGTGGTCTGACAGGCAGACAAAAGAATAGCCATGCCGATGGCAAGGGTGGACAGACGGATCATGAAGGGAAATTTCCTCGACGGTCGAATGAGTGATTGCATGCTGCACGCACACCGTTCAGGAAATGTTGCCCGAACAATATATTTTTGGCAAGAAACCGGACAAGGTTTTCCCCTTCAGCTGCTTCCGCCGATCATCTGGACATCGCCATCATGCGCCACCGTGATCGCGTCCATGATGCGGTCCCAGACACCGGCCTTCGTCCAGCGGCGGAAGCGGTTGTAGCATGTCGTCGGCGGGCCATACCGGCCGGCATCCCGGAACGACATGGTTCAGGGGCTTTATCTGTCTGGCCCGGGTAAAGCCGGTGCCCGGCAGGATGGCCCGACCTAATTGACTTAAACCGCTAACCCGCAGATACTCTCGCCCTTCGTGTGGCGCGGCCCAATGGGCCGCGTTTTCAGTTTAGTCATTGTATGAGGAGTGTGTGTTGTGACATCTGCCGTGATGCCGACCTATGCGCGGTTCGACCTGGAGTTCGACCGGGGTGAAGGCTGCTATCTGTATACGGTGGACGGGCGACGATTCCTCGATTTTACATCCGGCATTGCGGTCAATGCCCTTGGTCATGCGCATCCCCATCTGGTGAAAACCCTGCAGGAGCAGGCGGGCAAGCTCTGGCATGTTTCGAACCTGTACCGGATTCCGGATCAGGAACGGCTGGCGGAACGGCTGGTCGCCCATTCCTTTGCTGACTACGCGTTCTTCTGCAATTCCGGTGCCGAGGCGCTGGAATGCGGGATCAAGATGGCGCGGAAGCATTTCTATGATAAGGGCCAGACCGAGAAATACCGGGTGATCTGTGCTGACGGGTCCTTCCATGGGCGGACACTGGCGACCATCTCTGCCGGTGGGTCTGCCAAGGTGAAGAAGGGCTTTGATCCGCTGGTCGATGCCTTTGACCATGTGCCTTTCGGCAATATGAACGAGCTGCGCAATGCCATCACACCGCAGACGGCGGCCATTCTGGTGGAGCCGATTCAGGGTGAGGGCGGTATTCAGGTGGGACAGCTGGATTACCTCCGGGCGCTGCGTGAGACGGCGGACGAGTTCGGTATCCTGCTGCATTATGATGAAGTCCAGTGCGGCATTGGCCGGACCGGCAAGCTGTTCGCCTATGAATGGGCGGGCAAGGCGGCGCCGGATATCATTTCACTGGCCAAAGGGCTTGGCGGCGGCTTCCCCGTGGGGGCCTGTCTGGCGACCGCAGATGCCGCTTCCGGCATGACGGCGGGTGCGCATGGCACCACCTTCGGCGGCAACCCGCTGGCGATGGCGACTGCGAATGCGGTGCTTGATGTGGTGCTGGGCGATGGCTTCCTCGACCATGTTGACCGTACTGCGCGGGCGCTGTGGGATCAGCTGACTGATCTGCAGAAACGCTATCCCACGGTGATTGAACAGGTCCGTGGCGCGGGCCTGATGCTGGGTCTGAAATGTGTTGTCGATTCCGGCAAGTTCATCGCGACGATGATGGATAACCAGATGCTGGCTGTCGGTGCGGCAGATAATGTCGTGCGCCTGCTGCCGCCGCTGATCATGGGTGAGGCCGAGGCAGAACAGGCGATGGCTGCGCTGGAAGCCACTTGCAAGACACTGGCGGCAGAAGCATGAGCAGCGTGAAGCACTTCCTGGACCTGGACAGGTTCGAGGAAGGTGAGTTGCGGCAGATGCTTGATCTGGCCGTGGCTCACAAGACCGGCACAACCCCCAACCCGCGCCCGCTGGTTGGCAAGACCCTGGCGCTGATTTTCGAGAAGCCCTCGACCCGGACCCGTGTGTCCTTTGATGTCGGGATGCGCCAGCTTGGCGGTGATGTGGTTGTCTTGTCACCCGCAGAGACCCAGCTTGGCCGGGGCGAGACGGTGGCTGATACGGCGCGGGTGCTGTCCCGGTATGTCGATGCCATCATGATCCGTACCGACAAGGAATCGAAGCTTCTGGAACTGGCGGAATATGCGTCGGTGCCGGTTATCAATGGCCTGACCGACCGGACCCATCCCTGTCAGCTGATGGCGGATGTGATGACCTTTGAGGAACATCGCGGGCCGATTGCGGGCAAGTCGATTGCCTGGGTTGGCGACGGTAACAATATGGCAACCAGCTGGGTTCAGGCGGCGGTGAAATTCCGTTTTGATCTGCGCATGGCCTGCCCGGAAGAGCTGTCGCCCCCGCAGGAGGTGCTGGACTGGGCCGAGAACCATCAGGGCCGGGTGTCGGTTACCACCGATCCCGCGAAGGCACTGGCCGATGTGGACTGTGTTGTCACGGACACCTGGGTTTCCATGGGTGACCGTGATGCAGCCGTTCGTCAGGACCTGCTCAGCCCCTATCAGATCGATCAGGAGAAAATGGGTCTGGCCCGCAATGATGCGATTTTCATGCATTGCCTGCCGGCACATCGTGATGAGGAAGTCACCGCTGACGTGATCGATGGTCCGTCTTCAGTGATCTGGGACGAGGCGGAAAATCGCCTGCATGCACAAAAAGGGATTCTGGCCTGGTGTCTGAGCTGACAACAGTCGGTACGCCGATCCGGGTAACACCGCCAACCGGTGAGGATGTTGTCCGCCCCTTCATCATTGAGGCGGGCAATGTCCGTGGCCGTATCACGCGCCTGAATGCCTCCCTGCATCAGGTCCTCAGCCGGCATGACTATCCGGAACCGGTCTCGTATCTGCTGGGTGAGACGCTGGTGCTGTCGGTGCTGCTGTCGTCGGCGCTGAAATATGACGGCAAGTTCATCCTGCAGATGAAGGGTGAGGGTGCGGTCTCGATGCTGGTTGTCGATGTGACCAGCGAGGGCGAGGTTCGTGGCTACGCCCGGTTTGACGAGGAAGCCCTGGCGGCGGTTGATCCCGCAGCCATCGAGGCGGCCCCGGTCATGGCTTTGCTCAAGGGCGGATATCTGGCTTTCACTGTGGATCAGGGCCCGGATACGGATATCTATCAGGGTATTGTCCCGCTGGAAGGTGACCGGCTGGCCGATTGCGTGCTGGATTACTTCCAGCGTTCGGAACAGATTGAAACAGCGGCTGAAATCGCGGTCGGGCGGACCCCGTTCGGAGAATGGGTCGGCTGTGGCATGATGTTGCAGCGTCTGCCGACGGAAACCCTGCCGAAAGGTGTTACAGTCGAAGAAGCCGAAGATGACTGGGCCCGGCACCGCCTGCTGATGAGCAGCCTGAAGGCAGAAGAGATGCTGGATCTGCAACTTACCGGGATTGATCTGATCTGGCGGCTGTTCAACGAAGATGATGTGCGTGTGGCTGATGAGCGGCCTGTTTCGGCGCGGTCAGAATGCTGCCGCAATCGCCTGTTATCAGCTATGATGTCATTCGGAAAAGATGACATTGACGATATGATGGAAGAAGGCCGCGTCACCGTCACCTGCGAATTCTGCCGTGCGGATTTCCAGTTCACACAGGCAGAGCTTGAATCACCGGCCGACACAAATCAGGAGTAGACCATGATCCGTCTTATTGCCTCCCGCCGCCTTCCGATGTTAATGGCCGGTGTGATTGTTGCCGTACTGGCGGGTTGCACGGCGGCACCGAAGGGTCCGTCCTACCCGGATATCCGCTTCACACAGCAGCCGCAGATCAGTCTGTCTGCTTCTGCCATTGATATCTCGACGACTTACCGGGCGCCGCTGACCGATCCGAATGTCGACCACCGGTTTCCGGTATCGCTGACGGATACCGCCCGTAACTGGGCGCAGGACCGGCTGAAAATGGCCGGCGGCCCGAACCGTGTGCGCTATAATATTGTCGACGCCTCGGCTGTCGAAGAGAAGCTGGATGGCACAAAAGGCATCAAGGGTGCTTTCACTACCGACCAGTCGGAACGTTATACGGCACAAATCAGCGCAACCCTTCAGATCATCAACGCCAATGGCAATGTTGTCGGGGAAGTCGAGGTGGCCGTGAAACGGTCGCATACGGTGGCTGAGAACTACACCGTCAACCAGCGCAACCAGATCTGGTACGACATGACCCGTGACCTTGCCCGCGACCTTGATGAGCGGATGAGCGCGGAGATCAACAAGAACCTCGGCCCCTATCTCCAGTAAGCAGCGACGATGCGGCCTGTCCGGAAATGGCTGACCGCCCTGCTTGCGGTGGCCTGTCTTCTGGCGCTGACGGTCCCGCCGTCAGCCGCTGACTCGCTGGACCTGACCGTCAAACCGATACCGCTGTTTCGTGATGACCTGTCGCGGACTGAACTTGGCCGGCTGATCTGGCGGGGCGGGCTGGACCTTACGTCGTCAGACCGCCGGTTTGGTGGTCTGTCGGCCCTGGCTATCCGCCCGGACGGGAAAGAGATTACAGCCTTTTCCGATCACGGTTTCTGGGTGGTGATGACACCGGATTATCGTGATGGGAAACTGGTCGGCATATCGAAAGCGGAACTGGGCGTGCTGGCGGATGAACGGGGACATCCGCTGGAACGCAGTTCGCAGCGTGATGCGGAATCTGTCGCGGTTGGTGTCGACGGGGCGATGATTGTTGCCTTTGAGCGCAATCACCGGCTCTGGGCCTATCCGCCGGGTCAGGTGTTGCCATCGGTGATCCCGCCACCGGATGAAATTGGTGATGCCCCGTCAAATGGCGGCATTGAGGCGCTGACTTTGCTGCAGAACGGCAAGCTGTTTGCGGTTACCGAGGACTTTGGCCGTGGTGACAGCGTGGTCGGCTGGATCAGTGACCGGAAGGGATGGGATGTCGTCACTGTACGCACATCCGGTACCTTCAAGCCAACCGGGGCGGCAACCCTGTCCGGCGGCGATGTGCTGTTGCTGGAGCGGCGATTTGGCCTGCGGGGCGGCATCGGATCACGGATCAGGCGGTTGTCGCAGGACAGCATCCGGGCCGGTGCCGTGATCGACGGGCCGGAGATCGCCCGGCTCGATGCAGGTGCGACCTTCGACAATATGGAAGGTATCGGCACCTGGGTGACGGAAGACGGACGGCAGATGGTTTATCTGGTCTCCGACGACAATTATTCCGCCCTGCAACGCACTTATCTCATGTTGTTTGAAATGGCCGCGGACTGACCCGTTAACCCTGTTGGTTGATTCATTGGGTCGAATCTCGGGCCATATGTTAACATCCGGTTAAGATTTCAGCTTTTCCGGAGCGTTATCGCTTGGTTGAAACGGTGCTCAATAACAGCGGCCTCCTGCCGACGGTATCCAATTCGCTGATTCTGGATTCACTCCGGATCTCGTTTCAGGAACGTCTGGAGGAAACGTCGGCGACGAACGCCGCGGCGTTTGAGCGCCAGTCCACGGTTGCCGAGGAAGAGCAGCAGCGGCTGCAAACCCTGAAGATCGACGCCATTCTGGCGGAATCCGCGATCGAGATTGCACTGAACAATGCCGATGAAATCCGGCCCCTGCTGTTCCAGCTGAAAATCGATGTCGAGAATGCTGCGAATGACCCGGATTTTTACGCCAGCCGTTTCGACGACACGCTGGCCGAGATATTTTCCATCGCCTCATCGGGTGAGCTGAGCGGCAATGTCGGGCGTGCCACATTTCAGAACAACCAGACAACCTATGCCTTCGACCAGTTCGGCCACACCCGGACGGTCACCGGGTCTTTTCTGGCCAGTGATTATTACGTCACGAATGATGGTGGCGGGCTGTTCATCCCGGAATTCAACTCGGATTCACTGCGCCTTTACGAGTCCTATCCCAATGACAGTCTGGGAGATGCCTTTTCCGTCAAGGGTGTACAGCTGGACAGTTTTGACGGCACGAATGTCGGCTTCACGGTGGATGCCGGGCTGGCGTCAGAAACGAGCTATACCGGAACAGTGAACCGTGGTGGTCTCGGTGTTCTCAATGCTTTCTTTTATGATTTCTCGACCGGGGCCGGGCGCACGCTGGCCGCTGCCGATGTGGCGACGGCACGTGAGATTTTCGAGCGTGAGGTGCTGCGTCTCGAATCCGAACAGACACAGGCGCAAAACGCGGCAGACCGCATTGATGCCCTGATTGAAGACAAGCAGGAAGAAGTCTTCGACCTGCTGCGTGAAGCGGCGCTCGCCGGATTTGAGAATCAGGCCGGCGTACAGGCTGATTTTCAGCGCGCCGTGTTTGTGCTGAATTCACTGGCCAGCACGCAATCCAACTACACCGATTTCTATCAGCCTTTTCTGGGCGGCAACAAACTGACGGGCCTGCTGATTGATACCTACGCATAGGCAGCCCGGCTTATGCCTCTCCAGGGGCCATGAGACAGGAACCTGCGGTAACGTCCGCCGGTGCGGCTAAAGCGTGGTTCGCTCGACCATTGTCAGATCAAGTGCCGGATTGCTGGCCGGGTCGAGCACCATCAGTTCATCGGCCTTCAGCTGTTCGGTCAGCCGCAGCGCCATGTAAAGTCGCCCGATGGCCGCCTGACAGCTGTCAGCCGGTGCCATGCCGCTGATGATTCCGGCCAGCAGATGCCCGGCAAACAGATCGCCGGTCCCCTTTACATCGACCGAGATCACGGGGGTCGTCATCAGGGTGGCGCTGTCGGCGGAAACCAGCAGCACCCCGGTCCGGTCGGCAGCCACCGGTGCGGTGGTTACGGCGATGACTTTCGGGCCGCCACCAATCAGGCTGCGGGCGGCGGACAGGGCGGCTTCGGCTGTGTCGGTTGGCATGCTCGTCAGAATGCCAAGCTCGAAGGCATTCGGGGTCATGATGTCGGCCTGTGGGGCAAGCTGGTCACGAATGGCGCTGATCACATCCGGCTGCACATAGATTCCGGTATCGAAGTCACCAATGACCGGATCGCAGAGCCAGGGGGCGCCCCGGCGCAGATAACGTCGTGCGGAGAAGACCGGTTCGGCATTTCCACCACTGCCGAGATATCCCGACAGCAGACCGTCAATGCGGTCGAACAATCCGATATTCGCCAGCGCCTCAACCATTTCCGACAGAACCTGAGTCTCCTCAATGCGACCACACCAGGGACCATATCCGGGATGATGGGCAAGGCGGGTGGTGTTCAGCGGGATGACTTCACATCCGACGGCGGCCAGAGGAATGGTGAGCGCAGAATTTCCGACGCGCCCGTAGGCGACGGCGGAATGCAGGGAGAGTATTTTCAAAACGGAAAGCCAGTTTCACGGTTGGCGCAGGGGATCAAGCATGGCACATCTTCTCGCGCATTACATAGTGCTGCAATGAACAATTACCGGAGAATTTCCTATGGCTGCCACTGCCCGTCCCCGTCGGTCCGTCCTTTACATGCCGGGCTCGAACGCCCGCGCGATGGAAAAAGGCCGCAGCCTTGCCGCTGACGGTCTGATTCTCGATTTCGAGGATGCGGTTGCGCCGGATGCCAAGCTGGAAGCACGCAGGCTGGTCGCCGAAGCACTGGCCGGTGGCGGCTATGGCCTGCGGGAGATTCTGGTGCGCACCAATGGTCTGGAGACGGAATGGGGACAGGGCGATATTGCCGCTGTGGCGAAGATGCCGGCGCAGGGTGTGTTGCTGCCGAAGGTGGAAAGCGGCGATATGGTGCGCAAGGCCGAGGCCATTCTGGATGCCAGCGGTGCTCCGAAGGACATGGCCATCTGGTGCATGATCGAGACACCGCTCGGGGTTCTGAACGCGCTCGATATCGCCCGTTCAACGCCCCGTCTTGGTGGCTTTGTCATGGGAACATCGGATCTGGCGAAAGACCTGCATTGTCTGCATACGCCTGAGCGGATGCCGTTCATGACCTCGCTTAATCTCAGCGTCCTCGCCGCCCGGGCCTACGGGCTTGCCATTCTTGACGGCGTGTATCTCGATCTTGCGGATGATGAAGGCTTTGTCGTTTCCTGCCGTCAGGGGCTGGAACTGGGATTTGACGGCAAGACGCTGATCCATCCGAAAACCATTGATGCCGCGAACGCGACCTTTGGCCCGACGGAGGAGGAAGTCACCTGGTCATACCGGATAATCGAAGCCCATGCAGCGGCGGCGGCCGAGGGCAAGGGCGTTGTGGTCGTTGGCGGCAAGCTGGTCGAGAATCTGCATGTCGAGAATGCCCGGCGGGTTGTCGGGCTGGCCGACATGATCACGAAGATGCAGTCCTGAGGAATCCATCATGACCAAGACCTCCACCGGCAATTTTTTCGAAGATTTCACACCTGGCCAGCAGCTGATCCATGCAACGCCCCGGACACTGACCAGTGGTGACGCCTCGCTCTATACCGCCCTATATGGCAGTCGCTTTGCCCTGCAATCCGCTGACAGTTTTGCCGCGACCTGCGGTCTGTCACAGGCGCCGTTGGATGACCTGCTGGTCTTCCATACCGTATTCGGCAAAACCGTACCCGATGTCTCCCTGAACGCGGTGGCCAATCTTGGCTATGCCGAGGGACGGTTCGGAGTTCCCGTTTATCCGGGAGACAGTCTGACGGCGTCGTCGGAGGTGATCGGCCTGAAAGAGAACTCCAGCGGCAAGACCGGGGTGGTTTATGTACGGACCACCGGCCGTAACCAGCGGGGTGAGGAAGTGCTGTCCTATGTTCGCTGGGTCATGGTGCAGAAACGGGATCCGGCCAGTCCGGCCCCGTCAGCGCTGGTGCCTGAACTGGCAAAGACTGTCAGTGCAGACAGTCTGGCAGATCAGTCCGGATTTTCCGGTAAAGGTTATGATCCGTTGATGGCCGGATCGCCCCACCTGTTTGAAGATTATGCCGCGGGTGAGAGAATCGATCATGTCGATGGCATGACGGTTGAGGAAGCCGATCACATGATCGCAACCCGGCTGTATCAGAACACGGCAAAGGTTCATTTCGATCAGCATGCAGCTTCGGGCAACCGGTTTGGCAGGCGGCTGGTTTATGGCGGGCATGTCATCAGTCTGGCACGCGGCCTCAGCTTCAACGGTCTGGAGAACGCACAGCGGATCATCGCCATCAATGGTGGCCGCCATGTCGCGCCGATTTTTGCCGGTGACACGGTCTATGCCTGGACAGAAGTGCTGGAGACGGCACCGCTGCCGGGCCGCGATGACCTCGGCGCGCTGCGCCTGAGACTGGTTGCAGCGAAGAACCATCCCTGTGTTGATTTCCCGGGGGCTGAGGAGGCCCATGACGCTGTCGTTCTCGATTTTGACTACTGGGTGGCGATTCCGCGCAGGGCCTGACGGTCAGTAGATCAGCATCGCCTTGATCTGAAACAGCGACACGGCGAGGAGAATCTCAAACCCGACCAGTGCGACGGCGACCGGTATGGTAACGTCCAGTGCTGTCCGGGCGATATAGCCACCCCAGACCACCAGAGTGACGATTGCCACGAAGCTCACCAGGTTGATGAAGCCGGCCGGCAGCAGACCGGTCTGGCCGACCGTTTCGATGGCGACGAGAATGGCAATCTGCAGGACGCCCGCCCAGTTATAGGCGACGATGTAGAGAACGTAACGGTTCAGGCGGTCCAGCCGCTCGGCGATATGCCACATGACCAGCGGGTAGGCGACCCAGCTCAGAACGTAATGGATGGCGGTTACCGACAGAAACCGGAAGGGATGAACCTCCAGTTGTTCTGTGCCCGGATCAAACCGTCCGAGAACAAAAATTCCGGGCAGAATGAAAACCGCCGCCCAGAAGGACATGAAGAATCCGCGGCGACTGGTGTCCAGAAAGCTGTAGCCGGAGGTGTCCAGACGCAACAGGCGGCCAACGCCGTGAATTGCCGCGGTCACCTCGGGCAGGGTGATCATCATGAGTGGAAAAAACGATCAAGCATCCGCCGGTAGATTTTTGCCAGCGCCTCGATATCCGAGACATCAGCCTGTTCATTCACCTTGTGCATGGTCCGGCCGATCAGCCCAAACTCGGCGACCGGGCAATAGTGGTGAATGAACCGGGCATCCGACGTTCCACCGGTTGTCGAGAGTTCAGGTTTGCGGCCCAGAACATCCTCAATCGCGCCACTCATCAGATCGCTGAGCATACCCGGCGGCGTGATGAAGCTTTCACCGGAAACCTCGACCCGGAAATCGTACTTTCCGCCGACTGAATCCAATTTTTCGCGACACCATTTGATCAGGCTGGCGCTGGAATGCATATCGTTGAAGCGGATATTGAAGACCGCACTGGCGCGGGACGGGATGATGTTTGTCGTCGGATTGCCAACATCAACCGTCGATATCTGCAGGCTGGACGCATCGAAATGCTCATTGCCGTCATCCAGTGGCTCGGAAATCAGGGCATCAAGCATCCGGACCAGTCGCGGGATCGGGTTATCGGCGAGATGCGGATAGGCAATATGACCCTGGGTGCCGTGGACAGTGATATAGCTGTTCATTGAACCGCGGCGGCCGATCTTGATCATGTCACCGAGATCGTTCGGGTTGGTCGGCTCACCGACAACACAGAGATCAAATTTCTCGCCCCGGTCGTTGGCCCATTTCAGCAGCTTGACGGTGCCATTGACCGAGGGGCCTTCCTCGTCACCGGTGATCAGGTAGCTGATGCTTTCATCAAAGCCCGGATTATCGGCCAGAAAACCCGAAGTCGCGGCGGTGAAAGCGGCAATCGCCGCCTTCATGTCTGCCGCACCCCGGCCATACAGAACACCGTCGCGGATGACAGCGGCGAAGGGATCATCATCCCAGGCGCCTGCATCGCCGACCGGCACCACATCCGTATGCCCGGCAAAACAGAAGTTCCGGCCACCGGTGCCGATGCGGGCATAGAGGTTCTCGACGTCCGGCGTGCCCTCCTCCGAGAAGGAAACCAGATGGCCCGTGAACCCCAGATCCTCCAGCTGTGTCTTCAGCGTGGTCAGTGCCCCGCCTTCAGCCGGTGTGACACTGGGGCAGCGGATCAGGGTCTGTGAAAACGCGACCGGATCGACGATGACGCTCATTATACGCCGCGCAGCAGCTCGTTGACGGATGTCTTTGAGCGGGTCTTTTCATCGACACGCTTGACGATAACCGCACAATACAGGCCCGGTCCGGCTGTTCCGTCCGGAAGTGGCTTGCCCGGGGTTGTGCCTGATACGACCACGGAATAGGCCGGTACGCGGCCATACATGACCTCGCCGGTGGCGCGATCGATGATCTTGGTTGAAGCGCCGATATAGACACCCATGGACAGCACCGAGCCTTCTTCGACGATGACACCCTCTGCCACTTCGGCGCGGGCACCGATGAAGCAGTTATCTTCGATGATGACCGGGTCGGCCTGCAGCGGCTCCAGCACGCCGGCGATACCGGCACCGCCGGAAATGTGACAGTTTTTGCCAATCTGGGCACAGGAACCGACGGTCGCCCAGGTGTCGATCATCGTGCCTTCATCGACATAGGCACCAAGATTGACGAAAGAGGGCATCAGCACCACGTTCGGCGCGATATAGGCGGATTTGCGTACCACGCAGTTCGGCACGGCGCGGAAACCGGCGCTGGCGAACCGGGCATCATCCCAGCCGGAGAATTTCGAGGGCACCTTGTCGTACCAGACGCTGTCGCCCAGTCCATCATTTGTCGGGCCACCATTGATGACGGTGGTCGGGGTCAGGCGAAAACTCAGCAGAACAGCCTTTTTCAGCCACTGATTGACGACCCAGCCGCCGGCACCTTTTTCCGCTACACGGGCGGCACCGGAGTCCATCAGACCAAGCGCGGATTCCACGGCGTCACGGATTTCGCCACCGGTTGTGGTGCTGACACTGTCGCGGTTGTCCCAGGCCTTTTCGATAATCGCCTGAATTTGTGCATTGCTCATGATCTGAATCGCTCTCGTCTGTGAAGGTTTCTGCGGCGGCGGGAGAGTGGCGGAACCGGCAATCCCCGTCAAGTCGGGTGGCTGTTCAGACTGTCGATTGCCTGATCCAGCCAGACCTGTAGATTGTCAATTTCGTGGTCGATATAATCGACGTCGCCTTCCGGATGCGCCCAGCGGGTGTCTGTTTTCAGGAACACGGTCTGCATGCCCAGTGCCTTGGCCGGTTTCAGGTTCTTGGCGATATCTTCAAACAGGATGGCCCGTTCCGGGATGATCGCATGACTGGCAATCAGCCGGGCATAAGGCGCAGGATTTGGTTTCGGCAGATAGTCGGCGGCGACGATGTCAAAAATATCCTCGAAATGATCTCCGACCCCCAGTGCTGCCATGACACCCCGGGCGTGATGGACTGTGCCGTTGGTGAAAATCAGCCGCCGTCCGGGCAATTTCGCCAGGGCAGCCCCCAGCTCCGGCAGGCAGGGCAGGACCGAATGGTCGATGTCATGCACGAAATCGAGAAAGTCACCGGGGGTAATGCCGTGATTGTCCATCAGGCCGCGCAGCGTGGTGCCATGCTCCCGGAAATATTTTTTCTGGAGGATGAAGGCCTCATCCTCCGACATGCCGAGAGCCTGAGCGATGAAGGCTTTCATGCGAACGTCAATCTGCGCGAACAGATTGCATTCCGCCGGATACAGCGTGTTATCGAGGTCAAATATCCAGGTATCGATTGTTTTCAGGTTTTCCATGGTCTGCCCTCGTCTGTCCTGTCGGAAGGGTTTTATCATTTGTCATCACAAGAATATTGCCATTCTGCATCAGGATTGCGATAGGTTCCTTGCGGGGAGCGGGAAATCGGCAAATGCTGTTGTCGGTTCGGATCTGATAAAACAAGGGTAGGGGGTGCATCCGGAGGCTGGTTGCCGGGTTGCCGGTGGATAGTTTCGGTTCACTATAGCAGGTATGAAGGTCAACACGGACTTCATCGACAATTTTCCGGGACCGGCAATCGTCATCAATGACGAGGCGACGATTCTGCGCGCCAATCAGGCAGCAGAAGATCTGGCGAAACAGCTGAGCGATGCCGAGGCGCCGGAACTGATGTCCGTTCTGCGCACGGCGGTGGCCACGGGTCAGACCGGTGTCTTTGATATTTCCTTCGATCCTATCGAGGGTCGCCGGGCCGTTTACAGCCTGACGGTTGTGCCGACTGAGGAGCCGCGCGGGGCCCTGCTGCTGGCTCAGGAAGCGACACTGGAACGAAATCTGTCGAAGGCCCTGAGTGATTCCCGCCAGCGTTATCGTGATCTGGTCGAGATTTCGAGCGACATGGCCTGGGAAACGAATGCCGCAGGCCAGTTTATCTTTGTTTCGCCGAAAGGTGGCTTCGGGTATGAGGCCGCGGACATAATTGACCGGCATTACACGGAGTTTCTGTGCAACAGGAGCGATGAAGATGCCACGCTGGTTTTTGAAGCCCGGTCGCAGGTCGATGATGTGGATGTCTGGCTGAAGGCGCAGAATGGTGAAGAACGGCTTGTCCGGATCGCGGCGACGCCGGTTACCTCTGACTCCGGGGACTGGGCTGGTGTACGCGGGGTTTGCAGCGACATCACGGTCCGTCACCAGCAGGAATCGGCACTGACCCATTCGCAGGTGCGCGAGGAATTGCTGACTCATATCGTGCGGACCATCCGCGACGAGGTTGAACCATCGAACATGCTGGTTGCCGCCGCTCAGGCAACGGCCCGGTCGGTTGGTGCCATTGGCTGCCGGGTTTATCGTACCAATCAGGCCGGCAGTTTTTCCTGTGTCGCCGAGTATGGTGCCCTGGGAGACGACTCTCCGCTGGAAAGCGTCGTCAACAGGTTGCGTCATCAGAAGCTGACGGTTCAGGACGAGGTCGGCTCTGTTCAGGCGTTGGGTGTCGTGACGTTCAACAATCAGGGTCAGAACGGGGCGATTTGTCTGTGGCGGCGGAAGTTTGATCCGGATGACCCGGTTGCAACCCGTCCCTGGGACGATGATGAGAAGCTGCTGATTGTCGATATTGCCAATCAGATGGGTATCGCGCTGGAGCAGATCGCCAGTCATGAACGAATCATCACCCTGTCGCGCACTGACAGTCTGACTGGCCTGCTGAACCGCCGGGCATTCTTTGACGAGCTGGAACGCCGGTTTAACCGTCTTGCGCGAAGTGCGACAAGTTCGGCTCTGGTTTATGTCGATCTGGATAACTTCAAGCTGGTCAATGATGTCCACGGCCATCAGCGCGGAGATTCTGCCCTGATCAAGCTGCGGGATGTGCTGATCGGCGGGACACGCCCGACAGATCTGATCGGGCGGCTGGGTGGCGATGAATTTGCCATCTGGCTTGAGAATATTGATCTGCCGGGTGTGCAGAGCCGTGCTGACGCCCTGCTTCGGGCAGGCAAGGCGTTGCAGGTTTTCTCCGGGAAACGTGACAAGCCGCTTGGCCTGTCACTTGGCATTGCGCTGGCAACCGCCGACCGGAACGAAAATCTGAAACAGCTTATCGCCCGGGCAGATGCTGCGATGTATGAGGTAAAGCGGACGGGTAAGGGTAATTACTATATCGACGGCTCGAACGGACCGTCCCATGCTGTTTCCGAAGAATAGAAGTCAGACAGGGTTTCTTCCAGATGGTTGCAATCATCGAGAGGATACGGGGGCGAAGCTCCAAAGAAATGACGTATGAAGCCGCAAAGAAGGCTTTGGTGGCGGGTTCCGAACAGGCCCGTGCCAGCATTGCCGCTGACAGCAGCACGCGCCCTGAAATTTTGTATTTTCTTGCCCGTGATACATCCATAAAAGTCCGGAGTGCGCTGGCGGCGAACACGGCCTGTCCGGCACAGGCCGACCAGTTACTTTCGGAAGATTCGGACGAGACGGTCCGGCAGATGCTGGCCGAAAAAATTGCCAGGCTGGCTCCCGGTCTTGGTGCGGCAGAGACTGACCGGGCACGGGCGCTGGCCTTTGAGACATTGCAGCAGCTGGCAAAAGATCAGGCAACGAAGGTCCGGGCCATGCTGGCGGATGTGCTGAAGGCGGAAGGCGCCGTTGCCCCGGAAATCATTCAGCGTCTGGCGATGGATGAGGAACTGACGGTTTCCTCTCCGGTATTGCAGTTCTCGCCGGTTCTGACCGACGCGGACCTGCTGGAAATTATCGCAAGCGCGCCGTCATCAGGTGCATTGTCAGCAATTTCCCGGCGTTCCGAAGTTCGGGCACGGGTTTCCGATGCCATCATTGCAACAGATGATGAAATGGCGATTGCCGATCTGCTGGATAACAGCAAGGCGCAGATCCGGGAAGAAACCCTTGATCGCCTGGCTGACCGGGCGGCTGACCGGGAACGCTGGCATGCCCCGCTGGTCCGGCGGCCGAAGCTGTCATCGGCGGCGATGCGTAATCTGGCGCGTTATGTTGCCAAGGATATGATCGAACTGCTGACGGCCCGCGAGGATATCGACCCCGGCACAATCCGGAAACTGTCCGAAACTCTCCATAAGCGCATTAATGAAGGGGACCCCCTGCTTGAACCAAAGCGGGCGCGATCGGCAATGCCGGAGGCCGCACCCCAGGACAGGATGGCTCAGGCCCGGGAAATGATTTCAAAATCATCCTCGAACGAAGATGCAATCAGCCGGATGATTGAAAGCCGGGATAACGGACTGGTCGTTGCCGCCCTGACCCTGATGACCGGCTACAGCCACGATATGGTCAAAAGAACTTTCACCCAGCGAATCTCGAAGCCTGTTGTGGCTCTTTGCTGGAAAGCCGGTTTGTCTGCGGCGATGGCCGGGCGGGTGCAGCACAGGGTTGCAAAGATTGCACCGGCGATGGTGGTCCATGCGACCAGGGAAGGCGATTACGCTTACACCGAGGACGAACTGGAATGGCAGCTCGATTTCTTTGATTCCGTCTGACGGGCCGCGTTACGGAACCTATTCGGTCGCAACAATACGCAGAATACGCTCCAGACCGCCGACTTTCGGTGCATAGCTTTCCCAGAAGGGGGACATTGCATGCTGCCAGAGGCGGATATCCGGCGTGATGACGGAGGCACCCAGCTGAACGGTTTTCGAAAGCGAAATGTTCTGTTCTCTCGCGGCCAGTTCGTTGAAGAATGCCGCCGCTGATTTGCCTGCCCTGGTGAAGACGGCCTGTTGTTCGGCGGTCAGGTTCTGCCAGTAGTCACTGCTCATATAGATCGCGCCCAGCGCCCAGATATGGCTGGTTTCGGTAAAGCTGGGAACAACTTCATAAAGTTTCAGCGCCTCATAGCCGGATTTCGTCATATCCATGTAATCGACAACGCCGGTGGACAGCGCATTGTAGGCTTCTGTAATCGGGACCGCGGTCGGGTTGGCGCCCAGTGACTTCCAGAGGTCGACATGCAATGCGCTTTGCAGCACGCGCATCTTGCGCCCCCGGACATCAGCAGGTTTGCGGATCGGCTCTTTCGAGATGATATTGCGGGCCCCGTAGGTGATATAGCCGAGGATGTGAAACCCTTCAGCGGCATACTTTTCGCGGAACTCGTCACCGATCGGCCCGGCCATCACGCGGTCGATATGCCCGCTGTTACGAAACATGAAGGGCATGTCGAACAGGGCACCTTCCGGCACCCAGGTGGTCAGGTTGGCAAGGGTTGACTCAGCGGCATTGACGGAGCCGATGCGCACCCCTTCGGCAGTTTCCTTTTCACCGCCAAGTGCGCCGCCGGTGACGATGCGGAAATCGAAGGCACCGGGCAGGGCCTGCTCGACCTCGTCACGGAAATGAAACCACAGCTTTGCCTGTGGTTTGTCCGGGCCGTAGATCACGGAGATGGTGAGTGGCTTGCCAGCGGCTGTTGCCCCCTGCAAAGGCAGGGCCAGAGCCATCATGGCAAGTGTGAACAGTTTCAGTGGATTGAAAACAGTCATGATGAATTCCTTCCGGTCGAATTCGTCTCCGGCCCGGAGACTGGCTTAACCTGTCCCCAAAATCCAGCCGGGTGACGTTGAAAGTGCGGGGACCAGCAGGATGACCAGCAGGCCCGCCAGCAGGGCGACAATATAGGGAAGTACCGCGCGGAACAGTTGCCGGACCGGAGTTTCGGTCAGACTTGATGTGATGAAAACCAGAAGGCCGACGGGCGGTGTCAGGCCACCAATCATCAGGTTGACGACAATCACGACACCGAAATGGACCGGGTCGATGCCGGCTGTAATGGCAATCGGCATCAGAATCGGGGTCAGAATCAGGATTGCTGCACCGATATCCAGTATCATGCCGAAAACCAGCAATATCAGATTTGCCAGTATCAGCAGCAGCAGGGGGTTTTCAGTCAGGCTGAAGGCGGCAGAACTGAGGGCCTGAGGTGCCTGCTCCGTGACCATGACAAAAGCGAAGGGAGAGGCGGCCCCGATCAGCAGCCCGATCTGGGCAGACTGAATACCGGCTTCGCGAAAGATCTCCCCCAGCGCGGCCGGGCGATAGCTGCGATAAATGCAGACCCCCAGGAAAAGCGCATAAAGAATAGCGATGACACCGGCCTCGGTCGGGGTGACGACACCAAAACGAATACCGCCGACAATCAGAACGGCGAGTAGTAAAACCGGTATGGCTCGACCGGTCCGCCGGGCTATCTCGGGCAGGGGCGGACGGATGTCACCGCATGGATAGCCGCGTCGCCGCGCCAGTATGTTGACGGTTATCATCAGCAAGGCAGTAAGGACCAGTCCGGGCAGAATTCCCGCAATCCAGAGTGCCCCGACCGACAGATTGGCGACTCCGGCCAGAATCAGCAGGGCGACCGACGGCGGGATGATGTTTGGCAGGACGGATGCTGCCGCGGTAATCGCGCCTGCGTCGGCGGCGGGATATCCCTGTTTGCGCATTTGCGGTGCCAGCAGCTTGGCGCTGATCGCCGCCTCGGCATAGCTGGAACCGGAAATGCCCGCGAACAGGGTTGAGGTCAGCACCGTGACCTGCGCCAGTCCGCCCCGCAGATGACCGACCAGTGAGGTGGCCAGTGCAATCAGGCGGTCGGTCAGGCTGCCCGCATTCATCAGGGCACCGGCGGTAATGAACAGGGGTGCGGCCAGCAAGAGATGCCGGGTTGCTCCGTTGATCATGGTCTGGGTGGTGGCTGGTGGCGGCATCAGGCCGCCGGCGAGATGAGCCAGCATGACGGCAAACAGCATGGCAATGGCGACAGGCGCACCGGTTGCCAGAGCAAGAATAAACCCTGTCCCGAGTGCCGTCAGCGGTGTGAGTGAGGTGATGCCTGGCAGGTCACCACCGGCCAGCCAGAGCAGAAGGCCGGCGACAATGCCGGTCAGCCGGGGCCAGAGTTTGCGGTTGGCAACCAGATCCTGCATCAGACCGAGAGGCAGGGCGATGGCGGCCATCACCGGGATCAGGGCAAAGCGGACCCAGACCGGCAGGTTGAGAGACGGATCGATACCACCAATGGCGGTGATCAGGGTGCCTGCCCCGGTGATCAGGGTCAGCAGGGCAAACAGGGTTACCGCTTCCGAACTGATGATGGCCAGTGGCCCGTTGTTTTCCGGCTGATACAGGCTGACCGCCAGATGTCCTTTCGCCAGCCGGCTGAGGGGCAGGGCTGTCGCGATCATCGCTGCAAACAGCCACTGTGCGGCGGTACCCGCACCGACGAGCGACAGGTCAGCCAGATAGCGGGACAGAATGCCGGCCAGCAGACTGCCGATCAGACCCGCCAGCAACAGGGCCGCCAGACCGCCGATGGTCCGGTACAGGATGTTCAGGACGGAAGCCATGAACGGACCCTCAGTCGATCTGCCGGGCACCGTCGGAATAGGTCACGCGGACCGTCAGGCCGCCTTCATTGAGCAGCCAGGGCCTTACGGTGAAGCTGCGGGCACCGCTGCTGTGCATCGGGTCGGATTCAGCGATGGCACGGGCATCTGCCAGCGAGGCGGCGCGGATGATGACCATGCCTTCGCCATGCCAGTCTTCTTCGTTATCGGCCCAGAAAGGACCGGCACCGAACATGATTCCCTTGCGTTCGAGGTCGCACTGAAAGGCCAGATGCTCTTCAATATGTTCCATTACCGGTCCCAGCCCGTTGGTTGGCCGGGTGAAGACGGCATAAAGCTGCATCTGCAACATGCCCTTGCTGGCTTGCAGAATGTCACTGCGGGTAATTTTCGGACCAGACATCGACGACTCTCTCAATTGCTGTTGTTCGGGCGGAGGTTACAGTGTTTTCTCTGCCGCGTCGAAACAGGTTTCGGGCTGGATAACAAGTCTGTTGATATGCGAAACCGAAAGATGGAGCAGCGAATGACCGTCCGTTACCGGACCATATCCGGCCTCAGCAGACGAACGGCCCTGAAGGGTTGCTTTCGCTGCAATG
Organism: Alphaproteobacteria bacterium HT1-32; assembly: GCA_009649675.1. Lineage (NCBI taxonomy): Bacteria > Pseudomonadati > Pseudomonadota > Alphaproteobacteria > Alphaproteobacteria bacterium HT1-32. Next base: position 1,291,337 of record WJPL01000001.1, on the reverse strand, counting down.
TCTGAGGTGAAACAAAAGACGCCACCGCAGGGGCTGACACATCCGGGACTGGTGCTGGCCGGACTGTCGCTGGTTGCCGTCTGCATCATGGCTCAGCTCTATGGGCCGATTGCCCTGATCCCGGAAATATCCGCGCATTATTCTGTCGGCCCTGAAAAAGCGGCCTGGGTGATTTCATCCTTCGGCTTTGCCCTCGCGGCCGGCTTTCTGGTCTTTGGCCGTCTGTCCGACCGGTTCGGGCGCAGGGTTTGCATGGTAACCGGGCTGGTCGGGGCCGGGCTGTCTTCCGCCGGGGTCGCGTTTGCTGAAGGTTTCGAGATGATCCTGTGGTTGCGGGCAGCGCAGGGTTTCTTTACCGCCGGCTTTCCCCCCTCGACGATTGCCTGGTTGCAGGAACGCCTGCCAGAACCGATGCGGATGACGGGAACCGCTGTCTTTACCTGCTCGTTGCTGGTGTCCGGTATTGTCGGTCAGATGCTGGCAGCGGTTGGCGGATTTGGTGAACCGCTGCGCTGGGCGGCAATGGTGCCTGCGCTGTTCTTCATGCTGGCGGCGCTTGTCGTGGCGATCTGGCTACCCGGTGGTGTTGCCGGCCGGATTGTGGCGTCCGGGGCAGATCTCCAGACGATTCCGTACCGGCGGCTGTTGCGGGTTTATATCGGCTCTGCCCTGTCACTGGTACCGTTCGTGATGTTTTTCGCGGCAGTTGAGATTGAATCCGCGGCGGGACGGCTGATGGCTGATCCAGTTTACGTCCGCTATGTCGGGTTACCGGGATTGCTGGCAACGGCCTTTGCCGGACTGATGATCCGCCGGTTCGGTGTCATGCGGATGGTGCTGCTGGGATTTGTCCTGATGGGACTGGCTTTTCTCGGCCCCATTGTCGCTGATGCTGTAACCGGGGTTTACATTGCCGGTGCGGTTTTCACCTTTGGTATAGCGGTCGCCATCCCGGCCCTTCTGCTGACGGTTGGCAATGCCGCACCCGATGCCCGGGCGCTGGCGATTTCCATTCATGCGTCGGTTCAGTTCGTCGGTGTGGCACTGGCCCCGGCGGTTACCGGGCTGATGCTGGAACGGGGATTCAGCCTGACGGATGTCTGTCTGCTGGCGGCAGGACTGAGCTTCTTCGCCGTTGTCATGAATATTCGCCCGGCCCGCGTCTAGCGGGTCATGTTGCGGGAAATCTGGGCCGCGGCCTGCTGCAGGACCGGGACAAAGCCTGTGGCAATTTCTTCCGCATCAGCGCGGGTTGCATGCAGGCTGACATTCAGGGCGGCAATGACCTGTCCGGTCCGGGCCTGCAGGGGGACCGAGACCGACCGCAGGCCGATTTCCAGTTCCTGATCGACGATGCAGTATCCCTGACGGCGCACCTGATCCAGAATGTCCATGAGACGATCTGTCTCGGTGACCGTATGGACGGTCAGTGCCCGGCGGTCGGCGCTCTCCAGCAACTGCCGCGCCCGGCTTTCATCCTCTGCCGCCAGCAGGACACGACCCAGCGATGTTGCATAGGCGGGCAGGCGGGCACCGATGGACAGGTTGATGGTCATGATGCGCGATGCCGGGATGCGCAGAACATAAACAATATCGTCACCATCCAGCACCGCCGCAGAACAGCTCTCCCCCAGAGCGGCCACAACCTCTTCCATGAAAGGCTCGGCGCTTTGCCACCAGGGTTGTGCCGACAGATAGGCAAAACCCAGATCAAGAACGCGGGGGCCGAGGCGATAGTATTTTCCGTCTGACCGGACATGCCCCAGATGTTGCAGGGTCAGCAGCAGGCGCCGGGCACCGGCACGGGTCAGCCCGGTGAGGGCGGCGACCTCTGTCAGGGTTTTTTCTGGCCGGCCGGTGCCGAAAGACTTGATGACGGCGAGGCCACGTTCCAGCGACTGCACATAGTCGGTCGGTTTGATCTGCTCATCCATTGCCTGTCTCCTGCCCGTTTTCTTTCCATTCCGGCGGGTTGATTGTCAGGGTTGACCCACGGAAGGCCGGGTGATAATTTTTTATACAATACAAATGTTCAATATACGAACAAAAAAGGAAACGCTTCATGGCTGAGATCATGACACTGGCCGAAGCCGTGTCGTCCCTTGTGCGGGACGGAGATTCGGTTTCGATGGAAGGTTTTACCCATCTGATTCCGCATGCGGCAGGGCATGAGATTATCCGGCAGGGCCGCCGGGATCTGACGATCACCCGGATGACGCCGGACATGATCTATGATCAGCTCATTGGTATGGGCTGCGCCCGCAAGATGGTGTTTTCCTGGGGTGGTAATCCCGGCGTCGGCTCGCTGCACCGTTTCCGCGATGCCGTCGAACAGGGCTGGCCGCTGAAGCTGGAGGTTGAGGAACATAGTCACGCCGCGCTGGCCAATGCCTACGAGGCAGGTGCCGCCGGTTTGCCGATGGCCGTGTTCCGGGGCTATCTCGGGACCAGCTATCCGGACGTGAACCCGAATATCAAAAGCGTGACCTGCCCGTTCACCGGCGAAAAGCTGGCGGCAGTGCCGTCGATCCGCCCGGATGTGGCCATTATCCACGCCCAGCGGGCCGACCGGCGGGGCAATGTGCATCTCCACGGTATTGTCGGTGTTCAGAAGGAAGCGGTCATGGCGGCAAAGCGTGCCATCGTGACAGTCGAGGAGATCGTCGACGAGTTTGATGCCGGACCGAATGATGTGATCCTGCCCCGCTTCATTGTTGATGCGGTCTGCGAAGTGCCTTACGGCGCACACCCCTCCTTCGCGCATGGCTTCTACAAGCGCGATAATGCTTTCTACAAGAAGTGGGACGGTATTGCCCGGGAACGGGAAAGCTTCACCAACTGGATGCAGGAATATGTGCTGGATCAGACCGACTGGTCGGGCACTTGGAACAAGCTGACGGAGGCGGGCTATGTCTGAGTCCAAAAGTGAATACAGCTCGGATGAGATGATGGTCGTTGCCGCATCGCGGATGCTGGCGAATGACACGGTTTGTTTTGTCGGGATCGGCCAGCCCAGCGCGGCGGCCAATCTGGCGCGGCTGACACATGCCCCGGATGTGGTGCTGATCTATGAATCAGGTACCATCGCCACCAAGCCGGACATCCTGCCGCTGTCGATTGGTGACGGGGAACTGGCGGAAACCGCACAGACTGTGGTTTCGGTGCCCGAGATGTTCCGCTACTGGCTGCAGGGCGGACGGATTGATGTTGGTTTTCTGGGGGCGGCCCAGATTGACCGTTTCGGAAATATCAACACGACGGTCATCGGTGATTATGACAGCCCGAAAACCCGTCTGCCGGGTGGTGGTGGAGCACCGGAAATTGCGACCTCCAGCAAGGAAGTCTTTGTGCTGCTGCGCCAGTCACCGCGCAGCTTTGTCGACAAGCTCGACTTCATTACCTCTGTCGGAAATTACAAGGGTGGTGACAGCCGGGATGCCCTGAATATCCCGGGCAAAGGGCCAAGTGTCATCATTACCGACCTCGGCATGTTGCGTCCGGAACCGGGCACGGGTGAGTTCATCATGACCCAGCTGCATCCGGGCTGTACCCGCGAACAGGCGGCTGACGTGACCGGCTGGAAGCTCCGCTTTGCAGACCATCTGGATGAGACGCCGCCACCGACAGCAGAAGAACTGCAGGTCCTGCGTGATCTCAAGGCCCGGACGGCAAAGGCGCATGGGGGCTAGATTGTCGCTGCGGGGGCGTTAATATCCCGCAGACGATTTCAACCGGGTCTGAGTGCCGGACGGGCACATATTTACAGGAAACTGACATGAACGACGCCTTTATCTGTGACGCCATCCGCACGCCCATCGGCCGCTTTGGCGGCGGTCTCAGTTCCGTTCGGGCTGATGATCTGGGGGCGATTCCGATCAGTGCCCTGCTGCGGCGTCATCCTGATGCTGACTGGCAGGCGGTCGATGATGTCTATTATGGCTGCGCCAATCAGGCGGGTGAGGACAATCGCAACGTGGCTCATATGTCGAGCCTGCTTGCAGGTCTGAGTGCGACTGTTCCGGGGGCCACGGTGAACCGTCTCTGCGGGTCGGGGATGGATGCAGTTGGCACGGCAGCCCGCGCCATCAAGTCCGGCGAGACCGCTTTCATGATTGCCGGTGGCGTTGAAAGCATGAGCCGCGCCCCCTTCGTGATGCCGAAGGCCAGCACTGCCTTTTCCCGGAATGCTGAAATCTATGACACGACGATTGGCTGGCGTTTCGTCAACAAGATCATGAAAACCCAGTATGGTGTCGATTCGATGCCGGAAACCGCCGAGAACGTCGCCGCAGATTTCAATATCTCACGCGCGGACCAGGATGCATTTGCGCTCCGTTCACAACAGCGTGCTGCCGCAGCCATTGCTGCCGGGCGGCTGGCAGAGGAAATCACGCCGGTGGTCATTCCCCAGCGCAAGGGTGATCCTCTGGTCGTCAATACAGACGAACATCCGCGGGAAACCAGCCTCGAACAGCTGGCAAAGCTGGGTGCACCCTTTCGTGAAAACGGCAGTGTAACCGCCGGGAATGCGTCTGGCGTCAATGATGGGGCCTGTGCCCTGATTCTGGCGAACGAAAAAGCGGCGGCGGCAAACGGGCTGACCCCGATGGCACGGGTTGTCGGTATGGCAACCGCCGGGGTTGAGCCGCGGATCATGGGCTTTGGTCCGGCACCGGCGACAAAGAAACTGCTGGCACAGACCGGCATTGCGCTGGGTGATATCGACATTATCGAACTGAACGAAGCCTTCGCAGCACAGGGACTGGCCGTGACCCGTGATCTGGGTCTGCCGGATGATGCCGAACATGTGAACCCGAATGGCGGAGCGATTGCACTGGGTCACCCGCTGGGTATGAGCGGCGCCCGTCTGGTGACAACCGCAGCCTACGAACTAAAACGGCGCGGCGGTCGCTATGCGCTCTGCACCATGTGCATCGGGGTCGGACAGGGCATCGCACTGCTGATCGAGCGGGTCTGATCTGACACCCGGTCCATTATAACTTGGACCGGGGCTGCATCATCCCCACGTCGTCCTGATGAACAGGGTGATGAGCATCATGGCGGTGTGGCTGCTGGCGGCCTGTGCCCCGCAATATCTTCCGGCGGGAGATGCCGGGACGGATCCTTACTGGGACCGTGATGAACTGGTCATGCGGGACGGCAAACGCCTTCCTGTTTCGGTCTGGCAGGCTGAGGGAACGCCCGACGCTGTTCTGATCGCGCTGCATTCCTTCGGCGACTTCCGGCTGGCTTTTGAGGATATCGGACCAGCGCTGGCCTTGCGCGGCTATACCGTGGTTGCCTTTGACCAGCGCGGTTTTGGTGACACGTCTCCGCAGGGCCGGTGGAGTGGCCGGGAAACCATGACGGGTGATCTGCGGGATGCGGTGCAGATCATCCGCGGGCGGTTTGGCGACCTGCCGGTCTATGTCATGGGGGAAAGTATGGGTGGCGGTGTCGCCCTGGCCGCTGCCGGCAGCGGGATGCTGCCGGATGTCGACGGGCTGATCCTCGCGGCCCCGGCGGTTCGTGAAGATGTTACCTTCCGATACTGCTATAATGCCTTCCTCTGGACGGCGGCGCATATCCTGCCAGAGGTTACGGTCCATAACGACCGTGGGAACGCCCTGCATACCGATCAGGCTTATCGCCGTCTTTCGTCTGATCCCCGTATTGTCCGGGATGTCCGGATCGATACCTACTGGGGCCTGATCCGGCTGACGGATATGGCATCTGATCTGGCCCCGCAGGTGAGGCTGCCGGTTTTGCTGATGCACGGGGGGCAGGACCGGGTTGTTGCGCGCAAATCCATCAGGGCGCTGGCCGGGCATCTGGGTGATCTGGCGGCAATCAAATACTGGGATGAGGCGCCGCACGAGCTGTTGCACTGGCGCAATCAGGACGCTGTCCTTGAACGGATTGCTGACTGGCTGGGGCAACAACGGTAGACACCATCGGACTGTCGGCCCGATATGCTGCATGGATATGGGTTTTCCGGGCCGCAGCTTCGTGGCAATGTCCCGCCGTCAACGGGATTATCCACTGGAGATTAACATGACGCTGAAGACCGGGCGGGAATTTCTCGCCATTCCGGGGCCGACGAATATTCCCGAGCCTGTGCTGGCGGCGATGCATCGCCCGGCTATTGAAATCTACAAGGGTGAACTGGTTGGCATAACCACCAGTTGTCTGGCCGATCTGAAGAAGGTCTTCGGCACGGAAGGCGATACCTATATCTATATCTCCAATGGTCATGGTGCCTGGGAAGCGGCGCTGACAAACACGCTTTCCCGCGGCGACAAGGTGCTGGTGCTGCAAAGTGGCCGCTTTGCCGTGGGCTGGGGCGAAATGGCGTCCATGATGGGTGTCGAGGTTGAGGTGCTGGAGCAGGACGAGCGCAAGGCCGTTGACCCGGCGGCTGTCGAAGCCCGTCTGAAAGCGCCGGATGCCGCAGATATCAAAGCCGTTCTGGTGGTGCAGATCGATACCGCCTCCGGGGTGCTGAACGATGTTCCGGCAATCCGCCGGGCCATTGATGCCGCCGGTCATGACGCCTTGTTCATGGTCGATACAATCGCCTCGCTGGGCACCACACCGTTCGATATGGATGACTGGGGTGTCGATGTGGCGGTGACCGGATCGCAGAAAGGTCTGATGTCACCACCGGGTCTGAGTTTTGTCGCCGCCGGACCGAAAGCGGCACGGGCGCATCAAACTGCTGATCTGCGGACAAGATACTGGGACTGGACCGCGCGTCAGGGTGAAATGCATTACATGAAGTTCTGTGGCACGCCCCCGGTGCACGGGCTTTTCGCGCTTCGCAAGTCGCTCGACATGCTGTTGGAAGAAGGGCTGGAGAATGTTTTCACTCGCCACCGCCTGCTGGCTGGTGCTGTCCACAAGGCGGTTGAGGTCTGGAGCCGGGGCGGCTCGCTTGGCTTCAATATCGAAACGCCGGAACATCGTGCGCCCTCTGTGACCCCCGTTCTGGTGAAAGACCCGGCGCATGTGATGCAGCTGCTGGCCTATTGTGAACACAAGGCAGGCGTTATTCTGGGTGTTGGCATTGGCGAGTTTTCAGGCCGTGCTTTCCGGATCGCGCATATGGGTTATGTCAACGCACCGATGCTTCTGGGAACCCTCTCGGTGATCGATATGGGGCTGGGAGCCATCGGCATTCCACGTGAAAAAGGGGCCGTTCAGGCTGCAATAGATCATCTGAGTGATGCTGTTGGGGTGTGATGGCCGTCATTTACGGTGATTTCGCCGGAATAGTATATATCTCGGTGTAATGACTGCGATGACCCTATTCGCTGACGTCGCGTCCGGCTGGAACAGGCTGGAGGCAGGAACGTGATTGATCTGATCAATCTGCGAACCGGTCCGTTCGACTCCCGCTGGACCGATGATTTTTCCGCTGAAATTCTGCCTCATGCGGTGCTGCGTCGTGCCGAGTTGCAGGAGCGGGCTGCCGTTAAGGCAGAGCGCGCGGCAATATCGGAGCCGACGGCAGAGCTTTACGGAACAGTGCCCGCTGACCCGGAAGTCCCGAACCAGTGGCATCTGAACAACACAGTCAATCCGGATGCCGACCTGAACCTGCTGGATGTCTGGGATGAGTATACCGGCAGCGGTGTTGTCATCGGGATCATCGACAGCGGTATTCAGTATGACCATCCGGATCTGGCGGCGGCCTATCGCACGGATCTGGATTATGATGCGAAGACCGGCGACGACGATGCTTATGCCAGCAGCAATGGTGAAAACCATGGCACCGCGCTGGCCGGTGTCATTGCCGGCGCGATCGATGGTTCCGGCACCGTCGGGATTGCCCATGGCGCGGATATCACCGGCTTTACCGTTGGCCCGGCGGGGGTGCCGCTCAACCGCTGGGTTGACGCGATGGACCATGCCGGCGCGGCTGACATCCTGACCAATTCCTGGGGCTATTACGGCGCTTATTACGACAATTTCGACAAGCCGGTCTTTGCGGCGGCTGAAACAGCCCTGATCAATGCGGTTTCGGCTGAGCGCGACGGGCTCGGACAAATCATCACCTTCGCCAGTGGCAATTATGCCCAGTATGGTGAGAACGCGAACAATCACGCCTTCCAGAACAATCCCTATGTCATCACGGTCGGTGCGACCAACGAGGCCGGGGAGGTTTCGGATTTCTCGGTTCAGGGTGCAACGGTTCTGACATCGGCACCGGGTGAGGCGATCTACACGACTGACCGGACTGACGGCGGCTACACTTCCGGCGATTACGTTGTCGCGAACGGGACTTCTTTTGCGGCACCGGCCGTGGCGGGGGTCACCGCGCTGATGCTGGAAGCCAACCCGCTGCTTGGCTATCGCGATGTGCAGGAAATTCTGGCCCTGTCATCACAGAACCCGCTGCCGACAGATGATGGCTGGCTGGTCAACGGCGCCTCGAACTGGAATGGCGGCGGCCTGACCTATCATTATGGCTACGGTTTTGGCCTGACGGATGCCCATGCGGCGGTTCGTCTGGCAGAAAGCTGGACCGATCAGAGCACCTATCAGAATCTGGAAACCGTGACCGCGTCGAGCGCCCCGAATCTGGCGATCACCAATCTCGGGACAATTACCGATACGATCACGCTGAGTGCCCCGGCGATCGAAATCGACCGGGTGATGGTGCATGTGGAGATCGACCATACCCGCAACAGCGATCTGACGGTTGAACTGATTTCACCGGATGGCACGGTCAGCCTGCTGGTCGATAATCCGGGTTACAGTGATGGCACCTATTACTATTCAACACAGGATATCCGCTTCGATCTGGGAAGCGTGAATTTCTGGGGTGAAGACGGTGCCGGGGACTGGACCCTGCGGGTTACAGACAATCTGACCGGCGCCTCCTCCGGGACCCTGGAAAGCTGGAGCCTGACCCTGCTGGGCGATGCTGCCAGCGATGATGATACCTATTTCTTCACCGAAGAATGGGCCCGTCATGGCGGTGAGGCCGGTCGCGGCCTGATCAGCGATAATGCGGGCAGGGATGTGCTGAATTTTGCCGCGGTGCTGTCGGATCTGGATATTGATCTGGATAATGGCGCGACCAGTTCCCTCTATGGTCATGACATCAGCTTTGACACCGGAACGGTGATCGAGGATGTGATCGGCGGTGATGGCAACGATATCCTGACCGGCAATGCAGCAGACAATATCCTCTCCGGCATGCGCGGTGATGACACGCTGGCAGGCGGCGAAGGTAACGATACGCTTTCCGGTGGTGCCGGTAACGATACGGCGGTCTTCAGCGGCAATATTGCCGACTACAGCATCGATTACGATGAAGGCACCGTTACTCATAAGTCGGGACCGAACGGGACAGACCATCTGACCGGTATTGAAAGCCTGGTCTTCGACGATGTGACGCTGGCCTGGGGGGAGAGCCATCCCTCGCAGTTTGAAGGCACGGACCCGGCCAACGGTTTCGACATGATCTGGCGTTCCGACACCACGGGCTGGACCTATGCCTGGCTGAATGGTGACAAGTCGGACCAGCTTGATTTCGGCTTCCTTGCCGGGCGTGACCTGCTGGCACGGGGCGACTTTGACGGTGATGGCGGCGAGGATCTGTTGTGGCAGAATCCGGCCAGCGGCTGGACCTTCATCATGAATGACGGCGACGTCAATGATCAGACGGTCCTTGGTTCTCTGCCGGGGCGCGAACTGCTGGCGCTGGCTGACTTCGATGGCGATGGTTCCGATGATCTGCTGTGGCAGAACACATCCTCGGGCTGGACCTTCATCATGAATGGCGGAAATCCCGGCGATGTGACGAATATCGGCACGAAAACCGGAACGGATTTCCTCGGTATCGGCGATTTCAATGGTGATGGCGCGACAGATATTCTCTGGCAGAACGCGACCTCGAAATCCACTTACGCGAATTACTCCGGTAATCCGTCGCAATCGATCTGGATGAACTTCCGTGATGGCGATGACCTGCTCGGCATTGGCGATTTCAATGGCGATGGCAAGGATGACGTTCTCTGGCGCGATCAGGCCACCGGCTCGACCTTTGCCTTCCAGTCCGGTGACCAGAATAATTCACTCTGGATGCAGTATCGTGGCTCGGACGAATTGCTGGCTATTGCCGACCTGAACGGCGACGGGCAGGACGATGCGATCTGGCGCAATACGGATACCGGCGCGACCTTTGCCCTGCGTAGCGGTGATGTGAACGACCAGCTGTGGATGGGCATGCGCGCGGATAACGATTTCCTCGGTACAGGGGACTTCAATGGCGATGGTGAGGCCGATGTTCTCTGGCGCAGTCAGGGCAGCGGCTTTGTCTGGGCGCATCTGTCGGGGGATCCGTCAGACCAGCAGGCGGCCGGCTATCGCGGGGGCTATGAAGTTCTGGATATCGCGGACTTCGATAATGATGGCCGTGATGATGTGCTGTGGCGCAAGCCGAATGGCGATGCCTATTATGCCAAAGGCGCGGATGACTTCGACATTGAATGGATCGGCCACCGCGCTGGTGACGATTATCTGCAGGGCCAGCGTGAGAACGAAGTCGGTCTGCTGGTTTCTGACGAAGACGACAATTTCCTTTTCTGATCACCCGGCCCGGCTCCTCCGGACTGGTTATTCCGGTCATCCGCCTGTACATGCTGATGTGCAGATTGCAGTTGATCGGGATGCTGATGGCATATTTTCCAGTTCGGGCAGAGGTTGAGCCTCCGGTGGGGCTGTCGGTGACGCAGGACCGTCACCTGTGACGCTGGCGGTGAAACCGCGTTCGGCCCATGTCGATGGTATTCTGCTGATGACGGCGGGCATGCTGGTTATCCCCGGCATTGACGCGATTGCAAAGTTTCTCAGTGACGATGTGGCGGCCGGTCAGGTCGCCTGGGGTCGCTTTCTGGTTCAGAGCCTTATTCTGCTGCCGTTTGTGCTGCTCCGGAAACGGGCGGCAGATGCGTTCAGGCGGCCGTTTGTACATTTTGCCCGCGGGTTCCTGATTGCGATGGCGACACTGATGTTCTTTGCCTCGCTGAAATATCTGCCGATGGCAGATGCGATTGCGATCTTCTTTGTTGAACCTTTTATTCTGACTCTCATCTCGGCGGTTTTTCTTGGAGAAACGATTGGCTGGCGGCGTATCGGTGCCATTCTCGTCGGCTTTATCGGCGCGCTGATGATTATCCGGCCCAGTTACGCAATATTCGGGCTGCCAGCTTTGCTGCCGATTGGGGCAGCCTGTTGCTTCGCCATCTATCTGGCGCTCACCCGGTCGCTTGCACAGGGTGCAGACCCGGTCATCATGCAGCTGACGGCAGGGCTTTCCGGCCTGCTGGTCATGTCGGTCGCACTGGTGGCCGGTGGCAGCATGGATATCGCCGTGGTGACGCCGGTTTGGCTGTCTCCCGACCATTGGGCGTTGCTGATTTTGCTGGGGCTTATCGGCACTATCGCCCATTTGCTGGTCGTCAACGGTTTCAAGCGGGCGCCGGCCAGCCTGCTGGCCCCCTTCCAGTATCTGGAGATTATCAGCGCAACATTACTTGGATTCTTCATTTTCGGCGACTTTCCGGACCCGCTTACCTGGGTCGGAATCGCCATTATCGTGGGATCAGGTCTGTATGTGTTGCACAGAGAGCGCATAGCCGGAACAAATAGCGATTAGGCGCGTTGGCTGTCTTGCGTTGGATCAAGCCTTCTTCTATAAACCGGCTATACAGGCAATAGCCTTAATTTTACTTTGGAGCATGGACCGTGTCCTTCTCGACTCTGCGAACCCTCTCAATCGCTGCCGCATCTGTACTGATGGCAGGTGTCGCGACCGCTGCGGATACCATTCCGGGCTATTACCTCGGCATTGCCGGTGGTGTTGCCCAGCGTGGTGATACTGACCTGACCGGTTCAGGGATCAACACAACGGTTGATTTTGAAACCGGCTGGGTTGTTCGTGGTAACGTCGGATATGCCTACAGCAACGGTTTTCGTACCGAACTCGAAGGCTCATACAGCGCCAGCGATGTCGACTCGATCAAGGGTGCGGCAAACGGCAGTGGCGACTCGAACGCCTATGCACTGATGGTGAACGGCCTTTATGATATCAATCTCGGCTGGGCAGTGACGCCTTATGTCGGTGTCGGTGTTGGTGCGGCCCGTATCGGTGCTGATGGTGCTTCGCCGGTCGGTGGTTCGTCGATCAACGACAAGAGCGTTGATTTCGCCTATCAGGGCATCGCCGGTCTGGCCTTCCCGATCAATGAGAAGCTTTCGCTGACAGCTGATTATCGCTACATCGCGACGCTGGACCCAAGCTTCACGACCCGCGCGGGTACGGATGTGGATGCAGAGTTCAATGAACATCGCTTCATGGTGGGTCTGCGCTGGTCGTTTGCCGAACCGAAGGCACCTGCTTCTCCGGCTCCGCAGCCTGTTGCCGCAGCCCCTGCTCCGGCAGCACCGCCGCCGGTTCCGCAGGTTCCGGGCACCTATCTGGTGTTCTTTGACTTCGACCGTGCCGAACTTCGTCCGGACTCGTCGGAAGTTGTCCGCACAGCGGCTGCCAATGCCAAGATCGGCAAGATCACCCGCCTGATGGCAACGGGTCATGCTGACCGTTCCGGTACCAACCGTTACAACCTGGCACTCAGCGAGCGCCGCGCCGAAAGCGTCCGGGCAGAACTGGTTCGCCAGGGTATCCCGGCCGATCAGATCGTCATTACCTTCAAGGGTGAGGCCGAGCCTCTGGTCCCGACAGAAGATGGTGTGCGCGAGCCGCAGAACCGCCGTGTGGAAATCATCTTCCAGTAAGATTATCCCGCAGGATATGACTGAAAACGCCGGGCCTCACAGCCCGGCGTTTTTCTTTGTCTGCATCAGGCTGGACATGTGGACAGACAGACTCCATTCCGCCAGGCATCACGATTTGTGCCGGAACGACAGGCGTGAGGGTTCCCGTATCAGGCGGGCTGACGGATATCGGCTATATCGGAAGGAATGGTAGAGGTCGGCGGACGAACAGTTGCCGTCTTATTTGATCTGGGCAACCCGCTCTTCGACAGCACAGGACGGCAGACCATGGTCGGTGCTGAAGGTCTGGGTTGCTGCAACTTTCGAGAGCTTCCCGGATTTTACGGCCAGCGCCCCGGCGAACAGGGCATCTGTGGTGCCACAATAATCAGTCGATTGCAGGCTGCGGAGTGAGGCTTCATTGGCAAGTCGGGTGACAAAGCGGTTCAGCTGAGTCGTGCCATTTGCGCCATACATCCGGTTGAAAGTAGCCTTCAGCTGTTTGCCATGGCTGGCCAGTTCACTGCCAAACTGCCGGATAAACGTATTGTAATCGCCCCGGCGCTGGCAGGTCAGTGCTGCAACCATCAGTTCAGTCTGGAACAGACGGGCAGAAACGGCGGCACTTTCAGAGGGTTTGAGGCAGGCAGCAGCCATGGCCTCGCCTGTGATAGACAAGGTCGCGACAACAGCAATTGCGGCGGAAACGGTGCGTTTGCGTCGGTCTGCTTTCATCATGATGCCCTGAACTCTTCCCACTATGGCCCGAATCTGTCCGGAATATGCCAGCATGTTCCAAATCAGGCAACAAGATTACAGCCTCACCAGGCCGCGACGGTACCATCTGACCGCGGATCGGATGCCCCTTCGATGAGTCCGTTCGGATGCCGGACAAGTGCACCGGCATGTCCCATGACTTCGTCGAACGGCCCGACCATCTCCACGTCATGCCCGGCAGCCCGCAGGGCATTTACCAGATCAGGGTCGAACCGGTCTTCCAGTCGCAGGCTCGTCACGTCACTGCCCCAGGTTTTGCCGAGCAGCCAGCGCGGTGCGGTCACCGCCTGCTGAAGATCCTGTCCGAACATGACATGACGGGCATAGATCATGGCCTGTGTCTGGGGCTGCCCTTCACCGCCCATGGTGCCATAGGGCATGACCCGGCCATCGGAAAGACGGGCCAGTGCGGGCTGGATGGTATGGAACGGACGGCGGTGCGGCTTCAGGCAGTTATGATGTGCCGGATCAAGCGAGAAACTGGTCCCGCGATTCTGCCAGGTGATGCCGGATTGCGGCAACACGACGCCGGAGCCGAACTCCCAGTAGATGCTCTGGATCATGCTGACTGCATTGCCGCTGGCATCAACAGCGCCGAGCCAGACTGTATCCCCGGCATTGTTCGCCTCGGGCCAGGGGGCAGCCCGTTTCGGATCTATGCCGGCGGCCATCCGGTCCAGTCGCTCACCGGTCAGAAAAGCTGTTGCCGCTTCCGCCATATAGGCGGGGTCTGTGACATGCCGGTCGCGTATCCGGAAGGCAGCCTTGGTTGATTCCACCAGCCCATGGACAAAATCAAAGCTTTCTGCCGTGGAGACGCCAAGCCGGTCAAAGACTCCGAGCAGCAGCAATGAGGCCAGCCCCTGTGTCGGCGGGGGCATGTTGAACAGGCGCTGGCCGGCAACCTCCAGCGCCAGTGGTGTGACATCCAGCGCCTGATGGCGCTCTAAGTCTGCCAGAGTCAGCGGGCTGCCGGCGCCGATCAGATCGGCGGCGATGCTGCGGGCCAGGTCGCCGCGATAGAAGTCATCAAGCCCGGCCTGTGCCAGATGTGCCAGTGTGTCCGCGATACGCGGCTGGAGCAGCCTGTCTGCCAGCTGTACGGGCCTGCCCTCCGGACAATATTGTCCGGTAAAGCCCGGAGATGCGGCGAGCTGGTCAAACTTGCCGGCGGCGTTGTCGGCAAGGGTACGTGTTACCGCAACGCCGCCACGGGCGAGGGCGATGGCTTCCTCCAGCAGATGCGACAAAGGAATTTTACCACCAAGCCTGCTGCGGCTGTAGGCATAGGCCCGTTGCCAGCCGGAAACCGCGCCACCGACGGTAAGGGCGGCCAGTGGCCCGCGTGACGGGATGCTGTCATGCTCAAGGGCGCGGTAGAAATCGATGCTGGCCTGTCCGGCAGCAGCCCCGCAGGCGTCGATACCGACCGGGTCTTCGCCATCGGGAGCAATCAGCCAGAAATTGTCGCCGCCGAGATTGTTCATATGCGGATAGGTGACGGAAATGACCGCTGCCGTTGCGATCATCGCCTCGACGGCATTGCCACCGTCTTCCAGTATACGCAGCCCGGCGCGTGCGGCCTGATGATGTGGTGCAACAACGGCTCCGCGCCAGGAACGGACAGTTTCAAGCATCGGCGGGTTTCCTCAATATCGGGTCGGGACAAGTCATGGCAGGCAGTCTGCCAGACCGGGTAAGAACAGGCACCCAACATTATCGTCATGCGATCCGGTGCAGGCTGAAGGTTCCGGCAGATGCCTGTCATCTCCGCCCTTGCCAGACCGGCATATTCGGTGGCAAGAAATCAGCCGCCATCGTGAACGGGGAACTGATATGACCAAGGCGCCTTTCGCACTGAATGCCCGCAACCAGAGTCTGCCTGCGGCGGTTCCCTTTGTCGGGCCGGAGACGCTGGAACGCAGTCTGGGGAAACCGTTCCGGCTGCGGCTGGGGGCCAATGAAAGCAGTTTCGGCATGTCCCCGAAAGCTGTTGCCGTCATGCAGGCGGAGGCTGCCCGGGCAAGCTGGTATGCGGATCCGGAAAACTTTGATCTGCGCCAGGCACTGTCGGCACAGTTCGGTGTGGCAATAGATGAAATTACCGTCGGGGCGGGGATTGACTGCCTGCTGGGCTGTATCGTGCGGATGACGGTCGAGGCGGGTGAACCCGTCGTGTCTTCCCTCGGCGCCTACCCGACGTTCAATTACCATGTTGCGGGATATGGCGCGGAACTGGTTACGGTGCCCTATCGGGACGACCGCGAGGACCCGGTTGCGCTGGCAGCGAAGGTGCGTGAGACAGGAGCCCGTCTGGTCTATTTCGCCAATCCCGACAACCCCATGGGGACCTGGCATGATGCGGCGGCGGTTCAGGCTTTCATTGATGCCCTGCCGGTCACAACCCTGCTGGTGCTGGACGAGGCCTATATTGAATTTGGCCCTGCCGGTCTGGCCCCGGCGATTGATACGGATCGCCCGAATGTGCTGCGCATGCGGACCTTCTCAAAGGCGCATGGCATGGCCGGTTGCCGGGTTGGTTATGCCATCGGTCATGCCGGGCTGATTACCGGCATCAACAAGATCCGCAATCATTTTGAAATGAACCGGCTGTCGCAGGTCGGCGCGCTGGCCTCCCTGAAGGACCCCGCCTTTCTGGCAGATGTGGCGGCAGAAGTAGAGACCGGACGTCAGGAATATTATCGCCTTGCCGAACAGCACGGACTGACAGCCCTGCCATCGGCCACCAATTTTGTTGCCATTGATGTCGGCGGGGGTGAGCGTGCGCGTGCCATTCTGGCCGCACTTCAGGACCGGGGCGTTTTTATTCGTATGCCCGGTGTCGCTCCGCTGAACCGCTGTATCCGGGTCAGTGTGGGAACGGCGGAAGAGCGGGCACAGTTCGCAGAGGCTTTTGCTGACGTGCTGAACAGCCTCTGACGGCACCCTGAATCAAAAAGGGGCGCCGTTTCCGGCACCCCTTTCCAGGTCTTCTAAATGTGATTTTTACGCAGCGACGCGGATGGCCGCGGCGTTGACGCTGTCATCAACCGACGTTTCGAACTGTTTGAAGTTCTCTTCAAAACGGCTGACCACATCCTTCGCGGCGGCTTCATAGGCTGCCTTGTCCGGCCAGGTCTGTTTCGGGTCGAGCACTTCTGACGGAACGCCGGGGCAGGAGGTCGGGACCAGCACACCGAAATGCGGGTCCGGACGGCTTTCCTGACTGGCCAGCGTGCCGTCGAGGGCTGCATTCACCATCGCCCGGGTATAGGCGATCTTCATGCGGGAGCCGACGCCATAGCCGCCACCGGACCAGCCGGTATTCACCAGCCAGCACTTCACGTCATTTTCTTCCATCAGCTTGCCGAGCAGACCGGCATAGACGGTCGGATGGCGGGGCATGAAGGGGGCACCGAAACAGGTCGAGAAAGTGGCCTGCGGTTCGGTAACGCCGATTTCCGTTCCGGCAACGCGGGCGGTATAGCCCGACAGGAAATGATACATCGCCTGATCCGGGGTCAGCTGGCTGATCGGAGGCAGCACACCGAAGGCATCTGCGGTCAGCATGATGATATTCTTCGGCTGGCCGCCGCGACCGGTTTCGCTGGCGTTCGGAATGAAGTCGATGGGATAGCTGGCGCGGGTATTTTCCGCCTTCGTGTTGTCCGTGAAATCAACCTGACGGGTGATCGGATCATAGACGACATTTTCCAGCACGGTGCCGAACATCGATGTGGTGGCATAGATTTCCGGCTCTGCTTCCGGGCTCAGGTCGATGACCTTGGCGTAGCAGCCGCCTTCAAAGTTGAACACACCATCGGCACCCCAGCCATGCTCGTCATCCCCGATCAGGGTGCGTGATGCATCGGCGGACAGGGTGGTTTTGCCGGTTCCCGACAGGCCGAAGAAAATGGCGGTGTCGCCTTCCGGGCTGATATTGGCCGAACAGTGCATCGGCAGAACCTTGCGGGCCGGCAGCAGGTAGTTCTGGATCGAGAAAGCTGATTTCTTGATTTCCCCGGCATAACGGGTGCCGCCGATCAGAACGATCTTCTCGGCAAAGTTCACGACAATGAAGGTGCCGGAATTGGTGCCGTCGGTTTCGGGATCAGCCAGCAGGGTCGGTGCCTGCAGAATGGTGAACTGCGGATCGAAGTCCTTCAGTTCGTCCTGTGTCGGCTGCAGGAACATGTTGCGGGCAAACAGATTATGCCAGGCGGTTTCCGTAACAACGCGAACACCAAGACGGAAAGTCGGGTCGGCCCCGACAAAGCTGTCCTGCACGAAAACATCGCGGCCGGCATAATGAGCCAGAACCTTGGCTTTCAGCTTCTGGTAGTTCTCATCAGAGATCGGCTTGTTGACGTCTCCCCACCAGATGTCGGCTGAGGAGGACGGCTCATCAACGATGAACTTGTCCTTGGCGGAACGGCCGGTATGTGAGCCGGTTTCCGTGATGAAGGCGCCACCCTTTCCGAGATGGCCTTCACGACGCGCCAGCGCCTCTTCAATCAGAGCCTCTGTTCCGAGGTTCCAGAATTCTGCAGTTGTATCGCTGATCCCGACCGCATTAAGGCCGATCCGGCTGACAGTGCCAGTCTGTGTCACCTTGACTTCTCCCGATGGTCTTTTCCCGTTTCCCGCAGCTGACGCCCGATAGTTGGGGCTGAACGTCAGCAGGGCCGGGGACTTTAACCATGCCTTTCAGGCACGGCAACCGTGCCACCGGCAGAATTACAGGGAAAAGTCATGAATCTGACAAAAAACAGGCCGGTCAGGCCGGGGGTCAGCCGCGGGCGCGGCGTACAAGCTCTATCAGGGTCTTTCGTGCATCCGCTGGCGTATGCAATGGGCTGTCAAAATTCAGCCGCGCAACCCGGTCGCGAAGCCGCAGATCAATACCCTCCGGATCGATTCCGAACATCTCCCAGTGCTTGCCGCGCAACCCGAGCAGACTGTTCGCGTAGAGGGCGACGGCATCCTGATGGTCTGTGTTCATGTGGGTGACGATATCTGCCTCTGCCTCCCGGAAGGCATCGGCGACAGATTTGTCAGGTATTCCCAGCCGGCGGCCCGGGATCCAGTTCGCGGCAGCAAACCCGCCGACATAATGAACCCGGTCGATGCTCAGCCGGTAAAAGCTGAAATCACCGAAACCGGCATAAAGGGCTGCCCGGGGATGGCGGGCGATAAAACGCTGCGCAGATCCCGGATCATCTGTCGGTTCGGCAATCGCCAGCACAGTCACTCTGGGTCCCTGCTGCGGATTGGCAAAGCCGTCCGTTTCCTCATACAGCAGTGACAGGCGCGGGTCGGCCTGCAGGGCACGGGTATGGTCGGACAGGGTCGACAGCAGCAGGATGGGTGAGAGGTCCTGATCATGCGCGACCGTGACCAGCGATGCATAGGGCCAGCCGTCATTGGTGGGCAGCGAGGTCGCGATGGTGGCTTTGATCGCGCCACGCATCAGCTGACGGGAATGGGTCGGGGGGTCGGGGCGTTCATCGGTCATGTTGCGGATGTTGCCCCGGATTTACCCGGATGCAAGCCCGGCGTTGGCCGGGGCTTGCGGCTTATACGGTCAGAGCCCGGCAGACTTCCAGTTTTCTGCGGGGCTGTCGGGATGAGCCCGCAGGCCCGCTGCCTGAATACCGGCGATGGCCGCATATTCATCACGGTCCGAGGCATCACCGCTGATGCCGACCGCGCCAATGGCTTTACCGTCAGCGTTGAGGATCAGCACACCACCGGGCACCGCAATGAACTGGCCGCCTGTCGCTGCGGCAATGGCGCCCTGAAATGCCGGGCGGTCTTTCAGCCGGTCACGGAGTTCCCGGCTTGAAACACCCATGCCGAGAGCCCCATGCGCCTTGCCCAGCGCGACTGCCGAGCGGGCGGTGCCGCAGCCATCTTCCCGTTTCAGAGCCACAATATTGCCACCGGAATCCAGCACGGCAATTGTCAGCGGCAGCAGATCAGCCTCACGGGCCGCTGCGCGCGCACCGTCCAGTATGTTCTCGGCTTCCTGAAGCGTCAGGCTGGAGACAATATCTACCAGAAAATATCCACTCATGCTCAGAGGCTCCTGTCATTTGGCATGTGATTCGGCCGTGATCGGGACAACAGCCTACCGGTCGTCCCCTGATCAGCCCACCGATTATATATCGACGAATAAAACATTGGACCAGATAATATCGATATTATAGGGTTATGTAATAATAATCGATAAAATATCGTTGGGCCAGGAAACAGATGAGATCGAATGACCACCCGGGCAGAGCTATTTCCGATGGTGAAGCGGAGACACTGACGCCCGTCAGATGGCCCGTTCTGTCTGCAGTGGCAAAGATTCTGACCGGGACGATGGTGCTGCTCAGTCTGCTCTGGGCCTTGCAGATCGCGCCGGAAGTGGGGCTTGAGATATCCCGCGAACAGTTTCTGTCTGCGGTGCTTGGCTGTGCGCTGGCGGCTGCCTTTTTTCAGGCGGCGGCACAAAATGACAGTGGGCTCCGGATGGCGCTGCTGTCTGTCATTGGCCTTGCTGCCGTGGTGCTGCTGTTTCTGATCAGCTTTGGCTACCCGAAATACCAGATGAGCTTTGCCTTCCGCACCGTCGAGATGCAGGCCATCAGTATCGTGGTGACCTCGGTGGTCATGATTGCCCTCTGGCGGCTGACCGGGATGATGATGTTCATCGTTGTCTCTTCCTTCATGCTTTACGCGCTGATCGGACATCTGGCGCCGTCTCCCCTGACCGGGATTGAAACCAGCCTGCAGGACCTGCTGCTCTATCTCACCTTTGATCCGAACGCGATGCTGGGGACACCTCTGGCGGTTGTGGCCGAGATCGTCATTCTGTTTGTCTTTTTCGGCGGTGTTCTGGTCGCCAGCGGCTGCGGCGAATTTTTCATCGAACTTGCCAGCGCCTGCCTGGGCCGTCAGGTCGGCGGACCGGCGAAGATTGCAGTGATCGCCTCTGCCCTGTTCGGGTCTGTTTCCGGCAGTGCTGTCTCCAACGTGGTGACGACCGGGGTTATCACCATTCCCCTGATGCGTCGTTCCGGCTACAGCCCGGAGGATGCGGGCGGAATCGAATCCGTGGCCTCTACAGGTGGTCAGCTGATGCCGCCGATCATGGGTGCAGCGGCATTCCTGATGGCGACCTTTCTGGAAGTGCCATATGCGGATGTGGCGCTGGCGGCCCTGCTTCCGGCAGCTTTCTATTTCATCGCAGCGTTCATGCAGGTTGATCTGCTGGCCCGCCGCGACCGTTTGCGCCCGATGGACAGCCAGCCGCGCCCGGTCGGCACCATCCTGCGGGAGGGCTGGCATTTCATCGGGGCCTTTGCGGTTCTGCTGGGGTCGCTGTTCATTCTGCGCATTCCGACGGAGGTCTCGGCGATCTACGGCACGATCGCGATTGCGGTCCCGGCCCTGTTCAAATCCTATCGGGGACAACGCCTGACCCTGCGGGGTTTTGTCGACTGTATCTCGGCTGCGGGCAAAACCGTCGTTGACCTGGTTGTCATTGTGGCCTGTGCCGGTTTCATCATTGGCATTCTGAACATCACGGCCGGCGGGTTCGCCGTTACCATGGCTCTGGCCGAACTGGGTGAAGGACAGATTGCCCTGCTGCTGCTCATGGCGGCACTGGTCAGCATCGTGCTGGGTATGGGCATGCCGACAACCGGCGTCTATGTGCTGCTGGCAGCACTGGTGGCACCGGCGCTGGTGGCCGCCGGTATCCAGCCGATGGCGGCGCATCTGTTCATTCTGTATTTCGGCATGATGTCGATGATTACCCCGCCCATTGCGCTGGCGGCGTTCGCGGCCTCGACAATCTCCGGGTCTGACCCTGTCCGTACCGGGTTCAGTGCCATGCGTTTTGGCTGGATCGCCTATGTGGTGCCAATCGTCTTTGTCGGAAATCCGGCCCTGCTGGGTGACGGCACAGCGACTGAAATCATCATGGTCTGCGCCAGCCTGATCGTCGCTGTGCTGCTTATCGGCAGCGCGCTGGCGGGCTATTTCGTACAGAACTTCTCCCCCGCCCTCCGGATGATCTGGGGTGTGGCTGGTCTGGGGGTCGCCCTCGCTGCAGCCGGGGTGGCTGGTGAGGATCATCTGATGACCGGACAACTGCTGGCCTGCGTTGTGGGCCTGACGGTCATTGCTGTCGAACTGCTTCTGTTCTTCCGCTCAGGCGGCAGGGCCAAACTATATCATAACTGGATGAGGAATCGATAATGTCAGTCAGAAACACAGTCCTGGCAGCTTTTGCCGGGGTCATCGCACTGGGCGGTCAGGCTTTCGGTCAGACCGTTACAATTGGCACCAATCCGCAGGGTGCGCTGTTCTATTCGATGGGTTCTGCCATTGCCAAGGTGGTCAGCGAGAAGACCGGGAAACAATATCGCGTGGCACCGTTTGCAGGGTCGTCCACCTTTATCCCGATGATCAATCAGGGCCGGCTGGACTTCGGTCTGGCAAATGGTGGTGAAGCCGCTTTCGCTCATAAGGGTGAGGGTGTGTTTGACGGTCTTGCCAACCCGAACATTCGTATGGTTGGTGTTGCGTTCCCGACGCAGACTTCCTTTGCGGTTGCTGCCGGTTCACCCTTCAAGTCACTGGCCGACCTGAAAGGTGCGAAGATCGCCAGCGGCTATGCCTCGGGCCGGATTTTCCATTATTATACGGATGCGGCACTGGCCAGCGGTGGTCTGACGCAGGACGATTTCAAGAAAGTCCCGATGCCGAATTTTGTCTCCGCGATCAACGCCTTGTCACAGGGCAAGATTGATGCGGCGCTGATCCCGATGAATGTCGGTGTCGGCAAAAAGGCCATGGCGGAAATGTCCGGTGGCTGGCGCTATCTGTCGCTGGGTGATGAAGCGGGTGCGGCGGAGGCTGTCTCGAAAGCCCTGCCGTCGGGCCGCATTGTTGCCAAATCCCCGTCGAAGGCACTGACCGGGGTCGTTGATGACCCGACCCGTATGATCGAGGTCGACTTTTTCGTCATCGTTGGTGCGCATGTGTCCGAGGATACGGTCTATGAGCTGACCAAGGTGATGTACGAAAACAAGCCGGACCTTGCCGCCGCTTTCGGCGCGTTCAATCGTTTTGCGCCGAAGTCCATGCATGAAGCCAACCCGGTTCCCTACCATCCGGGTGCTCTGAAATTCTATAAGGAAGTCGGTCTGGTGAAGTAGCCGGACAGCAGATAACAGCTTCTGTCCCGAACTGTAGCGGGGCGTGGTTTTCCCACCGCGCCCCGTTCTTTTTTATCTGAAACGGCCAGTTTCAGCCGGAATTCTCCGAATAACCCCATGGTTGCTTTATTTCAGCCATATTGCGGGGCGACAGACTATACTCATATGAAGGGCCTGTTCAGGAGGATTTCCCATGGCGCATACAGTTGCACTTGTCGATGACGATCAGAATATTGTCGCTTCCGTGTCGATGGCACTCGAAGCCGAAGGTTTCAAGGTGGACACCTATGCAGATGGTGAGGAAGCGCTGGCCGGTCTGATGCGCAAGCCGCCGGAGCTGGCGGTCCTTGATATCAAGATGCCGCGGATGGATGGCATGGAGCTGCTTGGCAAGCTGAAGCAGAATTCCTCCCTGCCGGTTATTTTCCTGACCTCGAAAGATGATGAGATTGATGAACTGCTCGGCCTGCGTATGGGGGCTGACGACTATATCAAGAAGCCGTTCTCCCAGCGCCTGCTGATCGAGCGTATCCGGGCGGTAATCCGTCGTTATGAAACGCAAAGCGTCGCTGATGCGGAGGAAAGCTCGAAGAACGTCATCCGTCGTGACGGGCTGATGATGGATCCGGGTCGTCATCTCTGCACCTGGAACGGTGAGCAGATCGATCTTACGGTAACCGAATTTCTGATTCTGCAGGCGCTGGCCCGCCGGCCCGGTCACGTCAAGAACCGTGACCAGCTGATCGATGCGGCCTATGGCGAACATATCTATGTTGATGACCGGACCATCGACAGTCATATCAAGCGGCTGCGGAAGAAGTTCCGGGTGGTGGATGACGAGTTCGGCCAGATTGAAACCCTGTACGGGGTCGGGTATCGCTACAAGGACAATTGACGCGACGGAATAGTCACGTCGCCGGGGAAGGGGCAGTTGTTTGAGCGGACTGGAACGAACGGAATCGGGACGAGGGAAGGTGCGGCGTATGCCGTCCCTTGGTCGTAACCGTTCGGCTGAACCGTCGCTTGCCGCCAAACCGGAAGACCGGCTCTACAGCTCCCGCTTCAAGTCACGCCCGCGTGGTCCCGGGCGGCGGGGTGCCTTTTCGCCTCTGACCCGGCGTATTCTCTATGTGAATGCGGTAGCCCTTTGCCTGCTGGCGGCGGGCCTGCTCTATCTGGATGAATATCGCGACAGCCTGATTGCCTCGGAAACCGAGGCATTGCGGGTGCAGGGCGAACTGTTTGCTGCCGCCCTTGGTGAAGGTGCTGTCACCACGGATGCCGCCGCCGTCCAGGAATTCCGCTCTGATATTGTCAGCGGCATGGTGCGGCGTCTGGTGCAGACGACGAAAACCCGTGCACGCCTGTTTGCAACCAATGGTGCGCTGATCGCCGACAGTCAGGATCTGCTGCGGTCGGGCCGGCTGGTGGTCATTGAGGATCTGCCGCCGCCGGAACGGGAATCCGTGCTCGAACTGACCTTGCGGTTTTTCTATCACATCATCGCCATGCTGGTGCCGGATGAAAAACAGCTGCCGGTCTTCGTCGACCGGGGGGATGTCAGTCTGGATGACTTCGCGGAGGCAGAACGTGCCCTGCGGGGAGAACCGGCCGAGGCACTCCGTCAGACTCCGGCAGGCCAGCTGGTGATCAGTGTCGGTGTGCCGGTCCAGCGCTACAAGAAGGTGCTGGGTGTGCTGGTACTGACCAAGGGCGGGGCCGAGATCGAGCATAATCTGTTCGAGGTGCGGACCACCATCCTGCAGGTATTTGCCGGTGCCTTCGGTATCACGGTGCTGCTGTCGATCTATCTCGCCAGCACCATTGCCCGCCCGATCAAACGCCTGTCATCCGTTGCCGAGGCCGTGCGCCGCCAGCAGGGCGGGCGAATGGAAATACCCGACCTGACCGCGCGGGGTGATGAAATCGGCGATCTGTCCGGTGCCCTGAAAGACATGACCGAGGCGCTCTGGCTGCGGATGGATGCGATCGAGAGTTTCGCCGCCGATGTGGCGCACGAGATCAAGAATCCGCTGACCAGCCTGCGCAGTGCCGTCGAAACGGCGGCACGGGTGAAAGATCCGGAACAGCAGAAACGCCTGATGTCGATCATCATGGCGGATGTGAAGCGGCTGGACCGGCTGATCAGCGATATTTCCGATGCCTCGCGGCTGGATGCGGAACTGTCCCGGGCGGAAAGCGAGCCGGTTGATATCGGCCGGATCCTGGAAACCCTTGTCGATGTCCATCAGTCCAGCACTGAAGACGGTGGTCAGCGTATGGTGCTGCATCTCCACAGCAACCGCCTGATGGTCTCCGGCATGGAAGGCCGGATTGTGCAGGTGCTCCGCAATCTGATCGGCAATGCCATTTCCTTCAGCCCGCCGGATGGTGTGATCGAGCTTTCCGCCCGTATGGAAGGCGGCGAGATTGTCATTCTGATCGAAGATGACGGGCCGGGCATCCCGGAAAACAAGCTGACCGGTATTTTTGACCGGTTCTATTCCGACCGCCCGGAGGGTGAGGATTTCGGGAACCATTCCGGTCTTGGCCTCAGCATTTCCCGGCAGATCGTCGAAGCTCATGGTGGCAGGATTTACGCCGAGAACCGCCGGAATGAGGAAGGGGCGACATCCGGTGCGCGTTTTGTAGTCCGCCTGCCGGCAATCTGAGAAATGCCGCATGCGTCAGGGCATAACTGCGCTATCATGATGCCATGAGCAGACGTTTCAGCCTTTTTGACTCGGTCCGTGGCAATGCGCCGGAGACTTCCCTGCCGGAAGACAGGGATAACACCGTTCCTGACGAGGCCGCACCGCAGGCCGCGCCGGACCGCGCGCCCCTGCGTCTGGCGCTGGCCGCAAACATGAATCCGGCCTGGGCGATGGACCTGACCGGACGGATGGTTGTGGAAAATGATGCCTTTGTCGCGCTTTCTCCGCAGATGGCAGAGGGCCTGCGATTGTTGTCGGCTGATCTGCTGGGGACAGATGACGAAGATATCTTTGATCTCGCTGGTGGCGAGGGAACGCTGAATCTGCTCTGGCGTTCTGATGGTGAGGTGACCGTGTTCAGTGCCCGCTTTGACCGGCCTGCACCCGAGTCTCTGCCGCAGACGGCACCAGTCATGCAGCCTGCCAGTGCCGGTGATTTATCCCCGGCCCTGCAGTTCGATGCAGTTGATCTGGCCTGGGCCCGGTATGACGAAACCACAAACCTGATCGACGCAAACCAGACATTTTGCAGCATGTTCAGTCTGGACGAGACATTTGTTGCGGCAAAACCGCGTTATTTTAAGGTTCTGGAGCATTTCCGCTCAACCCGGCAGATCGAGGAACAGGTTGATTTCAGGGCCTTCCGGGATGGCGAGCTCGCTTTGTTTCAGCCCGGTGCGGTTCCCCGGGATCAGAATTTCTATCTGCCGGATGGGCGGGTGCTGCGCCGGCTGGTGGTTGATGGCGGAGATGGCGGGCGGTGTTTCCTGTTCGAGGACCAGACCGCGCGGCTGGATCTCCAGACCTCCCTGAACGCGGTTGCTGCGGTTCAGCAGAAGACGCTGGATAACCTGTTTGAAGGGGCGGTGCTGTTCGGTGAAGACGGCCGGGTCTTGCTGACCAACGCCCGCCTGCGTGAATCCTGGCCGGATTTCGGGGCGTTACTGGAAGCCGAAGGTCTGTCGCCGCATATCGATGACTTTCTGCACAGCCTGCAGACGGGCATGGCGGATGCGGATGACCATGAAGCCCTGCGCCAGTTGTTGCTGTCCTGCCTGTCCGGACGACAGGATGGCCGCCTCCGGCTGAACTTTACAGACGGGCGTTCCTTTGATGCGCTGGCCGTGCCGTTACCGGATGGCGCGATCCTGCTGTCGTTGCTGGATGTTACCAGCGATGTGCAGATGCAGGCGGCGCTGGAAGATCGGGCAGAGGCATTCGCGGCGGCAGACCGGCTGAAGTCGGAATTCATTGCCAATGTCTCGCATGAAGTCCGGACCCCGCTGACCGCTCTGCAAGGTTTTGCAGAGGTTCTGCGCGGCGGCATGTTCGGTAAACTGCAGGGGCGTCAGGTTGATTATGTCGATGCCATTCTGCGGTCTGGCCGTGAACTGACGTCGCTGGTGGACGATATTCTTGATCTTGCGATTGTTGAGGCCGGACAGGTTGATCTGGAGATCAGCCGCGTTGATATTCACGCTCTTGTCGTTGGTGTTCTGAACCGGACCCGGGCACTGGCTGACCGGCGGCGGATTGCCCTGAACTTTGATGTCATGCCGGATATCGGCTGGCTGAAGGTGGATGAACGCCGGATGCAGCAGGCGCTGTATAATCTTGTCTGTAACGCCCTGGCACTGACGCCTCCCGGCGGTCGCGTTTCGATTACGGCCTGGCGAGATGAAGACGGCGACGGATCGCTGGTTCTGGCTGTTGGCGATACGGGACTGGGGCTGCAGGGGCGCAACCCGGAAGATCTGTTCGGCAGCTTTACCGGCCCCCGGGATGGCGCGGGCGACAGCCCTGCCACGGGTCTGGGCATGACCATTGTCCGCAAGTTCGTCGAACTGCATGGCGGCACTGTCACGGTGCGCGACCGTGAACGCCACGGGCTGATGGTCGAATGCCGTCTGCCGGCATGATGGCCGCTATGTACCTGATACTGAATCGCGTGGGACAGAAAGAAAGATGACCTCTTCAGCAGAGACCCGGCAGTCCGGTGATCGTGGCGGAACGAACCTTGAATTCGTGACCCTGAAGCTGCGTGACATGATCTTGTCCGGCGCGTTTCAGCCGGGAGAGCGGATCGCGGAAATTCCGGTTTCGGCGCAGCTGGGTGTCTCGCGGACACCGGTGCGACTGGCGCTGAACATTCTGGAACAGGAAGGCCTGCTGACCGGCGCCAGCCGTCGCGGTTTTGCGGTTCGCGCCTTCTCCATCGACGAGGTGGCGGATGCCATTGATACCCGGGGCGTGCTGGAAGGCATGGCGGCAAGGCTGGTGGCTGAAAAAGGCCTGTCCGACGCGCACCGGGAGGAACTGGAAGCCTGTATTACCGGCAGCGACGGGATTATGGAAAAAGGCTACCTGTCCTATGAGGATACGGCGGAATGGACGCAGCTGAATGTCAGCTTTCACGACATCATTGTCGAAGCCAGTGGCAATGCGGCCCTGGCCAAGGCAATCGAGACCAATGACCGGATCCCTCTGGCGTCGGCCGGTGCGCTGGCTTTCAACCTGCACGCACCGGACCTGATGCTGTCGGCGGTGCGGACCAGCCATGACGAACATGTGAAAATTCTTCAGGCCCTGATCCGTGGCGAAGGGGCCCGGGTTGAGGCCCTGATGCGGGAACATGCCTACCGCTCCCGGGAGGCCAAACGCCGGGCCTTTGATGACATGAAAGCCCGTCGGGGATTTACCGAGATTCCGGGACTGGATCTGGTGACGTCGGACTAGCCGGATATCCGGCCTTCATTTCTGCTCCTCTCCGGCGGCAATCTTGCCCAGCGAGACGTAATCCAGTTTGCCGGTGCCGAGGACAGGAAGTTCATCGCGCTGGATGATCTGCTTCGGGACCATCAGTTCGGTGCCCCCCTGCTTGCGGATGAAGTCGGAGAGGGTCTTTTTTCCGGCGCGCTTTTTCTCGGTGATCAGCACCAGCGCCTCGCCTTTTTTCGGGTCACTGATGCTGACGACGGCATGGGCGTGATCAGGCCACAGCTTCGATACATGATTCTCCACGGCGTTCAGCGAGATCATCTCACCGGCAATTTTGGCGAAGCGCTTGGCACGGCCGATGATGGTGACGAATCCGTCATCGCTGACCGTGACGATATCACCGGTATCATATTCATCCCCCGGCGGCGGTTGCAGATCACCGGGTTTGTCGGATTTCAGATAGCCGAGCATGATGTTGGGTCCGCGGACATGCAGTTTCCCGCCTTCCTCAACACCGGGGACCTCTTCCAGCCGCCAGTCTATACCGGGCAGCACGCGGCCAACCGATCCGGCACGGTGATGCATCGGCGTGTTTGCGGCGATGACCGGCGCGGTTTCTGTGGCACCATAGCCTTCAAGAATGCGGATGCCGAAGCGTTCAGACCAGGTCCGGCGTGTTTCATCCTTCACTTTTTCCGCGCCGGCGAAAACATATCGCAGGCTGTAGAAATCATAGGCATGTGCAGAACGGGCATAGCCATTGAGGAAGGTGTCGGTTCCGAACATGATCGTCGCATTGGTGTCATAGACCAGTGCCGGGACGATCCGGTAATGCAGGGGTGAGGGATAGACGAAGGTTTTGACCCCCGACAGCAGCGGCAGCAACATCCCTCCGGTCATGCCGAAGGAATGGAACAGCGGCAGGGCGTTGAACACGATGTCCGTCGGGTTGAAGTCCAGCACGGCCCCCATCTGGTAGCGGTTGGCCAGCAGGTTCCGGTGCGACAGAACAACTCCCTTGGGCGTGCCTTCCGAGCCGGATGTGAACAGGATGACAGCAGGATCGTTGGCCGCAGCCCGGCTTTTCCCGATGCCGAGACGATAGAGAGTGGAACGGATGGCGGCCTTCAGTTTCGCGGCTTTGCCGATCAGTTTTGCCAGATCTTCCAGATAGACGATGCGAACTTCTGCCTCCAGACCGGCGACGGTTTCTTCCATCTTTGCCATTTCAACAAAGCGACGGGAGGTGATGACCACATCAATTCCGGCAGCCTTGCAGCCATGCAGCATGTTGGTCAGGCCGGTCGAGAAGTTCAGCAAGGCCGGGGTCCGGCGAATAGATTGCAGGGCGAAGAAGGTGACGACCGCAGCGGAGGCATTTGGCAGCATGACACCAACAGATTTTCCCGGACCGGCCAGACGGGACAGCGGCTGGCCAAGCGCCAGCGCGGCGGTGGTCAGACGGCGGTAGCTCATGGGCCGGCGTTCTGTATCTTCCAGAATTTCGTGTTTGCCGCCATGAATCCGGCGGGCGGTCAGCAGGGCATTGAACAGATTGCTGTCGGTGTCACAGGTCTCGAAGACCATGCGCGACATCACGTCATAGAGTTTGTCTGCTGCGGCCCGCCTGCGATTCCGCCCAACCAGATCATCGGCCAGCTCAAACCTGCGAGGTTCCAGAACAACAAGACGGACCTTCGGAAACCAGCGCAACCGCATCTTGCCCTTCAGCCGTGACAGAGGCGTGTACTGGGCGCCATCGATACGGACGGGAATAACCATGGCATCGGCCTTGTCGGCGATCAGCCCCGGCCCTTCATAGACTTTCATCAGGGCGCCAGTGACGGTAATCCGGCCTTCCGGGAAGATGACGCAATGACGGTCTTTCTTTACCTCGGCAACCAGGGCCTTCATCGCCATCGGATTGGTCGGGTCCAGCGGGAAGGCATCCACCAGTGCAAGGAACGGTTTCACCCACCAGCGGCGGGCGATATGCGTGTTGATGGCAAAAACCGGATTGCCGGGCAGGAAAGTCGCCAGCAGCAGACCATCAAGGAACGAGACATGATTGACCACGATGACGGCCCGGGGGCCGGCTTTCCCGATATTGTCGAGACCGCTGGTTCGCACCCGGTAGAGTATCTTGAGGATGCCCTGCATGACGGCCCGCAGCATTTCAGCGGGCATCAGCCGGCAGACATAAAGGGCGACAACGGCATTGAGGACGGCGATACCCAGGAAGAGGTCGGTGATGCCATGCCCGGCGGCCAGTGCGGCTCCGGCCGCCAGCGCCCCGGCAACCATGAACAGGGCATTCAGAATGTTGTTGGCGGCAATCATCCGGGCCCGGTCGGCATTGCTGCTGCGGGCCTGCAGAATGGCGTAGAGCGGTACAATGAAGATACCACCGGCAATGGCGATGCCGGTCAGGTCGACCAGCAGCCGTATGCCGCCGGTGGCACGAATAAACTCTGCGGCAGAGATCAGGCCTTCGTCGGGGAGGGAGAGGCCGCGTGCTGTCAGCCAGAGATCAATAGCGAACAGCGTAATGCCGATCGCACCGAAGGGAGTCAGACGGGCGGATATCTCGCCGCGGGTCAGCCGGCTGCAGAGGGCTGATCCAATGGCGATACCGACAGAGAAGGTGGTCAGAAACAGGGTAACGACGGTTTCATCACCGCCGACAATATCGCGGGAGAATGCCGGGAACTGGGCAAGGAATGTCGCGCCGACCAGCCAGAACCAGCTGATGCCGAGGATCGACAGGAAGACAGACCGGTTACGCGCGGCCTCCCGCAGGATGCGGAAGGTCTGGCCAGCCATGTCATAGCTGACCTTCATGTCCGGGTTCTGCGCGGCTGTTGCAGGGATGGCACGGCTGGCCGCCCAGCCGGCAACGGCCAGTATCATGATGATCACGGCAAACAGGGTGAGTCCGTCATCCGTCAGGATAATCAGTCCGGCGGCAATGGTCCCGGCAAGGATCGCAAGAAAAGTTCCGGCCTCAATCAGGGCATTGCCTGCAACCAGTTCCTTCTCGGCCAGCAGCTCTGGCAGGATGGCGTATTTCGCCGGTCCGAAGAAGGCAGACTGTGTTCCCATCAGAAACAATACGGCCAGCATGATCCGTATATCACCGGAGAGGAAGGCGGCGACGCCCAGTCCCATGATCAGGATTTCAGCAAGTTTGATCCAGCCGATCAGGCTTGATTTTGATATTCTGTCAGCCAGTTGCCCGGCAAGGGCGGAGAACAGAAAAAACGGCAGGATGAACAGGGCCGCGGCAATATTGACGATCTCGCTGCCGTTCACCCCGGCTTCTCCGGCAAGCCGGAAGACCACCAGAACAAGCATGGCATTCTTGAAGAAATTATCGTTCGCCGCACCGAGGAACTGGGCGATGAACAGCGGCAGAAACCGCCGGGTGTTAAGGAGTGTCGGCATCAGCGCGTCTCCGTATCCGTGGTTGCCATGCCCTGAAGAAGGACTGTGATCAGCCTGTCGACGGTTTCCATGAGCGGAACATCACTCACAATGCCCAGTTTGCCGCTGGTCGACAACGAGCAGACACCATGCACCGCACTCCAGAGCATTCGGGCAGAAGAACGCCGGGTCTCGAAGGCATCGATGGGAAACAGGGGAGAGAGGGCGTCTTCCACCATGGCCATCATCCGGTCGATCCGGGCAACATACCAGTCCGGCAGTTCCAGACCGTCCGCAAGCCGGTGATCAAACAGGACATGCCAGAGTTCGGCATTATCGTTGATGAAGCTGACATAGGCACGACCGAGCGCCAGGATATCAGTCCGGGGATTTCCGGACAGTCCGACCTGTCGCATTTCCGCATCGAGGCGACCCAGTGTGCGGGCGTTCAGATGGATGATGAGGTCATCCTGATTGTGGAAAATGTTGTAGAGTGTACCGGCGGCATAGCCGATTCTGGCCGCGACCTTGCGGGCTGTCAGTGCGGGGAAGCCGTCTTCGCGGACAATGCTTTCGGCTGCGTCGAGCGCCATGACATAGAGTTCGTCACGGCTGTGATCAGATCTTCTTCCCATGAAGCTATCCTTAAATGAACAATGTTCAATTTAGCGATATATGATTTCCGATCAAGTAAATTCTCTCCCGGTATCCGGGGATGTCCTGGTCGCCTGGGGTTATTTGTGAAATTCCGGCGGCTTTATATGTTCGCCAGAATTTTTTTCAGGGCGTCGATAATGGTTTCAACCTTACCACCACCGCGCCGGATGACGGAGGCAAACTCCGACCGCTGGGTGACGCCCATGCTGACCCCTTCGACGACAACATCAACCACCTGGTAACTGCTGCCGGCGGGCTGGAGCTGCCAGTCGATCCGTACCGGTTCACCACCGCCCGGTGATTGAAGGACAGACCCGACCATTACGGAGCCTGAAGCGGGGTCCTGGCGTGCGCCATTCACCTGAAGCTGTTCGCCCTGATAGGCGTCAAAGCGTTTGGCGTAGGAGTGGACGATATAGTCTTCAAACAGGCGCAGATATTCGGCACGTTCTGCCTCAGTCGCCGCGCGCCAGTATCGCCCGAGGACAAACTGACCGATACCCTGAACATTAAAGCCCTGATTCAGCAGCGCCCGGAACTGTTCGATCTTCTGGGGCTGGGCAATGTTCTGGTTGGTGATGGCAATGGCCTGCCGGGCCAGGTTGTCGATGAACTGTTCAGGGCTGGCAGCTGAAGCCGGTCCGGAAAGGCTGGCGGAAACCAGCGTAACCGCCAGAGCAATCGATTTCAGTAAGGCCAGCGGGGACCGGAGGACGAGGTCCATGGCCTAGTTCTTCAACAATGTCTCGTTCCGCGGCTTGCCATCATCAAACTGGAAGGTGACGCCCGGAGCGGTGGTATTGGCGCCAGGCTGGCCGTTCAGGATTTCGTCCGCCCGACGCTGGCGATACAGGTTTCGAAGGGCAGAATAGAAGTCGAGGGAGGTTTTTTCGAGCTCATCAAGCAGTTCAAGATTACGTGACCGCTTGTCGAGCGCCGTCAGGCCCGTCCGGGTGTAATTTGCCCATTCGTAGCCGATATTGTCGAAGTAGTAGGTGAACGGATTGCTGAAGCTGTCGACAGCCAGGCCAACCGCGTCACGGATGTTGGACGGACCAAACAGCGGCAGCATCAGGAAGGGGCCTTCGCCCGCACCCCAGACGGCAAGCGTCTGGCCAAAATCTTCATCATGGCTTTTCAGGCCGAGGTCGCTGGCAACATCGAACAGGCCACCAATACCGATGGTGGTGTTGATGCAAAACCGCATCGTGGTCTGGAATGCCCGTTCCCATTCGCCCTGCAGCAGATCATTCAGGAGAATGACTGGCGAGCGAAGGTTGTCGAGAGCGTTTCGGATCCCGTCCCGGGCCGGCTCAGGAAGGACAAACCGGTAACCCTGCGCGAGTGGCTTCAGCAGGATATCATCAAAAAACAGGTTTGCTTCGAGGATGACGCGGTTCGTCGGCTCAAGCGGATCGTTGATTTCATTATATTCAGCGACGGCTTCCGGATCGTCGGCAGGCGGCGGTGTTGCACAGGCAGAAAGTGCCAGCATCGCGATAACTGCAAGGCCTTTGATCCAGCTATAATTGTTTGGAATCAACAACTTCATAGACGTGCGGCCCCGTTTCATCGCCATAAACCAACCCTGATTACGCCAGCAGGAAAAGACAACAGACGTAAAGCTGACGCCTATTTCCGCAGACATAGTAGGGGATAGGTATCACAGAGGCCTTAATCTCGCCAACACCTAAAATGTCATCAGGCGATGCTCTGCTGCATCACTGTTGCAGATTTGTCGCGCGGCAGATTCTCAAATCATCTTGTCCATCATATAAAGATATGTTTATATCGGCATAGAATTATTGGAGCATGCGATGCTAAACCAGCTTCTTGCCGCCTTGCGGGCCTCGGCAGAGCCCAGCCGACTTCGTCTGCTGGCTCTTTGTGCCGATTCTGAACTGGCTGTCAGCGATCTGGTCCGGATTGTCGGACAGAGCCAGCCACGGGTTTCCCGGCATCTGAAAGTGCTCTGTGACGCCGGGCTCCTGGAACGTCATCGTGAAGGCAGCTGGGCCTATTACCGGCTGGCACAGCATCCCCGCAGCGGCGGTCTGGGGCCGGGTGCGCTGGCGGGTGCGCTGATTGGCCTGCTGCCGGAAGATGACCCGGTTATCCGTCGTGACCGGGAGCGACTCGAGGCTGTAAAGACTGAACGTTCGGCGCTGGCTGACGAGTATTTCCGCCAGAATGCAAAGCAGTGGGACATGATCCGGTCGCTGCATGTTGGCGACCTGCGGGTGGAAGAAGCCATTGCCGACCTGTTGCCGTCGGATGGGGTAGAAGATTTTCTGGATATCGGTACCGGTACCGGACGGATGATTGCCCTTTTCGGAGAGCGCAGCAGCCGGGCCGTCGGTGTTGATACCTCCCGAGACATGCTGACTGTCGCCCGCTCCAATCTGGAAAACACGCCGCTCAGCAACTGGTCGCTCCGGCAGGGCGACATGTATGAGTTGCCGATGGCCGATGCGACCTTCAGCGTCGCCGTGATCCATCAGGTGCTGCATTATGCCGAACATCCGGATGTGGCAATTGCCGAGGCGGCACGGGTTCTGCGACCGGGTGGTCAGCTGATTGTTGTCGATTTCGCACCGCACGAACTCGAAGACCTTCGGGATACCCATTATCACCGCAGGCTTGGTTTCTCGGATGATGTCATTGAAGGCTGGTTCCGCCAGGCCGGTCTTGTGCCGCACCGGACCGTGCATCTGCCTGGTGAGCCGCTGACTGTCGGCCTCTGGTCAGCAACCCGGGCCGGGGACGACCGGAATTCCGAAGATATTCCTGAACATGAAAACGTTACAAAGTTACACCGATGAATGCATCGACACCTGATCGCGATCTGAAGAATCCTGTCACCTGGCCATTCGAGCTTTCCTTTCAGGGAACACCCGAGCCGCCAACGGTTTCTTTCGAGTTCTTCCCCCCGAAAACCGATGCGCTGGAAGCGTCCCTGTTGACGGCGGCACGTCGTCTCGAATCGCTGGGGCCGGAATTTGTTTCGGTTACCTATGGTGCCGGGGGCTCAACCCGGGACCGGACGCACAGTATCGTCCGCCGTCTGGTTGATGAAACCTCCCTGAAACCGGCAGCACATCTGACCTGTGTTGCGGCGACCCGTGAAGAAGTCGACGCGGTTGCCCGGGATTACTGGGATGCCGGTGTGCGCCATATCGTGGCCTTGCGTGGCGACGCGCCGACCATCGGCAAGGCATATGAGCCACATCCCGGCGGCTATCCTTTTGCGGTGGATCTGGTGTCGGGTCTGAAACGCGTTGCCGACTTTGACATCACGGTTGCGGCTTATCCGGAAGTTCATCCGGAAGCCCGTGACGCGGATTCCGATCTCGACAATCTGAAGCGCAAAATTGATGCCGGTGCCAGCCGGGCGATCACCCAGTTCTTCTTCGACCCGGAAGTGTTTCTGCGGTTTCGCGACCGGGCCGCGGCGGCAGGGATCACCATTCCGATTACACCGGGCATCCTGCCGGTCACCAATTTCGGGCGGCTGAAAAGCTTTGCCGGAGCCTGTGGCACGGCGATCCCCGACTGGGTACATGACCTGTTCGAGGGGATTGATGATGACCCGGAAACCTGTCGCCTGGTTGCGGCCTCGCTGGCGGCGCAGACCTGTCAGCTGCTGATGGCGAACGGGGTTTTTGAATTTCATTTCTACACATTGAACCGGGCCGAATTGTCCTACGCCATCTGCCATATGCTGGGTGTGCGGCCAAAGACCCGGTCTGACTCCGGAGGGCAGGCAGCATGACGAACGAAACAGATATCCAGTCACGGCTGGATGAGGCGGCCCGTTCCGGCATTCTGGTGCTGGATGGCGCGATGGGAACGATGATTCAGGGCCTCCGGCTGTCAGAAGCCGATTTCCGGGGGACGCGTTTCGCCGATCACCCGAGCGATCTGAGAGGCAATAACGATCTGCTGAACCTTACACAGCCCGATGCCATTGAAGGCATTCACCGGGCCTATTTTGACGCCGGTTCGGATATCGTCGAGACAAACACCTTCAATGCGAACAGGTTGTCGCAGGCGGATTACGGCCTGCAGGACGCCGCTTATGAGATCAATGTCGAGGGCGCGAGGATTGCCCGCAAGGCCGCAGCAGCGGCAGAGGCGGCAGATGGCCGGCCGCGATTTGTCGCCGGTGCCATGGGGCCGACCAACCGCACGGCCTCGGTCTCGCCGAAGGTTGAGGATCCGGGGTTCCGCAATACCTCCTTCGACGAACTGGTCGGCGTCTATAGTGAGGCCGCGAATGGCCTTATTGATGGTGGCTCGGACATTCTGATGGTTGAGACAATTTTTGATACCCTGAATGCGAAGGCTGCCCTGTTCGCTATCGAGGAAGTTTATGAAAGCCGGGGCGCTCGCCTTCCGGTCATCATTTCGGTAACGGTGACAGACATGTCCGGGCGGAATCTGTCCGGGCAGACGGTTGGCGCGTTCTGGAATTCCGTCCGTCATACCCGCCCCTTTGCGGTGGGGCTGAACTGCGCCTTTGGTGCGGCTGACCTGCGGGCGCATGTGGCTGACCTGTCGCGTGTCGCCGATACCCGGGTCAGTGCCTACCCGAATGCGGGCCTGCCCAACGAACTGGGTGAATATGACGAGCGGCCGGAAACGACGGCAGAGCATCTCGGGGAATGGGCGAAGTCGGGGCTGGTGAATATCGTCGGCGGCTGCTGTGGCACGACGCCGGACCATATCCGCTGCATTGCAGAGGCGGTTCGTCCTTTTGCGCCGCGGGCGATCCCTGAAGTGCCACCCCGTCTGCGTCTTTCAGGACTGGAAGCCTTTGAGGTGGTGTCATGATCGGTAACTTTATCAATGTCGGTGAGCGCACGAACGTCACCGGTTCGGCCAGATTCCGGAAGCTGATCCTGAACGGTGATTATGAAGCCGCGGTCGAAGTCGCCCGCCAGCAGGTTGAAAACGGTGCCCAGATCATCGACGTCAATATGGATGACGGGATGCTGGATTCGCAGGGCGCAATGGTTCGCTTTCTGAACCTGATCGCTTCCGAGCCGGATATCAGCCGGGTGCCGGTGATGGTCGATTCCTCGAAATGGCCAATTATCGAGGCCGGTCTGAAATGCCTGCAGGGCAAGGGTGTCGTCAATTCGATCAGCATGAAGGAAGGCGAAGCCGCATTCATTGAGCAGGCCAGACTGGTACGCCGTTACGGGGCTGCTGTTGTTGTCATGGCATTCGATGAAGAAGGTCAGGCCGATACGGTCGACCGCAAGGTCGATATCTGTACCCGGGCCTATGATATTCTGGTCAATCAGGTCGGCTTTCCGCCGGAAGACATTATCTTCGACCCGAACATCTTCGCCATCGCGACCGGCATTGATGAGCATAATGATTATGCCAACGCCTTTATCACGGCGACCCGCAAGATTCGCGAAACGCTGCCGGGCGTGCATGTTTCCGGCGGCCTGTCGAACGTCTCTTTCTCGTTCCGGGGAAATGATGCGGTCCGCGAGGCGATGCATTCTGTGTTTCTGTATCACGCCATTCCGGCGGGTATGGATATGGGTATCGTCAATGCCGGACAGCTGGCCGTCTATGAAGATATCCCGCTTGATCTGCGCGAAGCCGTTGAAGATGTCGTCCTGAACCGGCGTGACGACGCAACCGAGCGGCTGGTCGATCTGGCAGAAACCTATCGCGGGGCGGGCAAGAAGACGGAAGTTGACCTGCGCTGGCGTGAAGCGCCGGTGACGGAGCGGCTGACCTATGCGCTGGTTCACGGTATCGGGCAGTTCATCGTCGAGGATGTTGAGGAAGCCCGTCTGGCATCGACCCGCACGCTGGATGTCATCGAAGGCCCGCTGATGGATGGCATGAATGTGGTCGGCGACCTGTTCGGGTCCGGCAAGATGTTCCTGCCCCAGGTGGTTAAAAGCGCCCGCGTCATGAAACAGGGTGTCGGCTATCTGCTGCCCTTCATCGAGAAGGAAAGCGAAGGCGAGGAACGTCAGGCCAAGGGCAAGATCCTGATGGCGACGGTCAAGGGCGACGTGCATGACATCGGCAAGAACATCGTCGGTGTTGTGCTGCAATGTAACAATTATGATGTGGTTGATCTGGGCGTCATGGTACCGGCCCAGAAAATTCTTGATGAGGCCCGCAAGGAAAAGGCCGACATCATCGGATTGTCCGGACTGATCACGCCCAGTCTTGACGAGATGTGCTATGTGGCGTCGGAAATGCAGCGGGCAGGCATGAACCTGCCGCTGATGATTGGTGGCGCGACAACCTCGAAGGTGCATACGGCCGTCAAGATCGACCAGAATTACGATCATCCGGTGATCTATGTGCCCGATGCCTCCCGCGCTGTCGGTGTTGCCAGCCGTTTGCTCGGCTCCCGCGAGGAGATCGCCGGCGAGGTTTCAGCAGAATACAGCAAGGTCCGCG
Organism: Alphaproteobacteria bacterium HT1-32; assembly: GCA_009649675.1. Taxonomy (NCBI): domain Bacteria; kingdom Pseudomonadati; phylum Pseudomonadota; class Alphaproteobacteria; species Alphaproteobacteria bacterium HT1-32. The sequence goes on along the minus strand of WJPL01000001.1, from coordinate 1,252,609 downwards.
AAGCCTATGCCTCGCAGGGGGAACGAAAAGAACGGGTCGCAATCGAAGCCGCCCGGGCCAATGCCTTTGCACCGGACTGGAAGTCCTATACTCCGCCGCGCCCGGTATTTACCGGCACGCGGGTATTTGCGAATTACGACAAGTCCCGTCTGGTTGATGTCATGGACTGGCGGCCGTTCTTCTCTGCCTGGGACATGAAGGGTCGTTATCCGGAAATTCTCGAAGACTCGGTCAAGGGTCCGGCAGCGCGGGAACTGTTCAGTGATGCGCAGGAGATGCTGAAAAAACTGGTCGCTGATGACCGTGTGGCACCGGCTGCGGTGGTCGGATTCTGGCCGGCCGCTTCCTGTGACGAAGATATCGTGATCTACAGCGACGACAGCCGTCAGTCAGAACAGCGCCGGTTTCATATGCTGCGTCAGCAGATGGCGCGCCGGGAAGGTGGCCGGGCAAATTTCTGTCTGGCTGATTTCATCGCACCGGCTGATGCCGGTCAGCCGGACTGGCTGGGCGGCTTCACGGTGACAGCAGGGCCGGGCATTGACGAGATCGCCAGCGAATATGAGGCGGCAGGCGATGATTACAGTTCGATCATGGTCAAGGCGCTGGGCGACCGGTTTGCCGAAGCGCTGGCAGAAGACATGCACCGCCGGGTCCGGACAGAATTCTGGGGCTATGCTGCTGATGAACAGCTGAGCAACGACGAGCTGATCGAAGAAGGCTATCGCGGCATCCGTCCGGCACCGGGTTATCCGGCCTGCCCGGACCATACGGAAAAACGAACCCTGTTCGAGTTACTGGATACGGAAACCGCCATTGGCGCAGCGCTGACGGAGAGTTTTGCCATGACCCCGGCGGCCAGTGTTTCGGGGCTCTATTTCAGCCATCCGGACAGCCGCTACTTCGGCGTCGGGGGGATCGAGCGGGATCAGGTTGAGGATTATGCCCGTCGCAAGGGGATGGATGTCAGCGAAGTCGAACGGTGGCTGGCACCGTCTCTCAACTATGATCCGCTGAAAGTCCGGGCGGCTGCCTGACATATCCGTGGCGAGGCTGCGGGGAGGTTTGCCAGACTGCAGGGCCACGCCTATGGTACTTCTCATGGGGTGAATGACTGTGGGTTGACCGGGCGTTATGGTGCTGGAAACTAATGATCTTTCCAAAATGGGCTTCGGCGAGGTCAGCGTGCTGCTGGCAGAACCGTCGGACCCCGTAAGATCGATGGTTCGCTCTGCGCTGCAGGATATCGGTATCCGCGATATTCGCTCACCGAAGACCGCAGAGGAATTTCGCGAGGACTGGACGAAATCGATCCCGGATCTGGCGATTGTTGATGTCGATTTGCCGCCAGGTGAAATCTGCCAGTTGATCAATCAGATTCGTCATAACTGGGTCGGGTCGAACCCGTTTGTGCCGATCATCTGCACCACCTGGGAAGCCAGCAAGGATATCGTGCGGGCGGTGGTGGAATCAGGCGCTGACGAGCTGCTGGCCAAGCCGATTTCTGTCCAGCAGCTGAAAGACCGGATTCGTGTCCTGATCCGCGCCCGCAAACCGTTTGTCGTTACCTCTGATTATATCGGCCCGGACCGGCGCAAGCAGGAAGACCGGGATTCAAATGTGCCGCTGACGGTGGTGCCGAATGTTCTCGCTGCCAAGGCGACGGGTGAAGAGAGCCTCGAAGAGGTGCAGGAAAAAATTGATGCCACGGTTCGGGTCATCAATGAACAGAAGATGGAACGGTTATCGTTTCAGGGGGCGATGCAGGTCCGTCTTGTCATGGACGCCTATCAGAAAGGCAATATTGATGAGGAGATCGAAGAGCATCTGACCAGCATGCTGGATGCGGCGCGTGATCTCAGCCGCCGGATGGAAGGCACCGAATTCGAGCATATCTCGGAACTGGCCCTGACCCTGATCCGGGTTGCGACGGCGGTCCGGAACGACTGGCGCAATCCGCCCCCGAAAGACCTGAAGCTGCTGTTGCCGGTATCACAGGCAATTCAGGCAGCCTTTCACCCGGACCGGGAAAAAGCTGCCTTTGCGACGGATATTTCCGCCGCGATTGATGTCTACAAGTCCAAGAGGTCCCGCGTATCCTGAAGTCCCGCCTGTTTTTTGAAGTCAAATCTAGTCCAGTCAGTAAGTTAAAGGAGCCATCATGACGACCATGGAAGATCTGTATCCACTGCCCTTCTCTGTTGAGGAATTCAGGGCGCGCAATGATGCCGTTCGCCGACGGATGCAGGAAGCAGGCGTTGACGTTCTGCTGCTGACCTCGCCGGAGAACATCTATTATCTCTCCGGGTATCATTCGCTCGGTTACTTCACCTTCCAGATGATGTTCCTGCCGGTTGATGGCGAGCCCTTCATCCTGACCCGCTATCTGAATACGGATACGGTCCGGATCATGGCCTGGTTCGACAATGTCGAAGGCTATCAGGATACGGAGAACGTTTTTGATGCCACCTGGCGCTGTCTGGAAAAATACGGTCTGCAGAATGCGCGTATCGCCAGCCAGGACGATGCCTGGTTCTTCTCGGTAAAACAGTACCGCGACCTGGTTGCCCGTCTGGGCCGTGAACCGGTTGACTGCTCCGGCATTGTCGAGCAGGTCCGGATGATCAAGTCGGACGCTGAAGTGGCCTATATCAGGCGGGCCGGTGAATGCTGTGCGGCCTCAATGACTGCGGCGATGGATGCGATCCGGCCGGGCGCGACCGATAATGATGTATCGGCAGCCGGTCATTACGGACTGCACAAGGCAGGCAGTGAATATCTCGGGCATTCTGCCCAGTTTGTGACCGGCATTGCTGCGGGCACGGCCTTTGAATGCGCCAAGCGCCGCCCGATCCGCGATAATGATGTCTTCTATATTGAGGCAGGCGGCACCTATGAGCGTTACAACGCGATGCTGTCGCGCACGGCAATTATCGGCAAACCGGATCAGCGCTGGGTGGATATGGCGCTGGCGTCGCGCGATTCACTGAATGCCGGTCTGGCGGCGATCAAGCCGGGTGCGACCTCCGGTGATGTCGACAAGGCCGCCCGCGATGTGATCGAGAAAGCCGGGTTTGCAGAGGGCTTCCGTCATCGTACCGGTTATGCCATCGGTATCGGTTTCCCGCCGGACTGGGGCGAAGGCCGCATTGCCTCGCTGCGTGAAGGTGATCCGTTGGTGCTGGAGCCGAACATGGTGTTTCACCTGATTCCGGATATCAAATATCCGGGCGAGGGCGGCGTCGTGTTCAGTGAATGTATCCGTGTGACCGAAACCGGATATGAGCTGCTGACGCCTTACAGTCAGGAGATCGTCTACCGCTGAGCGGCGCGGCGATAGATCGGGGCAAGGATGGCGGGCAGCATGTAAATCGGCAGCTGCCCGATAGCGAAGTACAGGGCTGACTCCGGGGCTGCGGTGCTGCCGAGCACGGACAGCAGCAGCCCCATGTTGCGATTGCCGGACGGCAGCGCCATGGAAATTGCACCCCGCCATCCAAGCCAGAAGAAGCTGGCGGCACCGATGAGTTGCAGACCGATATTGGCAATGAAGGAGATCGCCACACAGTAAATGACGAAAAGCGGGTCAGCGAAGGCAGCGTTGGTGACTCCGTCCATGATGGCAATTCCGAATGTCAGCATCAGCACCACCGTCACCCCGTCCAGTGCCTCGGCATGGCGTGCCAGACCTTCTTTGCCGAGCAGGCGTCTGATGATGAGGGAGCCGGCCAGCGCGCTGCCGACCATCAGTGCGAGGCGTCCGGACAGTTCTAGAACGGACAGTTCAATCGGCAGGCCCAGCAGTTCCAGCGATAAGGGTGGCAGGGTCAGCGGGACAATCAGGGTGGCGGACAGGGTGCCCAGCAGAACCAGTGCTGCATCCAGCCGGGAGATCAGGGCAATCGCAATTGATGATGTAACCGGCGGCGCGGCGGCCATCAGAACCAGCGCGGTGGTGAAGGCGGGTGGCAGATCAATCGCCCGGCAGATAACCCAGGTGACCACCGGGGAAATGACGGTCAGCCAGAGCAGGACTGAAAGGCTGAGCCGCAGCCGCCGCCCGTGGATCAGCACCTGACTCCAGTCAATCCGGACCATGGCAACAGACAGCAGCAACGCCACGGCAGGTGCCAGCAAGGGTTTCAGAAGCGCGGCAACGGGCGGAAACAGCAGTCCGATGAAAACGCCGACGGCCAGAAACCGGGCGGCATGTACGCCCATGAAGCCCAGAATTCGCAGAATGGTCCCGTCCTCCTGTCATCAGGCCGGTGGATTTGGCCTGTGCCTGAACAGACTGAATTGATACTCTGCCGACATGACAGATAACCAGCTTTTCAATCTGCACCGCGCGAAGGTGCAACCCGAATGGATCGATTACAATGGCCACATGAATGTGGCGTATTACGTTCTCGCCTTTGATCACGCGACAGATACGTTTCTTGATCATGTCGGAATTGATGAAAGCTACCGGCTGGCGACGAACTGTTCGGTCTTTGTTTCGGAGACGCATGTCAACTATCTGCGCGAATTGCGGGAGGGCGCGTCGCTGTCGGTGACAACCCAGATTCTCGGCCTGAACGAGAAACGGGTTCACCTGTTTCATCAGATGTATCATGCAGGGGACGGCTATCTCGCGGCATCGACGGACATCATCGTCGTACATGTTGATCTTGAACGCCGCCGCAGTGTCGACTGGTCAGGAAAGCCGGCTGAAAAACTGCAACAACTTCATGTGACACACAGGGAAATCCCCTGGCCGGGAAAGGCCGGGCGACATATTGGTCTTAAGCCGGGCTGACGCTGCCCGCGTCGATTGAAAAGAGGCTTGGCCTCACGGTTACATGGCGTAATCTAGGGGATGGGGAATCGTGGGGTTCTGGGAAATATATTAAGATGGGGGCCAGATAGAGGTGGAATTCTCCGATAGTCTTGAACAGGCGGAAGAATATTCCGGGCAGGCGCTTGCCCGGATGGAACAGCTTGGCGTGCCCAAAACCCCGTCGAATTTTATGGTGTGGTACTGTTATGTCTCGGAAAAGTTCCCCGACCTGAAACGCACCATTGATGTCCTGATCAGCAACGAGCGCGAATTCAATGCGCGGGTGAATGATGAACTGCATTCAAAATTCTTCAGCTTCCAGAAAGAATCCGACCGTCTGAATACGGCAGCGAAGAAGTTTGAAACCATGATGGCTCAGCTGGCGACCCAGATGGGGCAGAGCACCGAAGGGGCCGAGCGCTATGGCGAAGCGCTGGAGAATTTCTCCGGTGGGCTGGCCAAGGGATCAGACGGCGATGTCAAAAAGATGGTTTCCAACATTCTGAGCGAAACCCGCCAGATGAAGGAAGTGAATGATCAGCTTGAAACCGAGCTGAGTGCATCAAGTCAGGAAATCCGGCAGCTGAAGGCGGATCTGATCAATATGCGCAAGGAAGCGATGACCGATGCCCTGACCGGTATTGCCAACCGCAAGCTGTTTGATGCGACTATCCGGGATGAAGCCGGACAGGCAATGGAAGCGGGAACCGATCTTTGTCTGCTGATGTCGGATATCGACTTCTTCAAGAAATTCAATGATACCCACGGCCATCAGATGGGCGACCAGGTGCTGAAGCTGGTGGCCCGTACCATGACCGAATGCGTCAAGGGACAGGACACGGCGGCCCGGTATGGCGGGGAAGAGTTCGGTATCATCCTGCCGAAAACCAAGCTGGATGAGGCGATCAAGGTTGGTAATCAGCTTCGGGAACGTCTGGCCTCCAAGAAGATGGTGAACCGGAAGAACGGAACCGATCTCGGCACGATTACCCTGTCTCTCGGGGCGGCAAAGTACCGTTATGGTGAACCGTTATCGCAGTGGATCCAGCGTGCGGACGAGGCGCTGTATCTCGCCAAGCACAGCGGTCGCAATCAGGTCAAATCTGAAGTTGATCTGGACGAAGGTGCCCTTGATCTCAAGGACAGTGCCTGATCGTCGCTAAGGGTTTTTTCATCGCCTTACTGTTAACTGCTAAGAATTCATCACCGGCGCGGGAGCCGATATAGTGCGCTGGAAGCCTGGATATAGCCTGATTCTGTTGCGACGTTTCTTTCGAAACGATCAACTTGTCATGGCGGCGCTGGCGCTTCTTGTCGGCGGCGCGGCTGCTGCGGGGGCTGTTGCCCTGCGTGAAGCGATTGCTCTTGTCCAGTGGCTTTACATGGGGTTTTCGACAGAGCAGGTCGTCAGTTTTGCCCAGGATCTTCCCTGGTGGCGTATCCTGATCACCCCGATTCTGGGCGGGCTGACCATCGGTCTGTTCTTTAAGTATGTCATGCCGAAATCGGGTCCGCAGGCGGTGACGGATGTCGTGGAAGCCGCCGCCCTGAAAGACGGCCAGATGACCGGAAAAGCGGGCATTGCGGCATTTTTTGCCAGTGTTGTGTCGATTGGCTCGGGCGCTTCCGTAGGCCGGGAAGGTCCGGCAGTACATCTTGGTGCGGTTCTGGCCTCGGTTATTTCAAAGCGGTTGCGGCTGCGACGGACAAATATGCGCACCCTGCTGGGCTGCGGGGTGGCGTCCGCTGTTGCGGCCAGTTTCAACGCGCCGCTGGCGGGGGCCCTGTTCGCCCATGAAGTCGTCGTCGGACATTATGCCCTGCGCGCTTTCGCACCGGTGGTCATCGCCAGTGTTACCGGAACGCTGGTGACGCGTAGCTGGTTCGGCGATTTCCCGGCCTTTGTGCTGCCGATTTACGATATCCGGTCGTTCTGGGAATTTCCGGCCTTTGCCCTGCTGGGTATTTGCAGTGCGATATTGGCGATCAGTTTCATGAAATCGGTCACCATTGCAGAAGATGTGGTGAAGAAAACCTCGATCCCGGTCTGGCTGCGTCCGGCAGCCGGTGGGGCCGCGGTTGGCCTGATTGCCATCTGGTTTCCCCATGTGCTGGGTGTTGGCTACGAGACGACGGATCTGGCTCTGAATGACCGGCTTGGTCTGTGGCTTTTGATTGCGGTGCTGGTGGCAAAGACAGCAGCAACTGCGATCAGCCTGGGCTGCGGTTTCGGAGGTGGTGTGTTCTCCCCAGCGCTGGTGATGGGGGCGATGCTGGGCGGGGCCTTCGGTGTCATCGCGACCGACTTTTTTCCGCATCTGTCATCGGGGCATGGTGCCTATACGCTGGTTGGTATGGGGGCGACGGCAAGTGCCGTGCTGGGCGCGCCGATTTCCACCACCCTGATTATCTTCGAGATGACGGGGGATTACTCAATCACCATTGCCGTGCTGGTCGGCTCGGTGATTGCCTCGGTGGTGACTGATCAGTTCCATGGCCGCAGCTTCTTCGAAATGATGCTGGTGCGTAAAGGCATCAGTCTGGAAGGTGGCCGTGAACGGCGGATGGTCAAATCGACCCATGTCCGTGATATCATGAAGTCGGATTTTGTGACCGTCCATACCTCCGCCGATATCGAGCAGGTACGCGGTCTGCTTTGTGTTGCCCCGCATGGCGAGCTGTTTGTCATTGATGACAAGGACCGGCTGTTCGGTACGATCATGCTGTCTGATCTGCAGGAAGTGGCTTTCGATCATTCCATCGACGGGATCGTCAATGCAGGCGATGTGGCCCGGCAGCACCCCCCTGCACTTTGCGCCGATGAAGATATTGAGGCGGCCCTGAAGATTATGGAGGATACCGGGGAGGAGCATTTGCCGGTGATCGCTGATGAGGACTCTCAGGAAGTTGTCGGTTTTGTTCACGAACTGGATGTGCTGAACAGTTATAATGCGGCTCTCCGCCGGTTGCGTGCGGAAGACAAGGGCCGGGCCTGAGGACCAGTCAATCATGTTGAGCGGCGTTCGCGTTGCATGGGGATGGCCGGGGGTGCTGATCTGCTCCCTGATTTTGCTGTCCTGTGTCACACGGCCGCAGGCAGATTCATCTTCCCGGGCCATGGGCCTTTCCGAGGCCCGGCATCTGCTGTCCCGCACCGGCTTTGGTGTGGCAACAATTACCGATATCCGGGACTATGCGTCGCTCAGCCGGCAGGAAGCCGTTGACCGGTTGTTATCGTCAGTCCTTCGCCAGCCGGTCACGCCGCCGCCTGTCTGGGTTGATGACAGGCCGGTAACGGGTGCTGAACGCCGGGACATGACCGGGCAGGAACGGCAGTTGCTGCAGCAACAGCGCAAGCGCCGGGGCGAAATGCTGAAAGGCTGGTGGTATCAGGAGATGGTGGTCACACCCTCCCCCTTTACAGAACGGATGACGCTGTTCTGGCATAACCATTTCACTTCATCGCTGAAGAAAGTCAGGGAACCGGTTTTCCTCTATCGGCAAAACCTGCTGTTACGTGCCGGGGCGTTTGGCGATTTCCGGGAACTGGCCCGGATGATCGCCCGTGATCCGGCAATGCTGATCTATCTCGACGGCAACCGGAACAGTGCGGACGCTCCGAACGAGAATTTTGCCCGGGAACTGTTCGAGCTGTTTACCCTTGGTCCGGGCAATTATACGGAAAGGGATATCCGGGAGGCCGCCCGGGCGTTCTCCGGTGTCCGGTATAACCAGCAACAGGGTGTGGTCCGGCAGAGCCGCAAGCTGCATGATGACGGCATCAAAACCGTTTTCGGACAATCCGGCAGCTTCTCGGTTGATGAGGTCCTTGATATTGTCTTTCAGCAACCGGCAGCGGCCCGCTTCATCGCGGCGAAGCTCTGGCGCGAGTTTGTCTCAGCGGAGCCGGATTTGCAGGAGATCGAAGCGATTGCCGGAACCCTCCGCCGCTCCGGCTATTCCATCACGGCGGCGCTCCGCCATCTTCTGACGTCGGATGGTTTCTATGATCTCCGGCATCGCGGCATGCTGGTGAAATCGCCGGTGGAGATACTGGTCGGAACCATCCGCCTGTTCGGGCTGGTTCCGGAGAGTACGGAGCCACTGGTGCGGATGGGCCGGGAACTGGGGCAGGATATTTTCGACCCGCCGACGGTAAAAGGCTGGGATGGCGGGACTGACTGGATCAACAGCACGACCCTGCTGACACGACAGGACCTGATACGACGTTTCAGTATGGGGGCTGGCAGAAACAGGATGGCAGGGCGGCAGCGCCTGACGGAACTGGTGGAAAGTGATCTGTCAAAGGCCGAACTGGTCCGGCTGCTGCTGCCGGTGCCGCCACTGACGCCAGTTCCGGCAGACGCCTCCCGGGTGAAGCTGCTGACGATGACTTTGTCCGACCCGGTCTTTCAGCTGAAGTGAGGCAATGATGGATATCAGTCGTCGACATCTGCTGGCCGGTATGGGGGTGCTTCCCTTACTGGCGCTCAGTCCGCGGATGGCTCTGGCAGGGAACTGGTCGCGGATTCTGGTGCTGGTCGAACTGGCGGGCGGCAATGACGGGCTGAACATGATCGTTCCGCAGACTGACCCGCTTTATCGCCAGCTTCGCCCCGGTATTGCCCTGTCCGGCGACCGGCTGGCCCGGCTGGATGAACGGTTTGGCCTGAATACGGCGCTGGCATCACTGATGCCGGCCTGGCGGGACGGGGACCTGGCGGTGGTGCAGGGTGTCGGTTATCCCGATCCGGACCGCAGTCATTTCCGGTCCATCGATATCTGGGACACGGCATCTGATTCTGCCGAGGTGCTGACACAGGGCTGGCTGGCACAGCTGTTCAGCCGGGAAGCGCCGCCCGGCGATTTTACGACAGAAGGGCTGGTGCTGGGGCATGACGGAGCCGGACCGCTGGCCGGTGCGAAGCGGTTTGTTGAACTGCGCAACCCCGGTCGGTTTGTCAGGGATGCAAAACGCAGTCCGGCACTGTCGGCAGAAGCCGGATCAAACCCTGTCCTGCAGCATATTGTCCGGGTGCAGGCAGAGATCGACCGTGCGGCGGCAGGTTTGGCCGGTGACGGCATTGCTGCAACAGCCCCGGGCCTTGCCTTCCCGAAGACCGGGCTTGGTCAGCAGCTTGAACTGGCGGCGCGGGTCATTGCGGGACAGGCACAGGTTGCCGTCATCAAGGTGACGCTTGGCGGATTTGATACGCACATTAATCAGGTTTCAACGCAGCACAGGCTGCTGGAGGAGGTCGGCGCGGCGCTGGCCGCCTTCCGGGGGTCAATGCTGGCGGCGGGTCTGTGGGACCGGATACTGGTAATGACCTATTCGGAATTTGGTCGCCGCGCGGCCGAAAACGGTTCCGGTGGTACTGATCACGGGACAGCGGCCCCGCATTTCCTGCTGGGTGGCCGGGTCCGGGGCGGGTTTCATGGTCAGGCTCCGTCACTGGCATCGCTGGAGAATGGCGATCTGCGATATACGACGGATTTTCGTCAGCTCTACAGCACCATTCTTCAGTCATGGTGGGAGGTGCCGTCGCTCTGGCCTGACCAGCCGTCGCTTGGGCTGATAGCCTGACCTTCCACGTCTGCGCCGGGCTATGCGAAAATAAACTCCGTCACGGCATTAACCACGCCGGAATGCCATGCTATAGAGGCGATATGACCGATCCTTTTGCCCTCTCGGATTTCGATGATGCGCCGCCCGTCGGCAGTGTCGCTCCTCCTGTCGCTCCCGCCTATCTGGATGGTTTGAATCCGGAACAGCGGGAGGCTGTTGTGACCACGGAAGGCGGCGTGCTGGTGCTGGCAGGTGCGGGAACCGGCAAGACGCGGGTGCTGACCACCCGTTTTGTGCATTTGCTGACGACGCAGAAAGCCCGGTCCGGGGAAATTCTGGCGGTGACCTTTACCAACAAGGCCGCCCGCGAGATGAAGGACCGTATCGCCGGGATGCTGGGCCGCCCGATCGAGGGCCTCTGGCTTGGTACTTTTCACTCCCTGTCTGTCCGTATTCTGCGTCGCCATGCAGAACGGATCGGACTGAAATCCAACTTTACCATTCTGGATACGGACGATCAGCAGCGGTTGCTGAAACAGCTGATGGAAGCTGAAGGCGTCGATTCCAAGAAATGGCCGGCCCAGAGTCTGATGGGTGTGATACAGCGCTGGAAAGACCGTGGTCAGGGGCCGGACAAGGTCAGCGACTCGACAGATGGCGGTGAAGCGGCGGACGGACGGATCGCCAGACTCTACGCCCAGTATCAGGAGCGGCTGCGAACCCTGAATGCGGCAGATTTCGGCGACCTGCTGCTGCATTGCCTGACCCTGTTCACCGAACATACGGATGTGCTGGAAGAATATCGTCACCGCTTCCGCTATCTGCTGGTCGATGAATATCAGGATACCAACGTTGCTCAGTATCTGTGGCTTCGCCTGCTGGCCGGGAACAAGGGGAATATCTGCTGTGTCGGGGATGACGATCAGTCGATTTTCTCCTGGCGCGGCGCGGAAGTCGGTAACATCCTGCGGTTTGAGAAGGATTTCCCGAACCCGACCGTGGTGCGGCTGGAACGGAACTACCGGTCGACCCCGCATATTCTTGGTGCGGCTTCGGCGGTCATCGCCAACAACACCGACCGGCTTGGCAAGACACTCTGGACCGACATTGATGATGGCGAGAAGGTCGAGATTCACAGCGTCTGGGATGGCGAAGAGGAAGCCCGGACCGTCTGTGACGAGATCGAGAGCCTGCAACGCAAGAAAATCCCGCTGTCTGAAATGGCCGTGCTGGTGCGTGCAGGCTTCCAGACCCGTGAATTTGAAGAACGGCTGATAACGCTGGGTATTCCCTACCGGGTTATTGGCGGCCCAAGGTTCTATGAGCGGATGGAAGTCCGCGACGCCATTGCTTACCTCCGTCTTGTTGCCCAGCCAGATGATGACCTCGCCTATGAACGGATCATCAACAAGCCGAAGCGCGGGCTTGGTCCGGCAACGATGCGGGAAGTCCATATGCTGGCCCGCGCCAAAGGTGTACCGCTGTTTGAGGCCACAAGGCTGATTGTCGAGACCGAGGAACTGAAGCCGAAGGCCCGAAAGACGCTCTCAGATCTGGTTGAGAATTTCCTGCGCTGGCGCAGCCTGCTGAACGGTATGCCCTCCGGCGAGCTGGCGGCGACCGTGCTGGAAGAAAGCGGCTATACGGAGATGTGGCAGTTCGACAAGTCACCGGAAGCACCGGGACGGCTGGAGAACCTGAAAGAATTCGTTTCGGCGCTGGATGAGTTCGAGAGCATTGAAGGCTTTCTCGAACATATCTCGCTGGTGATGGAGAATGATGAATCCGGCGATATCGAAAAAGTCACGGTGATGACCCTGCATGCAGCCAAGGGTCTGGAATTTGATACGGTTTTCCTGGTCGGCTGGGAAGAAGGGCTGTTTCCGCATCAGCGTGCACTGGATGAAAGCGGTGTTGCCGGGCTGGAGGAAGAACGCCGTCTTGCCTATGTCGGCATTACCCGCGCCAAGCGCCTGTCGAAAATCTTCCATGCGGCCAACCGGCGGATTTACAACCAGTGGCAAAGCGCCCTGCCATCGCGCTTTATTGAGGAATTGCCGGAAGATCACGTTACCCGGATGTCCGGGATGGGATTCAAGGACCGGCAGACCAACAGCTGGGGCTGGAACCCGGCTGCCACACGCCGTCCCTTTGCCGGGAAAACCATTGAGGCTTCGGCATGGGAAGTGGCGGACCGGCCAAAACGCCAGGCCGCTTTTGATGTCGGCGAGCGTGTGTTTCATCAGAAATTCGGGTATGGCGCGGTGATCTCCGTTGAGGATAACCGGCTGGAGATCAGTTTTGAGAAAGCCGGCGTGAAAAAAGTCATCGATTCTTTTGTGGAAAAACCATGAGCCGAAAACCTGTCCATGCTGCCGTCTGGCGTATTGAATTTGATGTGCCGGAGGGTATGGAGGGCATGTTTGCCGAGTTTATATCGGATGCCTCTGACAGCATGGCGATGATGAAGGATGAAGTCGCCGGCCTCTGGCGCTTCACCAGCATTTTTCAGGACAGGCCGGATGTCCGCGCCTTTATCTCGGATCTTTCGGTGATTTCTGCGGCCTGCCGGATTACCCCGCCGCAGATCAGGACCGAAGAAATACCCGGCACCGACTGGGTCATGGAAAATCTGCAAAGCTTCCCGCCGATGCAGGCCGGCCGGTTTTTCGTTCACGGCTCACACTGGGCGGAACGCCCGCCGGTTGGCAGCATCGCCCTGAAGGTGGATGCGGGCGCGGCTTTCGGGTCGGGCGAACATGCAACGACGCGGGCCTGCCTGATGGCGATCGACCATCTGGCGCGCCATGAACGCCGTCCCGAATACACACTGGATCTGGGTTGCGGTACGGCGATTCTGGGCATGGCGGTGGCCAAGCGCCATCTTCGACCGGTGGTCGCTTCGGACATTGATCCGGTGGCGGTGGAGGTCGCACAGGAGAATGCCTGGCAGAACGGCGTCGGGCCGCTGCTGACCTGCCTGACAACGGACGGGCTGAAGCATCCGACAATCCGTGAGACGGCACCTTATGATCTGGTGGTCGCCAATATTCTGGCCCGCCCGCTGATCCGTCTTGCCGGGGATATCGTTACCAGTCTGGCACCCGGCGGTAATCTGGTGCTTTCCGGCCTGCTCAATCATCAGGAACAGCGGGTGCTTGCCGCTTACCGCCCCCGCGGGCTTCGCCTCGTCCGGCAGTTTCGGATTGACGGCTGGACTGCTCTTGTCCTGCATCGGGACTAGCGGAAGATGACAGACCTGCTGCCGAGGGGCCGGACCGTCAGCGATGTTGCTGATCTGCTGGCACAGGTGGCTGCGGGTGACCGGAATGCGTTTGCGGCGCTCTATGATGCCACATCCCTGAAACTATTCGGTATCCTGCTCCGTATCTTGCACCGACGGGACAGGGCGGAAGATCTGCTGCAGGAGGTCTATCTCAGAATCTGGGAGCGTGCGGGCAGCTTTGATCGCGAGCGTGCCTCCCCGATCACCTGGATGGCGACGATTGCCCGCAACCGGGCGATTGATGAGGTTCGGCGACACCAGCTGTCAATTGTAGGTGGCGATGACGACCTGCCGGAAATTCCCGATGAGACACCGGGGGCGCTGGACGCAATGGAACAAAGCGAGGATGCCCGACAGCTGGAAGCCTGTCTGGACGGTCTGGAAGCCGACCGTGCCGATATGGTCCGGCAGGCTTATCTGAACGGCATGTCGCGGCAGGAACTGGCCGACAGGTACGGGCAGCCCGTGAATACGATCAAGACCTGGCTCCGCCGGAGCCTGGTACAATTACGTGAATGCCTTGGGTCATGAGCGATATGGAACCGGAAACTCTCGACGAACTGGCAGGTGAATATGTGCTGGGGACACTCGACGCCCGTGAGCGGGCCGATGTCGAGCGCCTGCGCCTGACCAGTCCGGATCTGGATGCAGCGATCCGGGACTGGGAAAACCGGTTGTCGCCGTTGCTCGATCAGGTTGCGGATGCCGCACCCTCACCGGATCTGCTCGCCCGGATTCAGGCCCGTCTGCCATCAGCCCCGGCGACGGAAACGGGTGGCCATACCGTTGTACATCTGCATCGGCGGGTCGGGCGCTGGCGTCGCTCGGCTATTGCCGCCTGGGCCGTCGCCGCTGGTCTGGCCGCTTTTGTCATCTATGGTGAGGCGACCCGTATTCCGGTCGACCAGCAGTTCGTTGCAGTGTTTCAGGAAGGCGATCAGGCACCGTCGTTCCTGCTGTCAGTCAATCTGGAAACCCGGGAACTGACGATCCGCCCGGTTGCAGCCCGGCCCGCAGAGGACAAGGCGTTTCAACTCTGGATGATTGCTGACGGTCTGGGTGAGGGACCGCAATCTCTGGGCTTGCTGGCCGGTCCCGAAAACCCGACCCGCAAACGCCTGCCCGAACTGACACGAGAATCGATCATGTCGGCGACTTTCGGTATCAGTATCGAGCCGCCCGGCGGTTCTCCCACCGGCAAACCGACAGGCCCGGCCCTGCACGGACACCTGCTGCCAGCATCGAATTAAAGCCTGCCCCGGTCTGCCGGGAACGATCCGGAACAAAATTTTTCCGGGTTTCTGAAACTCCGTCAATACAGCCCCGTATCTTCATCAGGTTCGCAAAGCGGGCTGGCCTGCAACGGGGGAGATGGCACATCTGTGCCGTACCTCGTTCCACAGGGCTGAAACTGACATGTGAAAACGGAGTTTATCCATGCTGAACAAGAAATTCTTTATCACCATCGCGACCGCCACCTCCCTTATCGGTGCGGCGCATGCTGCTGATCACGCGCTTGCTGTCAAAGCCTCGGACCAGGATGTTTCCTCCGGGACAGTGACCGCTTCCGAAATCATGGCTGATGCGAATGGCTGGCTGGTTGTCCATCGCACCGACGCCTCGAAAAAACCGGGGCCGGTTGTTGGTCACGCCCCGCTCAAGATGGGCAAGAATACCGATATTGCGGCTATTCTGACCGAGCCGGTGAAAAAGGGCGAAATGCTGATGCTGATGCTGCATGGCGAAAATGGCGGCAGTAAAACCGGTATTTTCGAATACAGCCTTGGTGCCAAGGAAGACGGGCCGGTGAAGGTCGACGGCAAACTTGTGATGAGTGTTATCACAGCAAAATAACCGCGCCTGATCATGATCAGGGTCTATGACCCGCCGGACAGGCGGGCTGGTGAAAGCCCCGGACGTCACTTTGTCCGGGGCTTTCCTGTTTTGTGCCTCCGGTGACCGGGCGCCTTGCTGTCGGACAGTCTATTTGCCAGACTCGGGCACGCTCAACAGTCTGGTCCTGCCACGCCGATGTCTGATTATCTGACAACCAGTGAACTTGCCGAGTTGCTCCGCATCAAGGAGCGCAAGGTCTATGACCTCGCCGCATCGGGTACGGTGCCCTGCACCCGGGCGACCGGTAAGCTGCTGTTTCCGCGCGAGGCGATTTCTGCCTGGCTGGCAGAGCATCATTCCGGCCCGGAAACAGCCGGGGCTCTGCCAACGGTGATGCTGGGCAGTCATGACCCTCTGCTGGACTGGGCGATCCGGGAAAGCCGCTGCGGGCTGGCCGCGTTGTTTGATTCCAGTACGGATGGTCTGACGCGCTTTGCCGACCGGCAGGGTGTCGCCACCGGTCTGCATCTTCTGGACGCTGAAAGTGACAGCTGGAACCGGGTTGCAGCCGGGGCCTATTGCGCCGGAATGCAGGCGGTGCTGATTGGCTGGGCCAGCCGACAGCGCGGATTGATCCTGTCGGAATCCGCGGTTGGCAGGGTCACGGATATCAGGTCGCTGGCTGGCCGGAAGATTGCCGCTCGCCAGCCCGAAGCCGGTGCGCAGGGCCTGCTGTTGCATCTGCTGAAACAGGCGGGTTTGTCAGCGTCGGATGTGGAGATGAGCCGTCCGGTGCGCAGTGAACAGGATGCCGTCCTGATGGTGCGTGACGGCAAGGCAGATGCGGCGCTGGGGCTGGCCAGTCTGGCCCGTCAGCACCGGCTGAGCTTTA
This sequence comes from Alphaproteobacteria bacterium HT1-32, assembly GCA_009649675.1. Lineage (NCBI taxonomy): Bacteria > Pseudomonadati > Pseudomonadota > Alphaproteobacteria > Alphaproteobacteria bacterium HT1-32. The sequence continues at coordinate 1,236,207 of WJPL01000001.1, read as the reverse complement.
TTCCGCTGGTTGAGGAACGGTTTGACCTGCTGGTTGACCGGCGGGCCTGGTTTGACCCGCCGATGCAGAGCCTGCTGGCATTTTGCCGTCAGCCGGACTTTGCCGCCCAGGCCCGCGATCTCGGTGGTTACGATCTCGCAGAACTGGGCGTGGTCCGTCTGAACGGTCTGTAGTCTGGTTTCAGGATGCCGGTTTGGCGTTCGGGAAGAACAGGTTCTTGCCGTCGATCTGATAGCTGCCAATGGTTTTCTGGCCGTCTTCTGACAACAGCCAGTCAATAAAGGCCTGACCCTCTGCCTGCTTCACTTCCGGGCATTTCTCCGGGTTCACCAGAATGACCCCGTACTGGTTGAACAGATTCCGGTCGCCTTCAACGATGATCTCAAAGTCAGCCTTGTTCTTGAAGCTGATCCAGGTCGCCCGGTCGGTCATCACATAGGCTCCCATGCCGACGCCGGCATTCAGGGTTGCCCCCATGCCGGAACCGGTTTCACGATACCATTTCCCGGATGCGGCTTTCGGGTCCAGCCCGGCCGCTTTCCAGAGCTGGAGTTCTTTCTTGTGTGTTCCGGAATCATCCCCGCGTGAGGCAAAGGGTGCCGCAGCTTCCGTGATTTTCTTGAGGGCGGCAGTGACGTCTTTCATGCCGTTGATGCCCGCCGGGTCCGCTTTCGGTCCGACAATGACAAAATCATTATACATCAGGTCGGTACGTTTCACGCCGTAGCCGTCTCTGACGAAGGCTTCCTCGGCCGGTTTCGCGTGTACCAGCAGCACGTCACCGTCACAATTTTGGGCATTCCTGATCGCTTGACCGGTTCCGACCGCGACTACATTAACGGTGATACCGCTCTTCTTCTTGAATGAGGGCAGCAGATAGTCATACAGCCCGGAATTGGCAGTCGACGTGGTGGACTGGACGATGATCGAGGGGTCGGCGGCATGTGCCACCCCGGAAATCAGGCCGATCATTCCGGCGATCATTGTGGTTCTGAGATTTACCATTTTGCTCTCCCTTTTCGAATAATGTTGTTCAGATAACGATCCTGCCATCCAGAAAAGCGGCGGCGGCAGGTGATGCGGGTTGACGGAAAAACTGTTCGGCAGGGGCCTGTTCCGCGACTTTCCCGCGATGCAGGAACAGCACGTCGTCGGCCAGTCGCCGGGCCTGTCCAAGGTCATGGGTGACAAAAATCACCTTCACCCCGGCGGCGCTGACTTCCTGCACGATTTCTTCGATTTTCAGGACAGATGCCGGGTCCAGACTGGCCGTGGCCTCATCCAGAAACAGGACTTCCGGTTCGGTTGCCAGCGCCCGCGCCAGCGCCAGACGTTGCTGTTCCCCGACCGACAGCAGTCGGGCCGGCTGGGCGCCCCTGTCGCCAAGCCCGATGCGGTTCAGCAGCGCCTCCCGCCGATCAGCGATGTCACTTTTTCCCTGCCGCTTCAGAACGAAATCCAGATTGGCGGCGACGGATCGGCGCAGCAGGACAGGCCGCTGAAACACCATTGCCTGACGCCGCGACTCGCCACTCCGGCGTTTCTGCCAGCGCACGGCACCGGCTGTCGGCGTAATCAGTCCGTGCATCAGTTTCAGCAACAGGCTTTTACCGGCACCATTGGGGCCGAGGATGATGGTCCGTGACGGATGGTCGAGGGAGAATTCGATCTGGTCAATAAGCCGCTTCCCGTCGATCGCCAGTGTCAGTTCCCATGCGGAAACCAGCGGGGTGTGCTGTATATTCGACTGGGGCGGGGTCATGGTCTGGTCATCAGGCATAGGCATACCGCCTTGCCGTCATCCGCAACCCCATGACACAGGCATTCACGCTGAGGGCGATGGCCAGCAGGATGATGCCAAGCGCCAGCGCCAGCGCCAGATCACCCTTTGAGGTTTCCAGCGCAATTGCCGTGGTCATGACCCGCGTCAGATGATCGATATTGCCCCCGACAATGATGACGGCGCCGACTTCCGCAATTGCCCGGCCGAACCCGGCCAGTGCCACGGTCAGCAGGGAATAGCGGGCATCCTGAAGTAGCGTTCCGATGGTCTGTAACCGGGTCAGGCCCAGCGAGCGGAACTGCTCGTCATATTCGGCATGCAGATCCTCCAGCACCTGCCGCGACAGGGCGGCGACAATCGGGGCAATCAGGATGGTCTGGGCGATAATCATCGCTGTCGGCGAATATAGCAGACCAAGCCAGCCGAGTGGCCCGGAGCGGGAGAGGTAAAGGTAAACCACCAGCCCGACCACCACGGGCGGCAGGCCCATCAGCGCATTCATCAGAATGATAACCGCACCCCGGCCCGGGAACCGGGTGATGGCCACCAGCGCGCCAATCGGAAAGCCGATGGCACAGGCAAAGCCCATCGCTGCCAGACTGACATGCATGGACAGGCCGACAATTTCCAGCAGGTCCGCATCCAGCGAGATCAGCAGATCAAAGGCAAGGCTAAAGGACTCTGCAAAATTCTGCATAATTTACGTATTATTGATTGTTCCGTAAATAATGCAAACTTCTTTCAGCGATCTGGCCTGCGATAAATGCCCCTTACCCCGGAATTCGCTTGGGAGATCCTTTCTGGCGTGGTGCGGCGGGATTACCGGTTGCGGGCGTCTTCGATAACGATGCCGTCGTTGGGCAATGCGCCGGGGGTGGTAAAATCAACCTCCGCGCCGAGTTTGGTGACAGCGCGGATGGAGGCGGTGATAGCCTCGCGCAGGCTGTCACCACCGCTATCGGTTTCACAGGTCAGGGTCATGATGTCCGTATTGTTGTCACCGGTGACAACAAGGCGGGCACGGATGATTTCCGGATGGCGGCTGATAATGGCGGCGACCTGCGGCGGATGGACGAACATGCCTTTGACCTTGGTGCCCTGGTCGGCCCTGCCCATCCAGCCTTTCAGGCGTTTGTTGGTCCGGCCACAGGAACTGACGCCGGGCAGGAAGCAGGACAGGTCACCTGTGGCAAAGCGGATCAGCGGATAGGCATGGGCGGATGTGGTGACCACAACCTCGCCGACCTCGCCTTCTGCGACCGGCTGGCCGGTGCCGGGGCGTACGATCTCGACGATTACACCTTCATCGACGATCAGGCCCTCCTGCGATTCTGATTCATAGGCAATATTGCCCAGATCGGCGGTGCCATAGAACTGACGCACCGCAATGCCGCGATCGGCAAAGCCCTGCCGGACCGCCGGGAACAGGGCCTCACCGGCGACCAGTGCCCGTTTCAGCGACGGCAGGGATTCCCCTATCTCGTCGGCTTTTTCCAGAATGATCTTCAGAAAAGAAGGTGTCCCGGCATAGCCGTCAGGGGAGAGGGAGCGGATTGCCTGTATCTGCTGTTCTGTCTGTCCGGGCCCGGCGGGAAAGACGGCACAGCCAAGTGCCTGCGCGCCGGTCTGGATCATCGCGCCGGCCGGGGTGAAATGATAGGCGAAACAGTTATGAAGAATATCACCCCGGCGAAACCCTGCCGCAAACAGCGCACGGGCAACCCGCCAGTAATCCGCATCCCGTCCTTCCGCGTCATTGATCGGCCCCGGTGACTGGTAGATGCAGGCCAGATCACCGGCAGAAACAGCGGTCAGCCCGGCGAAGGGAGGATTTGCCGCCTGTTGTTCGATCAGATCGCTTTTGCGGGTCAGTGGCAGGGCGGCCAGTGCTTCCGGATTGGTAATTTCTGCCGGGTCATGATCGGCGAGAAGGGCGGCATAAGCCGGTGCCGATGCCTTTGCATGGGCAATGATGGCCGGGAGTTCCTGTGCCATGTCGGCAGCACGCTGATCTGCCGACCGGGTTTCCAGATTATCATAATGCTCGTTCACGCCCGGCCCCTCTCAAATGCTATCCTGAAATGATGGATATTCTGATCTACAGCCAGCGTTTACGGCGTTTGTAGCTTTTCAGATTCTTGAAGCTGCGGCGCTCGTCACCGCCACCGCCAAGATAGAATTCCTTCACATCTTCGTTTTCCATCAGTTCCGACGCCTCGCCATCCAGCACCACACGGCCATTCTCCAGAATATAGCCGTAGCTGGCATAGCGCAGCGCCAGGTTGGTGTTCTGTTCGGCCAGCAGGAAGGAGACACCCTGTTCGGTGTTCAGTTTCCGGATGATTTCGAAGATCTGTTCGACCAGTTGCGGGGCCAGACCCATGGAGGGTTCGTCCAGCAGGACCAGTTTCGGTCTGGCCATCAGGGCGCGGCCAATCGCGCACATCTGCTGTTCACCGCCGGAGGTATAGCCGGCCTGTGACTTGCGGCGTTGTTCGAGCCGCGGAAAATAGCTGTAGACCATTTCGAGGTCAGCCTGAATGCCCTTGCGGTCGTAGCCGCGGATATAGGCCCCGGTCAGGAGGTTTTCCTCGATGGTCAGATGTTCAAAACAATGGCGGCCTTCCATTACCTGGACACAGCCGCGTTTGACGACTTCGGTTGCGCCGATGCCGTTGATGGTTTCGCCGTTCAGGCTGATTGAGCCTTTCACGACTTCACCGCGTTCCACCTGCAGCAGGTTGGAAATCGATTTCAGCGTCGTCGACTTACCGGCGCCGTTAGCGCCGAGGAGGGCAATGATACCCCCCTCGGGCACTTCCAGTGTGACGCCTTTGAGCACGAGAATGACGTGGTCATAAATGACCTCGATATTATTGATCTCGAGTATTTTATTGGCACCCGTGCTCATGGCGTCCTTCTTTTTCTATTCAGCAAAGCGGATCAGCAGGCGATCAGCTGCATTCCCGTTCCGGAATGCCGTTCTCAGCGGCATAGGAACCGGAATCTTCGGCAATCAGCGGACCGGTAATGTCGCGCATCGGTTCATAGAACTTCGTCACGATCTTCCACTTTCCGGCCTTTGCGTCCCACTGTTGCAGGGCGACATTACCGGAACCACCATGGTTGGCGCAGGTCACCTTCACCGGAATGGTGAAGCCCGGCAGACCAAGCTCGGTCAGGCGCTTTTCATCGACATTCAGCTGCTCGAAGCCGTCGCGCACCATGGCACCGTTTACTTCGGCGGTGTTGTGGATCTTCTGTGCATTACGGATTGCTTCAGCCGTCCACATCGCGGCGACAATACCACGATTGTACAGCACTTCGCCGATCCGGTCGCGATCACCGAGACCCTTGTTGGCGTCATAGAGATACTTCTTGATGTCATCATGCAGCGGGAAATTGTCGCCCGGTGCATGGAACGCACCCGAGAGATAGCCATCGGCTGCTTCACCCGCCGGGGCAACATCGTTTTCGGAGCCGGACCACCAGACACCGATGAAATGATCCATCGGATAGCGGATCGAGGTGGCTTCCTTGACAGCGACCTGGTTCATGACGCCCCAGCCCCACATGAAGACCCAGTCCGGCCGTTCACGACGGATCTGCAGCCAGGTGGCTTTCTGCTCCTGACCGGGATGATCGACCGGCAGCAGCTGCAGCGAAAATCCGTACTTCTCGGCGGCAACTTCAAGCGTCCGGATCGGCTCCTTGCCATAGGCGGAGTTGTGATAGACCAGCGCGATCTTCTTGCCTTTCAGCTTGTCCAGACCGCCCTCTTTTTCGGCAACATATTTCACGAAAACAGTCGCCTGATCCCAGTAGGTTGCCGGCAGGTTAAAGACCCACGGAAAGATCTTGCCGTTGGAGGCCGATGTCCGGCCATAGCCCATCGAGAAAATCGGAATCTGGTCGTAAGCTGCTTTTGGAATCAGCTGATAGGTAATACCGGTCGACAGCGGCTGATAAACCAGCGCCCCGGAGCCGATATTCTTGGTGTTCTCATAGCACTCCACACCCTGCTTGGTATTGTAGGCGGTTTCGCACTCCACCAGATTGATCGGCACGCCGCCGATACCGCCATCACGGGCGTTGAGCAGGTTGAAATAGTCGCCATAGCCGTTGGCGAACGGAATGCCGTTCGGGGCATAAGGCCCGGTTCGGTAAACCATCGACGGAATCACCAGTTCTGCAGCCGTCGCAGCACCGGCAATACTGATCGATGCCGCAGCAACGATACCCAGAGTCAGTCCTTTAAGGTTCATCTCTTTCTCCTCCTTTTGCGCCGCTTCTGATGATGCGGCTTTTGAACACTGACGGGTTTCAGAGCACCGGCAGCGTAAAGACGTGGTCAGTACGGGAACGGCCAGCGCCGCAACTTTTCCTTTCCGAGACGCCAGAGCCGGGCCAGTCCATGCGGTTCCATGATCAGGAAGACCAGGATCAGCACCCCGAGAATGACAAATTCCATATGTTTTGCGCTGACCGCAGTCATGCCAAGGCCGTCAACCATGGTCTGTTTCAGCGCAATCGGCATCAGGATCATGAAGAACGCACCGAGGAAGGATCCGAGGATCGAGCCCAGACCGCCGATGATGACCATAAACAGAACAAGGAATGACTGATCGATATTGAAAGCTTCGCCGGCTTCCACAGCCCCGAGCCAGATGGTGAAAATCATCGCCCCGGCCATGCCGATATAGAAGGATGACACACCGAAGGCGGTCAGCTTGGTCTGCAATGGCCGGATACCGATCAGTTCGGCGGCGATGTCCATGTCGCGAATGGCCATCCAGGTCCGGCCAACCCGGCTGCGCACCAGATTCTTGGCCACGAGGGCAAAGAACGTCACGAAGGTCAGCACGAACAGATAGGTGGCTGTGGGATGCGCTGCCGGTCCGGTGATCTGGAAGCCGAAGACATCCCGCGGCGGTGCCGATATCTGACCGGTGGCATTGTCGTTATAGAACCAGCCGACCTTGTTGAAGAGCCAGATGATAAAGAACTGTGCGGCAAGGGTTGCGACCGCAAGGTAGAACCCCTTGATCCGGAGGCTCGGCAGTCCGAACAGCATCCCGACAGCGGCGGTCACACCGCCGGAGAGCAGGATCACCAGAATGAAATTCAGCTCCGGGAAGGCGGTCATCAGCTTGTAGGATGAATAGGCCCCGACAGCCAGAAAGGCCCCTGTTCCGAGCGATATCTGACCGCAATAGCCGACGAGAATATTCAGCCCGAGGGCCGCGAGGGCATAGACCAGAGCGGGAATGAAAACCGCGTTCAGCAGATAGTCATTGAGGATGAACGGGACACCGCCAAAGGCGACTGCGATAATGACAGCGATGCCGATCCGGTCCTGACGGATCGGAAGGATGGCCTGATCCTCGCGGTAGGATTTCTTGAACTGGCCGGATTCGAAATAGAACATTTTTTGCTCCCGACCTAGACGCGTTCAATGATTTTTTCGCCGAACAGACCTTGTGGTCTGACCAGCAGGAAGGCGAGCGCGAGAATGTAGGCGAACCAGTTTTCGATGGCACTGCCGATATAGGGGCCGGCATAGATCTCGGCCACTTTCTCACCAACACCGATGATCAGGCCGCCGACGATGGCACCGGGGATCGAGGTGAAGCCGCCGAGAATCAGGACAGGGAGGGCTTTCAGTGCAATCAGCGACAGCGAGAACTGCACCCCTGATTTCGACCCCCACATGATGCCGGCAACCAGCGCCACGAAACCCGAGACAGACCAGACAATACGCCAGATACCACGCAGGGAAATGCCGATCGAAAGGGCGGCCTGATGGTCGTCGGCAACAGCGCGGAGTGCCCGGCCGACACGGGTTTTCTGGAAGAAGAAAGCAAGCACCACAACCAGCACGGCGGCGACCACAGCAGCGACGATTTCCAGCTTCTCGATATAGAGGTTGTAGTTGTCGAGCAGGTAGTCGCTGGCCCCGGACGGCAGGCCGATATCCAGCACCTTGACGTCGGACCCCCACATGATGTCGCCGACACCTTCCAGCACATAGGCCAGGCCGATGGTCGCCATGAACAGAATGATCGGCGGTTCATTTACCAGATGGCGCAGGATAAAATAGTCGACCATGTAGGCGACAATGATCATCACGCCCATTGTCACGGGGATAGCCACCCAGGCCGAGACGCCGAATTTCTCCATCACGCCGACCAGGGTCAGCGCCGCGAACAGAGCCATCACGCCCTGCGCATAGTTGAAGACCCCGGAGGCCTTGAAGATCAGGACAAACCCGATGGCGACAAGTGCGTACATGACCCCGGCCATCAGGCCGCTGATAACGGTTTCAAGGAAAAAAATCATCTTGCCGCCCCTCCGCAGATCATCATCCGGTGATCAGTCATGGGATACCCCCAGGTAAGCATCAATGACCTCCTGACTGGCTGAAACCTCGTCCGGTGTGCCGTCAGCAAGCTGTCTGCCGTAATCCAGCACGACCACGCGGTCGGACAGATCCATGACAACGCCCATATCATGTTCGATCAGGGCGACGGTGGTGCCGAACTGTTCGCGGACTTCCATGATATAGCGGCTCATATCCTCTTTCTCTTCGAGGTTCATGCCGGCCATCGGTTCGTCCAGCAGCAGCAGTTCCGGTTCTGCCGCCAGCGCCCGTCCGAACTCGACCCGTTTCTGGAGACCATAGGGCAGGCGTCCGACCGGCTGGTTGCGAATGGCCTGAATCTGCAGGAAATCGATGATGTTCTCGACGAATTCCCGGTGCTCGATTTCCTCGCTGCGGCCGCGACCGAAATAAAACGCCTGTTCAATCAGCGAGGCTTTCTGTTTCAGCACCCGGCCGGTCATGATGTTGTCGAGGGTCGACATCCCCTTGAACAGGGCAACATTCTGGAAGGTCCGGCTGATACCCTGTGCGGCGGCTTCATGCGGCAGCATTCTGGAGCGGGTCTTGCCGGCAAAGGTGATCGTGCCTTCCTGCGGATGATAAAACCCGTTGATGACATTCAGCATCGAGGTCTTGCCGGCCCCGTTCGGTCCGATGATGGCCCTGACCTCGCCCTTGCGGATATCGAAGGTGACGTTGGAAATCGCCTGTACTGCACCGAAGGACAGGGAGATGTTTTCCACGGCGAGGAGAACGTCGCCTTCTTTCAGGTCGCCTCTGCTCATGCTGATTTCCTCATCCCGCTCTCGTCTGCGACACCGCCATCCTGTCCCAGGTCAACGACCACGAGATCAGTGACGATGCGGGACTTCGCGCCGTCCTGAAACGTGATTTCGGTGTCGACATGGACAGATTTCCGGTCGGAATAGAGCGTGTCGATGATGTCCGCATGGCGCTCATTGACGACACTGCGCCGGACTTTCCGGGTACGTGTCAGCTCGCCGTCATCGGCATCCAGCTCCTTGTAGAGCAGCAGGAATTTCCGGACACGCTGGGCTTCGGGCAGGGTGGCATTCACCTGCCGGACTTCCTGCTCGATCATGTCATAGACTTCCGGGCGGGCTGACAGGTTGGTGTAGTTGGTAAAACTGACCGCATTCTGTTCGGCCCATTTCGCGACAATATCGAAGCGGATACAGAGGATTGCGGTGAGGTAATCCCGTTTGTTGCCCAGAATGACCGTCTCACCGATGAAAGGTGAGAACTTCAGCTTGTTCTCAATGAACTGCGGAGAGAAGCGGATCCCGTGGTTGGTCTCGGCCAGATCGGCGATACGGTCGATAACCACCAGATGGCCGTCTTTCGGGCGGATATAACCGGCGTCGCCGGTATGCATCCAGCCATCCTTCACATCGGCGTCGGTGGCTTCCTGATTCTTGTAGAAACCGAGGAACATCCCGCCGGTGCGGGTGACAATCTCGCCGACGCCTTCCGGGTCGGGATTATCGATTCTGATCTCGGTGTTGTCGAAAGGCAGACCGACCGTATCAAAATCGACATCATCCGGCTCATGCAGGGTATAGGCTCCGGCCAGCTCGGTCTGACCATAGAGCTGGCGCAGCGGCACACCCATGGCGAGGAAGAACTTGAAGGTCTCCGGTCCCAGTGCCGCACCACCGGTCGCCGCAGAGGTGACCTGCCCCAGACCAAGCCGGTCACGGAGCGGATTGAACAGCAGGAAGTCGGCCAGCCAGTCCCGGCGTCCTTCCGCGAAAGCTTTCATTCCCCGTTCGACACCCCAGTTGAACAGCTTCTGCTTGAAGTCGCTGGCATCCATCATCCGGGTTCGTACATCGGCGACCAGTGCTTCCCAGGTGCGCGGAGCCAGCAGCACAAAATTCGGGGCGATCTCGCGCATATCGGCCATCATCGTGTCGTTCTCTTCGACAAAATTGACGATGTTCCGGCAGACAAGGGAATGCCCGATGGCATAGACCTGCTCCATGATCCAGGGCAGGGGCAGGACGGCGCAGTAGTTGTCGGTTGGCAGTTTCGGATCTTTCGTCAGATAGGCGACGCAGTGTTTCAGAAACGGTCCGCCCTGCAGCATGGCCAGTTTTGGCCGTGAGGTCGTGCCCGACGTGGTGCAAAGGATAGCCACGTCTTCCGCTTTGCCGAGGGCTACCTCCTGATCATACTCGTCCGGGCTGGCGGCAATCCGCTTGTCGCCCAGTGCCTTCAGATCCGACAGTTTCATCAGCCGGGGGTCGTCGTATTTCTCGATTCCCCGTGGGTCATCATAAAAGATTTTCTGTACTGACGGGATGCGGTCGCCAAGTTCCAGCAGCTTGTCGACCTGCTCTTCATCCTCGGCCATGATCATGGTCAGTTCAGCATAATTGATGAGGTAATCCGCCTCATCGGCCATGCAGTCGCGATAGATGCCGATACTCATGCCGCCGAGCGCCTGACCGGCGATTTCAAACTGGATCCATTCCGGCCGGTTATCGCCGATCATGCCGACAACCTGACCGCGCTGAAATCCCAGTTCCCGGAGGCCCATCGCGATCTGCTTTACGGCAGTATTGTAATCGGACCAGGTATATTCGATCCAGATGCCGTAATCTTTCTCGCGCATGGCAACTTCGCCGGGCCAGTTGGCAGCGTTGTAGGCCAGCACTTTCGGGAAAGTGTCATATCTGCTGACATCGCAGAATTCAGGTTTCGACAGGCTCATCTCACCCCTCCACAGGAAAGGTGCCTGAGATTTTTGCGTCGGAATCGAGTTTTGCCAGCCAGCGAAATATACGCCATCCGTCCCGTCTCTCCCCTGATCGCGTGAAATTTCACGCGTTTATTCGATGTGACTTTTCGTCACTTGCCACAATTAACGTCAGCCTGACCGATTAATGCAAGCGCTTGTTCTATGGCTTTATTTGCCCGGACAAGTTAGAGAGGGGTAAATAAATGTCTTATCTAGCGGACAACCTCCTAAATGCATCTCCTGACTGTTCTCGCACTTCGTATTTTAATGACGCTGTTGTTCTGCGTCGGATTACTGCGCGTCGTCGCCGACGGACCGGAACCGGTTCTGGCCGGCGTTATCCTGCTGATCGTCTATCTGGTGCTGTCTGTTCTGGCGGGCCGCTGCCGGCCGGATACGATGATTATCAGCTTCGTCGTCGGCGCGCTGGCGCTCGCAATTACGCTCTATACCGGCCATTGGTCGGTACTTTATGACGGTGTTGCATTTGCGCTGATCTTCACTTTCTTCCTGCCGGCCATCCAGTTTGTCCGGGCGACGGTTCAGGCCAGTCCCGAGGTCGGGCAAAGCCGCGAGGCGTTCGAGCAGATGAAGGAAGGTGAACGCACCGGCGGCATGTTTCTGGGTGCCCATGTTCTGGGATCGGCGCTGATTATCGGTGCCTATCCGATACTGGCGCCGCTGGTTCCCGCCGACGCGGATCTGGCGGAACGTGCCCGGGCGGCACGGACCAACTGTCGTGGTACCAGCCTTGTTCTGTACTGGTCTCCCTTTACGGTCGGCATGGCCTTTGTTCTGACAGCCTGGCCGGAATTACCGTTATGGCAGATTGTTGCCGCAGGATTTCCCCTGTCGGCCATCGGCCTGTTGCTGGGTGTGACCGCATTCGGCCCGCCCGGTGCGGCCCGCGGGGTCAAACTGGCCCTGATCGGTTTTGGCCCGCTGATCCTGCCACTGGGAACCGCGACGATTATCGTGACGGCGATTGCCAGCCTGACGACACTCGGCACGATCCGCACGGTTGCCATCTTCATGCCGCTGCTCTGTCTTGGCTGGGTCATCTTCCGGCTTGGCGGAAAACTCCGTCCGATTGTGCACAGCGCCTGGGACGGGCTGGACAGTCTTGGCAATGACCTGCTGCTGTTTTCCAGCGCAATGATGCTGGGCAAGGCGATTGAGGCCAGCGGTGTTCTCGACCTTCTGCTGACCAATGCAATATTCATGTCCTTGCCGCCGATGCTGGTTGTCGGCGTGCTGATGCTGCTCAGCCTGATGGCGGCAATGATGACCCTGCATCCGATTGTCACGGCAGCCGTGTTCGTGCCGATTCTGCAGGGGTTCGAGCCGGGGCTGGCACCGCTGGTATCCGGTCTTGTCCTGCTTTACGCATGGATGTGCGGATCAATGCTGGCACTGTCGTCGCTGTCCGTGGTGCTGGCGGCAAGGGTCTATAATGTTCCGGCAAAAGGTATCGCCTACGGGCGGAACCTCTCCTACATGGCCGGGCTCGGGGTGATCAGCTTCGTTCTGTTGTGCGGGCTGGAATATGTTCTCGGGGGCTGAGCCGCAGGGCGCAGAACGCGCCGATCAGCCCGGTGATCAGCAGTGGCAGGAAAGCAAGCTGATAGGCTTCGGCGTGATAGATCCGTGCGCCGTCCAGCATGTCACCGGTCCAGTTGAAATCCAGAATGCTGCCGAGCAGGGGCTGGGCGATGGCGCCGGATCCGACAACGCAGGTATTGACGATACCCAGCGCCAGTCCGGTTGACGCGGCAGAGTTGCTGGCCCTGGCCGCGGCGAAGGTCAGGATCATGGAGGACGACCCGAAACCGTTAATGGCCAGCAGCAATACCAGAACGGTCACCGGCAGAGGTGGCAGCCAGACCACCAGTGCCAGCGCGACGGTCATGCTGACAGCCCCGGCGAAGAGAATGGGCCGGCGACGGCCCCAGCGGTCGGACAGCCAGCCGGTCACCGGCGCACCAACGCCCCAGCCAATGAACAGGGCTCCGGTGACGGCAGCGGCTGTTGGCCGGTCATAGCCATAGATACTTTGCAGGAATGGCACACCCCACAACCCGCCAAAGGCCAGCATCGGCGCAGTCAGGGTGCCGCCGACAATGGCAGCAAGCCATGTCTGGGGATTGCGGCAGACCTGTACCAGCCCGCTGAACATGCTCCCCGTCACCGGTTCGCTTGTCTCGTTCTGTCCGGGCGGATCGCGCAGCACCATCCAGGCGGCAAGGCCAACCAGTGCGGCAAACAGCCCGCCGAACAGCAGGGGATCACGCCAGCCGGAGGCATCGACCCAGAGACCGAGCGGGGCCTGCCCCAGCAGGGCACCACCCATGCCGGCGGCCTGAACAATGCCGCTGAGAAACGAAAACTTCTCCGGCGGGCAGCACTGATGAATGACGGTCAGCGCCCCGACAAAGCTGAAGGCGGCACCAATACCGATCATCAGACGCCCGGCATAGGCCAGTGCCAGGCTGTCGGCGACCGAGAACAGGACACTGCCTGCGCCGCAGATCAGGGCGGCGAATGTCATCAGACGCCGGGGGCCAAAACGGTCCATCATGGCGCCGACGACAATCTGCAGGCTGGCATAGGAATAGAAATAAAATGCCGAGAGATTGCCCATCACGGCACCGCTGGCATCAAAATCGCGCATCAGGTCGGTGACCATGACGCCGGGTGCCACACGCTGAACAAAAACATAGCCGAAGAACAATCCGGCGACGGTGACGGCAGCAGGCCAGTTGGATTGAATGCGCGGGCTGATCATTCCTCCCTGATAAAGCCTGCGTGAGCCCCCGGCAAATCGAATACCGGGGCTACCGTATCCGGTGCAGAGGGGTTATATACGGCATATGACAGAACAAGCATCCATACCCCGCCCTGTTGTCCTGTGCATCATGGACGGCTGGGGCGACCGAGCGGACCGCGAAAACAACGCGGTTTTACAAGCCAGTACGCCGGTCTGGGACCGGCTGACAGCCACCTGCCCGCGGGCCCAGCTGGACGCCAGCGAACAGCAGGTTGGCCTGCCTGCCGGGCAGATGGGCAATTCGGAAGTCGGCCATATGAATCTTGGCGCAGGCCGGGTCGTCATGCAGGACCTGCCGCGCATTGATGCCGCTGTTGCAGACGGAAGTCTGGCCCGGAACCCGGTGCTGGGTGATTTCATTACCCGGATGAAAGCCTCTGGCGGGGTGGCGCATATCATGGGGCTGATGTCGCCGGGCGGCGTACATTCGCATCAGGATCAGATGGCAGCGCTCTGCCGGATACTGGCAACGGCGGGTATTCCGGTTCGTGTTCATGCCTTTACAGACGGCCGGGATACACCCCCGCAGAGCGCCCTTGGTTTTCTGGGTCGCTTCTCCGATGCCATCAGCGGTCTGGAGGACTGCTGCATTGCGACCGTCACCGGACGCTACTTCGCGCTCGACCGCGACAATCGCTGGGACCGGGTCAGTCAGGCCTGGTCGGTGATGACGCTGGGGCAGGGGGCGCCAGTTGCGACAGCAGAAGTTGCGGTTCAGGCAGCCTATGACGAGGGTAAGTCGGACGAATTTGTCGCCGCCTCCGTGGTTGGCGATTACGCCGGCATGATGGATGGCGATGGCCTGCTGATGGCAAATTTCCGGGCCGACCGGGCGCGGGAAATTCTCCGCAGTCTGGTTGATCCGGATTTTGACGGTTTTGAACGTGACCGGCAGATCAGCTTCGCGGCCTGTACCGGCATGGTTGAATATGCAACGGACCTGAATGACCGCCTGTCGACCCTGTTCCCGTCGGTCGTGCTGGAAGATATTCTGGGTCAGGTGGTTTCCCGCGCCGGGCGACGCCAGTTGCGGATCGCCGAGACCGAGAAATATGCGCATGTCACCTTCTTCTTCAATGGTGGCGAGGAACGGGTCTATGAGGGTGAGGAGCGCATTCTGGTGCCGTCACCGGATGTGGCAACCTATGACCTGAAGCCGGAGATGTCGGCACCGGAAGTCACAGACCGGGTTGTCGAGGCAATCGAATCCGGCAAATTTGACCTGATCATTCTGAATTTCGCGAATACGGATATGGTCGGTCATACCGGCATCTTGTCGGCGGCCATTACCGCGGTTGAGACGGTTGATGCCTCGCTGGGCCGGATCGAAGCTGCGCTGGTTGCTGCCGGTGGCTCCATGCTGGTAACAGCGGATCACGGCAATGCAGAGCAGATGCAGGATGCAGAGACCGGGCAGGCGCACACCGCGCATACCCTGAACCGGGTGCCGCTGGTGCTGGTGAACGGGCCGGACTGGTGTGCCGGTCTGCAAAGCGGGCGACTGGCCGATGTGGCGCCAACCCTGCTGCATCTGATGGGGCTGGAACAGCCGGCGGCCATGACCGGGACGACATTGCTGGCCCCGGCCGGGGAGCAACGTGCCACGGCCTGATCTCTCATTGCTGATTGCGGCGCTGATCCTGTCGGCGCCGGCACCTTCGTTGTTTGCGGCTGAACCCCAGAAGCAGCTCAAGGAAGTCGAGCGTGCGCTGCAGGAAACCAACCGGGAACGGCAGAATTTTGAGAAGCAGGCCGAAAGTCTGGACCGGGAACTGCGGATTGTCCGCAGCCAGCTCGTCCGGGCAGCGAAAAGTGCACAGAGCTATGAGGAGAATGCCTCGTTGCTGGAGCGCCAGCTCCGCGAACTGCGGGCGGATGAGGCCAGTATTCTGACCACCCTGAGCAAGCGTGAGCGGCAGATGATTGGCGTGCTGACGGCGCTGCAAAGATTTGCCGGTCGCCCGACGGATGCCCTGATCGGCCGGCCGGGTGAACCGGTGAAAGTGGTCCGTGCCGCGATTCTGTTGCGATCGGCGGTCCCGGCTATTGAAGCTGAAGCGAAGGATCTGAAAGCCGAACTGGCATCGCTTGGCCAGGTGCGGGCGGATATTCGCCAGCGGCGTGATGCGCTTGACGACAACAGCCAGTCGCTGACCGCTGAACAGCAGATTCTGGAACGACTGGTTGCCCGCAAGGCACAACTGAGCACGGAAATGCGGGCGGAAAGCGATAAGGTCGCCCGTCGCGCCGAAAGCCTTGCAGCCAAGGCGGATAACCTGCGTGACCTGATCAGCAGTCTGGAAAAGGCGGCCCCGGTTGCCGCTCCCCGTGACCTGCCTTCGCGGAAGACCACAACGGCGGCCCTGTCCTCTGGTGGTGACAGTCTGGCGGTGCCGGATGCAGGCCAGCCGTTCAGTACGGTTAAGGGGGCATTGCCTCTGCCCGCCCGCGGGCGCCTGGTTGAGCGTTATGGCGAGAAAACGTCGGATGGCCGGACCAGCCGGGGCATGACCCTGCAGACCCGATATGGGGCACAGGTGGTCTCACCCCATGACGGGCTGGTGCTGTATGCCGGTGATTTTCGCGGGTACGGGCGTCTCTTGATCATTGAGCATGGCGAAGGCTACCATAGCCTTCTGGCGGGGCTCGGACGCATCGACAGTGTCGTGGGACAATGGTTGCTGGCGGGAGAGCCCGTCGGTGTTATGACTCAGGACGAGAATTCCGGCGCGCCGCGCCTATATATAGAGTTTCGTAAGGACTCCCAGCCTATAAACCCGACACCCTGGCTGGCAGCCAACCTCAACAATGCAGGTGGATAATGCGCAAGTACGTCATCGCCTTTCTCGTCATCGCAACGATGGCGGTCGCCGCTCCCTTTGCGCTGCAGCAGAATGCAGCCCGGGCACAGCAAACCAACAGCGACGAAACCTATCGGCTGCTGAACATGTTTGGCGATGTGTTTGAACGCATCCGCGCCGACTATGTCGAAGAAGTATCAGATGAGGAATTACTGGAAGCCGCTGTCAATGGCATGCTGACCTCGCTTGATCCGCATTCGAGTTTTCTGAACGCCAAGAATTTTCAGGATATGCAGGTGCAGACCCGGGGCCGCTTTGGCGGGCTGGGTATTCAGGTTTCGATGGAAGAAGGGCTGGTCAAGGTGATCTCACCGATTGACGATACTCCTGCCTTTCGCGCCGGGATCAAGGCCGGTGATTTCATCACCCATCTGGATGGCGAAGCGATCATGGGCATGACCCTGGATCAGGCCGTTGAGAAAATGCGTGGCCCGGTGGACAGCGATATCAAACTGGTCATCCGTCGTGAGGGAACGCCGGATCCGATCAATGTCACGCTGACACGCGCCATCATCAAGGTAGAGTCAGTCCGGCAGAGGGTTGAAGGTAATGTCGGTTATCTGCGGATCACCTCCTTCACGGAAAACACGGAGTCAGGCCTGAAAAAGGCCATTCAGCGGGTCAAGGAACAGGCAACCGGTGACATTGTCGGCTATGTCCTCGATCTGCGTAATAATCCCGGCGGTCTGCTGGATCAGGCAATTGCCGTTTCCGATGCCTTCCTGGAAAAAGGCGAGATCGTATCAACACGGCCCCGCGATCATGAGCAGAGCAGCCGCTATAATGCCCGCCCCGGCGATCTGATTGATGGCAAGCCGGTGGTCGTGCTGATCAATGGTGGTTCGGCCTCGGCTTCGGAAATTGTCGCAGGTGCCCTGCAGGATCATCGCCGTGGTGTCATCATGGGAACAAAAAGCTTCGGTAAGGGATCGGTACAGACGATTATTCCGCTGACCGGTTACGGGGCCATCCGGCTGACCACGGCGCGTTACTATACCCCGTCAGGCCGGTCGATTCAGGCCAAGGGTATCGAACCGGACATTCAGGTTGCACA
This sequence comes from Alphaproteobacteria bacterium HT1-32, assembly GCA_009649675.1. Lineage (NCBI taxonomy): Bacteria > Pseudomonadati > Pseudomonadota > Alphaproteobacteria > Alphaproteobacteria bacterium HT1-32. The sequence goes on along the minus strand of WJPL01000001.1, from coordinate 1,218,536 downwards.
GGCCCGGCTGGAAGAAATCAACGCTCCCCAGCGGACCAGTGAAGCCGATCTTCGCAACAGCCTGATCAACGATCAGGACGGGGACGAAAAGCCGGCCAATGATAATGAGCCGGTGACCGGTGAAACGGCTCAGCCGACGGACTATCAGCTTGCCCGGGCCATTGATCTGATCCGCGGCATTGCCCTGTTCGGCGGACGGGCGGCGAACTGATCACGGTCCGTCCGGATCTGATGTCATGGTGAAAATGCCCGGCATATCCCTTCCGAAGTTCAGCCTGCCCGGGCTTGGCAGGAAGAAGGCAGGGGATGCGCCGGGCGCGGCAGATGCGATTTCCGGTCGTATTGGCGACGCACCGAAGAAGAAACTTGCCGGCAAGCATATCGTGGGTATCGGCCTTGTGGGGCTGGTTGTGCTGGGCGGCGGGGCCTACGGGCTTTCGGCCCTGTTCAGCGGCCCTGAGCCGGAGATGGCCGAAGGCGACAAGCAAGATGCCGCTGCCGGCGATCACGGCATGCCATCGGAACCGGTAGAAACGATTGCCACGGAGATGCCGGACGGGACGATACATTTCGGCCCCCGCGCTGAACTGCGCCTGCCCCCCAAACGGCGACCGGGGGATGCTCCGGCTGCCCCTCCTCCCGAGCCTGAACCGGAAAAAATGACCGGCGAGCAGGCACCGCAACTGCTGGCACCACCACCCGAGATGGGATCAGCCGAAAGCGGCGACCACGCCATCGCCTCTCCGAAGCCGGAAGCCGGACAGGGGAGCGGGGACCAGGCAACAACAGAACATACCGCAGCGGAACCGGTTGCCGAGAAACCGGAGCCGGAGACTTTCGTGGCGCCGGAAGCAAAATCCACCGGGGACGAACCGCCGGTGCCGAAAGCAGCACCAAAACCGGCTGTGACTGTCGCATCAATCCTGCCCGCCAATCAGGTCTATCCGGAGACACCTCCCCGGTTTGAGGATCTGAATGCCTTTACGACCGACCCTGACCCGCTGGCCCCGGTTGACCCGGCCCTGACGGAGAAAGCACCGCAGGGTGATTTGCCGCGGATCGCTTCGGATGGCCGTGAGGTCTGGAAACATTATGCCCGCCCGGCAACCGCAGATACCGGTCGCCCGAAGGTGGCCATCGTCATTGTGCAACTGGGCATGAACAAACTGGCGACGGAAACCGCGATCCGTAATCTGCCGCCGGAAGTCACCCTCGCTTTCTCCTCGACGGAACGTAATCTGTCGCGCTGGGTGACACAGGCCCGTGAAATTGGCCATGAAGTGCTGATTGATCTGCCGATGGAACCGGAAAATTTCCCGCTTAACGATCCCGGCCCGAATACCCTGCTGACCACTGTTCCGGACAAGGAAAACCTGGAGCGGCTGGAGGCGACATTGTCTGCGGCCACCGGTTATATCGGTGTTGCGACCCTGACCGGCGGGCGGTTCACGGCCAACCGGGAAAAACTGCTGCCTGTGGTCGCGGCCCTCAAGGAACGGGGGCTGATGATGATTGATGGTTCTGTCGAGGCGGGCAGGGCAGTGCCGACCATGGCGGTTCAGGCCGGGGCGCCGGTTGCCCGGGCCGATGTGATTCTGGATAGCGTGCCCAGCCGCAAGGCCATCGATGCCCAGCTGGCCCGGCTGGAACAGATCGTGCGCAATAACGGGGTGGCGGTGGCGGTTGGTCATGCCTATCCCTCGACCTTCGAGCGGCTGCATAACTGGATCGCGCTGGCCCGCAAGGCAGGGATCGATGTGGTGCCGTTATCGGCTCTGGCCAATAAACAGAAAATCCTCTGAAGGTTCTCCTGAATGTCTGAAATTGCACTGGCTGACCGCCCTTATCGTCCCTGTGTGGGCATTACGCTGATGAACCGCACCGGAGAGGTGTTTGTTGCCCGGCGGGTCGATGATCCGGAAGGCTACTGGCAGATGCCGCAGGGTGGGATCGACAAAGGCGAGACAGCGATTGAGGCTGCGTTCCGGGAACTTGAGGAAGAAACCGGCACCGCCAAGGCGGAACTGTTGCTGGAGATGGCTGACTGGGTTGACTATGACCTGCCGCCCGGCCTCGCCGACAAGGTCTGGAAAGGCCGCTACCGGGGACAGAAACAGCGCTGGTTCTGCCTGTTGTTTACCGGTCAGGATAGCGACATCGACATAAACACCGCCCATCCGGAATTTACCGAGTGGCGCTGGATGGACTTGCAGGATGCGGTTCAGGAAGTCATACCCTTCAAGCGCGACATATATCGACATGTTGCGGATGCTTTTGCGCAGACTGCGCTCAACCTGAGAAATGGAGACGTGCCCCATGTTCGGCCGTAAGAAGGAAACGAAGACCCACGATGTACCGGCCGAGACGCTGGCAAAAGTAACCAGCTGTGTCATGGAAACAGACAAGGGCCGTATTGAAATCGCGCTCTATCCGGAAGATGCCCCGAACACGGTGGCGAACTGGTATGTGCTGGGTTCGGACGGCTTCTATAATGATCTGACCTTTCACCGTGTGATCCCCGGCTTTGTCGCCCAGGGCGGCTGCCCGCAGGGCACCGGCACCGGTGGTCCGGGCTGGAACATTGCCTGCGAAACCGACACAAGCGACCATGACCACAAGCAGGGTTCGCTGTCCATGGCCCATGCGGGCAAGGATACCGGCGGTTCCCAGTTCTTCCTGGTGTTCGAAGCCCAGCCGCATCTCGACGGCGTTCATACGGTCTTCGGTCAGGTGACGGATGGCATGGATGTCATGATGTCGCTGAAGCAGGGCGACCAGATCAAGTCGATCACCTTCCCGGGCGTCTGACACCGGTCTGAATAGTTTCGCCGGTCCTTCGGGACAGCACTTGCGTGTTTCCTCAGGATGAGGTGGTTTTACTCTTAAACCCCTTGTCCTGAGGAGCCGCGAAGCGGCGTCCCGAAGGACCGGCAACATTCTCTCCCGGTTCAGAATAACCCCGTTGCCTTGTTGCCCGGAATACGGCTATCAATACCGACGGGGTTAACGGCCACCCCGTAGGCATTTGCCCAAGCGCCGCCCGTTAACGCCGGGAGTAACTGGGCATGTCTGACGCTGAAACACCGACAACAATCAAAACCCCTTCCTTTGCCGAGATGTTTGCCGTCTGGGCGAAAATCGGACTGCTGTCCTTTGGCGGACCGGCTGGCCAGATTGCGCTGATGCATCGCGAGATCGTCGAGGACCGCAAATGGATTTCCGATAACCGGTTTCTGCATGCGCTGAATTTCTGCATGCTGCTGCCGGGGCCGGAAGCCATGCAGCTTGCCACCTATATCGGCTGGCTGACCCATGGTCTGCGCGGGGGCCTGATTGCCGGGTTGTTGTTTGTCATTCCCGGTGCTCTGGTCATCTGGTTGCTGGCCTGGATTTATGCGGCCTATGGCGAGACAAGTTTCGCCGCAGCAATTTTCTACGGGATCAAGGGTGCGGTGCTGGCGATTGTTCTCCACGCATTGTTCCGGATTGCCGGCAAGGCGCTGAAACGGCCGGTGGACTGGCTGACCGCTGTCTTCGCTTTCATCGCAATCTTCGCTTTTGACCTGCCATTTCCCCTGATCATTCTGGCTGCGGCTGTTGCTGGCTGGCTGGTTCACAAGCCGGGACCGGCCCATGCCGGTGATACAGTCCCCGCGGCGCCGGTCTCAGCCGGTGCGACGATACGGACAGTCAGCATCTGGCTGCTTGTGTGGTTGCTGCCACTGATTGCCGTCTGGTTCAGTTTTGGTGGCGATCATGTGTTCAGCCAGATCGGCCTGTTTTTCTCCAAGCTGGCGATGGTGACTTTTGGCGGTGCCTATGCGGTTCTCGCCTATATGGCACAGGAAGCGGTCGATGGTTATGGCTGGCTGAGTGCCCGCGAAATGCTGGATGCGCTGGGACTGGCCGAGACCACACCCGGTCCGCTGATTCTGGTGACAGAGTTTGTCGGCTATCTCGGGGCCTACCGGTCACAGGGAATGTCACCGGCCCTGATGGGGGCCATTGGTGCCCTGATCGCGCTCTGGGCGACCTTCGCTCCCTGTTTCCTGTGGATCTTTGCCGGGGCACCCTATATCGAGCGCCTGCAACAGGCCGGACGCATTGCCGGTGCCCTGAAGGGGGTTACGGCAGCGGTTGTCGGGGTGATCCTCAACCTCGCCGTCTGGTTTTCCGTTCAGGCGATCTTCCTGCGTACCATGCAGGTTGAGGCGGGTCCGCTGAAGCTGCTGGTCCCCGATTTGGGCAGCATTGATCTGGCCATGCTCTCAATCGCCCTTGTCGCCTGTTTCATGATCCTTGTGCGACATATGGGCATTATCACCACACTGGTCGTTGCCGCTTGTCTGGGCCTCGCCTGGCGTTACTGGCTGGGTGCCTGAAAGCCCAACGAAAAACGGCGCCCCGTGGGAGCGCCGTTTTGTCTTCAATTCTGTGAAGCCACTCAGTGTGCGAGGGCAACCCGCATGGCTTCGGCCACTTTGCGGCCCTGATCGTCATCATCTTCGTCCGCCTGTTTCTGGCGGGCGTCGGCAAGTTCGACTGTCAGGTCGCTGAGCGGCATCGCTTCTTCAGCAAGCACGGTGCAGCGTTCCGGTGTGACTTCGGCGAAGCCACCGGCGACGAAGATCTTTTCCTTCACCTTGCCGCCTTCGTGGATATCGATCACACCCGGTCGCACTGTACCAATCAGCAGTGAGTGGCCCGGTAACACACCGATATCGCCGTCACCGCCGGGTACCACGACCATTTCGACCGGCTCTGACATGAGCAGGCGTTCGGGTGAAACCAGTTCGAATTCGAGTGTGTCGGCCATAGCGATCGCTCCTTAAGCGGCTTCCGCCATCTTCTTGGCTTTGGCAATGGCGTCATCGATGGTGCCGACCATGTAGAATGCCGATTCCGGCAGATGGTCATACTCACCTTCAACAATGCCCTTGAAGCCACGAATGGTTTCTTCCAGCGAGACCAGCACGCCCGGTGAACCGGTGAACACTTCGGCCACATGGAACGGCTGTGACAGGAAGCGCTGGATCTTGCGGGCGCGGGCAACGGTCAGTTTGTCTTCTTCCGACAGTTCGTCCATGCCCAGAATGGCAATGATGTCCTGCAGCGACTTGTAGCCCTGCAGCACCTGCTGGACCTTCGTTGCAACACTGTAATGCTCTTCACCGATGATCCGCGGATCAAGCATGCGCGAGGTGGAGTCGAGCGGATCAACAGCCGGGTAAATACCCAGTTCTGCGATCTGACGCGACAGCACCGTGGTGGCATCGAGGTGAGCAAAGGATGTGGCAGGAGCCGGATCGGTCAAGTCATCGGCCGGCACGTAAATGGCCTGCACCGAGGTGATCGAACCCTTCTTCGTCGAGGTAATACGTTCCTGCAGGGCACCCATATCAGTCGCCAGTGTCGGCTGATAGCCCACAGCGGACGGGATACGACCCAGAAGTGCGGACACTTCGGAACCGGCCTGCGTGAAACGGAAGATGTTATCGACGAAGAACAGCACGTCCTGGCCTTCTTCATCACGGAAATATTCAGCCAGTGTCAGACCGGAAAGGGCGACACGGGCACGGGCTCCCGGCGGCTCGTTCATCTGGCCATAAACCAGGGCGGCTTTTGATTCGCCGTCCGGAACGATAACGCCGGATTCCATCATTTCGTGGTACAGATCGTTCCCTTCACGGGTACGTTCGCCGACACCGGCAAACACGGAATAACCACCGTGGCCTTTAGCGACGTTGTTGATCAGTTCCATGATAAGCACGGTCTTGCCAACGCCCGCACCGCCGAACAGGCCGATCTTGCCGCCCTTTGCGTAAGGGGCGATCAGGTCAACAACCTTAATGCCGGTGGAGAGAATTTCCGTTTCCGTCGACTGCTCATCGAATGTCGGAGCTGAACGGTGAATCGGGAGGGTCTTGTCGGTATCAATCGGACCACGTTCGTCGATCGGCTCGCCGATGACGTTGATGATACGGCCAAGCGTACCCGGACCGACCGGCACCTGAATCGGTGAACCGTTATCGGTGACTTCCTGACCGCGGACCAGACCTTCGGTCGCATCCATGGCGATGGTACGGACCATGTTTTCGCCGAGATGCTGGGCGACTTCGAGAACCAGCCGCTTGCCGTCGTTGGTGGTTTCAAGCGCGTTCATGATCGCCGGCAGTTCGCCGCCAGCGAATCGCACGTCCACGACCGCCCCTGTTACCTGGGAGATGGTGCCAACGTTATTTTTTGCCATCGTGTTGCTCCGATTGCCGTTCGTTAGAGCGCTTCCGCGCCCGAGATGATTTCAATAAGTTCTTTGGTAATCACAGCCTGACGTGTCCGGTTGTAGGTCATCGTCAGTCCGTCAATCATGTCGCCCGCGTTCCGCGTTGCGTTGTCCATGGCGGTCATACGCGCACCATGTTCAGACGCTGAGCTTTCCAGCAGAGCCTGGAAAACCTGCGTGCGGATGTTGCGCGGCAGCAGTTCTTCCAGAATTTCCGTTTCGTCCGGCTCGTAAGTGTAGATCGCGCCTGACGCCGTTGCCGGTGAGGCTTCTTCTGCCTCCTCCGCTTCGGTTCCGGTAAAGGGAATCAGCTGCTGACGGGTGATGATCTGGCTGATGGCTGACTTGAACCGGTTGAAGACGACCGTGCAGACATCAAACTCGCCTGCCTCGAACATCTCAACGATCTTGTCTGCAACCTGGACAGCCTCACTGTAGACCACGACACGGCGACCGAGACCGGAGATAACCCCGGCAAGATCGTTCGGGAAGCGGCGCTTCAGGATGTCATGACCCTTGCGGCCAACGCAGAGGATCTTCACGGTCTTGCCGTCAGCCTTGAGCTGATTGGCGAGACGTGTGGTTTCACGAATGATCGAGCCGTTGAATGCGCCGCAAAGTCCGCGGTCACCGGTAAAGGCAACCAGCAGCTGGACCTTGTCGTCGCCGGTGCCGGCCAGCAGGCCCGGTGCACCTTCAACGCCGTCGAAAGAGCCGGCCAGTGACCCCAGCATACGATCCATCCGGACAGCATAGGGCCTTGCAGCCTCAGCGCCTTCCTGAGCGCGGCGCAGCTTGGCAGCTGCGACCATTTTCATTGCCGAGGTGATCTTCTGCGTCGATTTGACGCTGTTGATCCGTGCTCGTAGGTCTTTGAGATTAGCCATGAATCAGGCCTTCATTACCTTGTCCGGGATCAGGCGAACTTCTTGGAAAAATCTTCCAGGAAGGCGGCAAGCTTCTTGTCGAGCTCATCCGTAAGGGCTTTTTCCTTGCGGATACCCTCAAGAATGTCGCTGCCTTTGGCCCGCAGATCGTCGAGATACTGCTTCTCAAAGCGGTTGATGTCAGACACCGCGATCTTGTCGAGGTAGCCCTTCACACCGGCATAGATTGCGCAAACCTGCTCTTCAACCGGAAGCGGCGTGTACTGCGGCTGCTTCAGGAGTTCGGTCAGACGCTCGCCACGGGCCAGAAGCTTCTGGGTGGCCGGGTCAAGATCGGAGGCGAACTGCGCGAAGGCAGCCATTTCACGATACTGGGCAAGTTCCAGCTTAATGGAACCGGCAACCTGTTTCATGGCCTTGATCTGCGCGGCTGAACCAACGCGGGACACGGACAGACCGACGTTCACAGCCGGGCGAATGCCCTTATAGAACAGATCGGTTTCCAGGAAGATCTGACCATCGGTGATCGAAATCACGTTGGTCGGAATATAGGCAGACACGTCACCAGCCTGGGTTTCAATCACCGGCAGGGCGGTCAGTGAGCCGAGACCGGCTTCTTCACCCATTTTCGCGGCGCGTTCCAGCAGACGGCTGTGGAGATAGAAAACGTCACCCGGATAGGCTTCACGTCCCGGAGGACGACGCAGCAGCAGGGACATCTGACGATAGGCAACAGCCTGCTTTGACAGATCATCATAGAAGATAACCGCGTGGCGGCCGCTGTCGCGGAAGAATTCGCCCATGGTGCAGCCGGTATAGGGTGCGAGGAACTGCAGCGGTGCAGGATCCGACGCGGTAGCAGCCACAACGATGGAATATTTCATGGCGTCATAGTCGGTCAGCGTCTTGACGAGCTGAGCAACCGTGGAACGCTTCTGACCGACGGCGACATAGATGCAATAGAGCTTCGAGCTCTCATCCTTGCCTTCATTGACGGCCTTCTGGTTCAGGATGGTGTCGATGATGACGGCGGTCTTGCCGGTCTGACGGTCACCAATGATCAGCTCACGCTGGCCACGACCAACCGGGATCAGGCTGTCAATTGCCTTGAGGCCGGTCTGCATCGGCTCATGAACCGATTTACGCGGGATAATGCCCGGTGCCTTGACTTCAACGCGCTGGCGGGTGGCACCTTCAATCGGGCCCTTGCCGTCGATCGGGTTGCCGAGGCCGTCAACGACGCGGCCAAGAAGGCCTTCGCCAACCGGAACGTCAACGATGGCGCCGGTCCGCTTGACGGTGTCGCCTTCCTTAATGCCCCGGTCATCGCCGAAGATAACGATACCGACATTGTCGCTTTCCAGGTTGAGCGCCATACCTTTGACGCCGCCCGGGAATTCAACCATTTCACCGGCACGGACCTGATCCAGGCCGTACACACGGGCGATGCCGTCACCGACTGACAGTACCTGGCCAACTTCGGCTACTTCGGCTTCCTGACCGAAATTTGCAATCTGGTCTTTCAGAATGGCGGAGATTTCCGCGGCGCGGATGTCCATCATCCAACCCCTTTCATGGCGAGTCGCATTTGTTGAAGTTTGGTGCGTATCGATGTGTCGATCATGCGTGATCCAACACGAATAACCAGTCCGCCCAGCAAGCCGGGATCAACACTGGTTTCGACCGCAACCTTGCCGCCGGCCTCACCCTTGAGGGCGTTGGCGACAGCCGTTTCCTGAGCCTTTGTCAGTTTAACGGCAGAGGTGACCTGTGCGGTCACTTCGCCCCGACGGCTCGCAAGTAGTTTGAGGTAGGCGTCGCACATGTCGGCCAGCGCAAAAAGGCGGCCATTACGGGCGACTACCCCGATGAAATTTGTGACGAGTTCCGTTGCACCGGCTTTCGACAGGACGGCGGACATGGCTTTGCCCTGTTCGTCCCGGTCGCTGAGCGGAGAGCGGACCAGTCTGGTCAGATCAGCCGAATCTGTCAGCATCTGCTGCAAACCGCGCAAATCGTCTGCGACCTCGTCCAGTTTCTTGCCGGTGTCGGCAAGATCATACAATGCTGTGGCGTAACGCCCTGCGATCTCCGAAGACACGAATGCTTGCCCTCTCGGTTTCTCTGACGACCGTCCCCGGACGGCCTTTTTTCTGAACGCACCCAACGCCGTCCCCGAAACAAGTTTCGACGAAGTGCGCGGGGTAACTATCATCTAGCCGGGGGGCGCGCAAGTCGCACAGCCGCGATTTTTCGCTGCCGGCGAAGGCTTTTTCACCACGGCCGATGGATTGTGGCCCGGCTTCTCTCCGATGGAACCGGAGAGGACTGGTTTTCTGCGTGTCAGGGCGATGATCGCAGGGCGGCAAAAATGGTGTGGAACGAGGCCGGAATTTCTTCAGGAACCGGCCTGCAGGGACCGGCGTGCGGCCAGCAGATCATCGCGGCGATGACAGCCTTCAAGATGGTCGTTGACCAGTCCCATTGCCTGCATGAAGGCATAGGCCGTGGTTGGTCCGACAAAGCTCCAGCCGCGTTTCTTGAGGGCCTTGGACAGGGCAACGGATTCCGGAGATTTGCCGATGACGGACATGGAAGCGTGATCGATCACCGGGGGGCGACTTGCTGGGTCAGGCTCAAATGACCAGAAGAAGGCCGACAGCGACCCGGCTTCCTCCACCAGCTCGATGGCACGCTTTGCATTATTGATGGTCGATTCAATTTTGCCGCGGTGACGGACGATACCCGCATCCCCCAGCAGGCGCTCAACATCCTGTTCGTTGAATTCAGCGATCCTGCGGAATTCAAAATTCGCGAAACCAGCCCGGAAATTCTCCCGTTTGCGCAGAATGGTGATCCAGCTCAGGCCGGACTGAAATCCTTCAAGGCAGATTTTCTCGAACAGGGTACGGTCATCAGTGATCGGATTGCCCCATTCATTGTCGTGATAGCCCTGATAAAAATCGTCATCACCGCACCACCAGCAGCGGCTGACACCATCGCTGCCAACATTCAGGCCCTTGGTCATCTTTCTTCCCCCGTTATTTCCGAACTGATTAGCATGAGGCGCTGACAGGGTCTGTCAGCAGCAACAGGATCAGGTAGCGTGCGGCGCTGCGATGTAATCATCGGCCTGCATCTCGATCAGCCGTGAGGCCGTACGTTGAAATTCAAAGGCGGTATCACCGGCGGGATGCAGATCGACGGGGCTGGCATCGGCGGCACAGATGAATTTGCAATGTGCTTCATAGAGCGCATCAACCAGATGAACGAAACGCCGGGCCTCGTTCCGGTTTTCCGGCCCGAGTTTTGGTATGCCATCCATGATCACGGTATCGAAATGCTGTGCCAGCACCAGATAATCAGCCGCTCCCAGTGCCTTTGCGCAGAGATCTTCGAAGGAAACGAAGGCGACGTTGCGGGCGGCGCGGGGAATCTGAAGTTTACGTCCCTGAACTTCCAGCGTCACCGGCTCACCCTGTTCCGTGTCGGTCAGGTCGAAAAAGGTTCGCTCCAGCTCCTGCGTGGCCTCCGGGCTTAGCGGCGAGTGATAGACCTGCCGGCCCTGAATGCGTCCGAGACGATGATCCGAACCGTCATCAATCTCCATCACGGTCATATGCTGCTTCACCACATCGATGAAGGGCAGGAAGCGATCACGTTGCAGGCCATCCTTGTAGAGGTTGTCCGGCATGACATTCGAGGTGGCGACGACCACAACCCCGGCCTCGAACAGGGCGGTGAACAACCGTCCCAGAATCATCGCATCCGTGATGTTGTTGACCTGAAATTCGTCAAAGCAGAGCAGCCAGGCCTTGTCGACGATCACCCGGGCCAGTGCCGGCATGGGATCGCGATCAGCTTCAACCTTACCCGCCTTGGCGGCCTGCCGGAACCGGTGCAGCCGGTCATGGACTTCCAGCATGAAGGCATGAAAATGAACACGCTGTTTATGCTCGACCGGGGCCGTTTCGAAAAACATGTCCATCAGCATGGATTTTCCGCGTCCGACCCCGCCCCACAGATAGAGACCTTTCGGCGCGGTTTGCTGCTTGCGGCGATCAAACCAGGCTTTCCAGCTGGATTGTCCCGTGGCGGGGACATAGCCGTTCAGCGCATCATGCATTTTCTGGAAAGCAAGAACGGCAGCTTTCTGCCCGCTGTCCGGCTGTATCTCGCCACTGTCGAGCAGTGCCTGATAGCGATGTTGCGGATCGTCTGTCATCGACCGCCCGAAACCTTGATGTTCGACCCGGTGCAATAACTGGCTGCGTCAGACAGCAGCCACAGGGTTGCTTCGGCGATCTCGTCCGGCAGTCCGGGCCGTTTCATGGGAATGGCCGGGGCCTTCTCGGTCAGCCGCTCGGGTCGGCCGGCATCGGCATGAATATCGGTTTCGACCATGCCGGGGGATACGGCATTGACGCGGATCCCCTGTTCGGCGACTTCCCGGGCGAGACCTACGGTCATGCTGTTGACCGCGCCCTTGGTGGCGGCGTAGTGGACATATTCATGCGGTGAGCCAAGTTCTGCGGCAACAGAAGAGATCAGCACGATATTGCCGCCTTTGCCTCCGCGCTCCGTACTCATCCGGCGGACGGCCTCACGACAGCCTAAAATCAGGCCAAAAATATTGATGTCGAGGGTCCGGCGCAGCATCTCCGCGTCGATATCCGCCAGTTCTGTAAAGGCCCCGGTGACCCCGGCATTGCCGACAAAGGCATCAAGCCGCCCGAAATGGCTGTCTATGGCGGCAAAGGTTTCCAGCACGCCGGCTTCTGTGCCGGCATCTGCTTTCAGGGCCAGACCCCGTCGCCCGGCGGCCTCGATATCGGCGACGACGGACGCGGCTGCTTCATCGCGACCGGCATAGGTCAGACAAACGTCATATCCGCGCCTGGCGCCCTGTCGGGCAATTGAGGCCCCGATTCCACGCGCTGCGCCGGTTACCAGCATGACAGGTGCCATGAAGGGCCCTCCCGGTTGTTTCAGTCGATTCTGGCGGCAGTCTAATGCCTGAAGCGGGCAACGCAACGAAGCTTGAATCAGGTGTCAGAGTGCGTATCTGTCGAAATCGGGTCAGTAACGGCTGACCTGCAACGGGGAAGGAAACCACAATGAATGATGATCAGTTCGGAATGTCGGTCAGGATGTTTCTCAAGAAAGTCGGCATTACTTCGCAGCGCGAGATCGAAACTGCCGTCCGGGCAGCCATTGACTCCGGCAGGCTGCAAGGTAACGAAAAGCTGGCGGCCAGCATGCATCTGACGGTCAATGGTGTGGAGCTTGATTGCCGGATTGACGGAGAGATTGCGCTCGAATGACATCGGCTGATGCTCGGGATTCGCCAGATACTATGATTTCTGCGGGTTCTGCGATATCCTGATACCAACGCCGAGGCAGGAGGATGCTATGCATATCATCTTGAAGGGGTTATCGGGATTGGCGGGTGCGGCCTTGTTTGCGATTTCCGCGACCGCCTTTGCGGCGCCGGATTGTACCTGCCGCTACAGCGGGGCCGACTTTAATGTCGGTTCCTGTACCTGCATGGTCATCTCCGGAGAGCTGAAACGGGCCTGCTGTGGCCGCGTGCTGAACAATACATCCTGGAATTTCAATGCCGGGCAATGTCCGGTATCGGACGCACCGCAATCAACTGTTCCGGTTACGGACAGGGCTGCGGTCAAAGCGGATATGAAACAGCAGGCGGCGTTGCCGGACCGACAGATCGCAGACGGAACTGGAAAACCCGGGCAATAAAAAAGGCCCCTGCTGTCGCAAGGGCCTGATTTATGTCTTTACCGCTTGTGGCGCACTTAGTTGAGCCGGTTGGGTAAATCCTTGATAGCGGCGGTAATCAGTGCCGATGACTGCTTGGCGTCAAGCTGTTCGACAATCAGCTTTTCGGTTGCGGACAGGGCAATGTCGGCTGCCTGATCACGAACCTGCTTGATGGCCTGCTGTTCGGCCTGGGCCAGACGATCCATGGCCTGCTGTTCGCGGCGCTTGATCGACTCTTCAAGCTTCTGTGCACCCTGTTTGGCCATGCGTTCGGCTTCTTCCTTGGCATGGGCAACAATGGCCTCAGCTTCCTTCATCGCTTCGCGCTGCTTGGCCTTGTAGCTGGCCAGCAGATCACTGGCTTCCTCGCGGAGGCGCTCGGCCTCTTCGATTTCCTGCCGGATCTTGACGGAGCGACTGTCCAGTGCCGTGGCTACTTTCGCCGGTACCTTGAGGTACAGGAGAACACCAACGAACAGGACGAAGGCAACGGCAACCCAGAATGTGGGATCAGAAAACATTCTCAGCCCCTTTCCTGCAGAGTTGCATCGACGGCCTTACCGAGGGCTTCGTCTTCCGGTTTGGTACCAATCAGACGTTCGGTCGCAGACCGTGCGACGTCGACAGCCACATCACGAAGAGAATTCATTGCTTCGTCACGTGCAGCGGCAATCCGGCTTTCGCCTTCTTCGAGCTGTTTTGCGATCTTGGCAGCGACTTCAGCTTCGCGCTTGTCAGCCTTCTTCTGCAGTTTGGCGTTGGTGTCAGCTATCTCTGCCTGGGCGCTGGAACGCGCTTCGGCAAGGGCGGCCTCATAGGCCTTCAGGGCTTCTTCCGCTTCCTCACGCAGTTTGGCGGCGCGGTCGAGATCATGAGAGATCTTGTCCTGGCGTGCTTCCAGAACCTGACCGATCCGCGGCAAGGCCACCTTCCACATCAGGATAAACATCACACCAAAGGTGATGAGCAGCCAGATGAGCTGAGGCGCAAACGGTGTCGCCGGATCTAGTTGCGGCATAGGACGTTCCTGTCATGCGCAATCCGGCCGGAGCCGGATCGCCGGTATCAGGTGAACAGAATGACGAGTGCGATAACCAGCGCGAAAAGCGCGATGGCTTCAACGAGGGCGAAGCCCAGCATGGTCATTGGGAACACGGCGGACTGAGCAGCCGGGTTGCGGCCAACAGCCTGAATGAAGGAGGCGAAGATCGAGCCAATGCCGATCCCGGATCCGATAACGCCGATAACCGCGAGGCCAGCGCCGAGCATCTTTGCAGCTTCAAGTTCCATAATAGATTTCCTTTTTTCGAAGGGTGGTTTCCAGCGCTCTGCGTTTTAGTGGAGGTGCAGGGCGTCGTTCAGATACAGGCATGTCAGAATGGTGAAGACATATGCCTGCAGGAAAGCGATGACGAATTCGAGGCCGGTCAGTGCGGTCACGAAGGCCAGCGGCAGAACACCGGCGACACCAAGTGAGGCAACAAACCCGGCAAACACCTTAAGCAGGGTGTGCCCGGCCGTCATATTCGCGAAAAGCCGGACCGAAAGACTGATCGGTCGCGAGAGATAGGAAATGATCTCGATCGGAACCAGCAACGGGGCCATTGCAATGGGAACCCCCGGCGGCATGAAGAACGAGAAGAAGTGCAGGCCATGTTTTGCAACAGCAATCACGGTCACACCGACAAACACCACCAGCGCCATGGCAAAGGTCACGGCAATATGGCTGGTGAAGGTAAAGCTGTAGGGCATCATGCCGAGCAGGTTGCCAAACAGGATGAACATGAACAGGGAGAAGATGAAGGGGAAATATTTCGCGCCTTCGGTACCAACGGTGTCGCGGATCAGATTGGCGACGAACACATAGCTGAGTTCGGCCATGGACTGCCAGCGACCCGGTACCATCTCGCCTTTACGCATGCCGCCGACCAGAAAAACGGTCGCAAGCAGCACGGAAATGACCATGAATGCGGATGAGTTTGTGAAAGACGCATCGAACGATCCGAGATCAATCGGAACAAGGGTTTTGATCTCGAACTGTGCGAGCGGGCTATGATTTTCCGCCATCGATTACACTCTTTCCCTACGCATCTGGCGCATCCTCTTTGGACGCGGCCTTTTTATACCCAACGGTACCGCCAAACCCGGCGGCAAATCTGTATACATTCATGATTCCGGCAACGCCACCCATGACGACGCCAACAATCATGATCCAGGGGCTGGTTTCCAGCCATTTGTCCAGTCCCCACCCGGCTGCCGCACCGACGGCCAGAGCAGAAACAAGTTCCAGACCCATACGAAGCGCCAGACCAAGCATGCCATATTTTGGCGGCTGGCCGGGTTTTCCGCTGTCAAACGGTGAGCGGTTATCCCCGCGCGCCGCCTTCAGGCGTCTGTCAAACTCCGAAAGATCTTCGCCATCCCTGTCGGTCACGGCTGACCCTTTCAGACCCTGTGAATCGCGGCGCAATCTATTGGGGTGATTCCCGCGAGTCAAGCGACCGACAGGCCTGCGGAGATAATTTCCGCCTGTGATCGTTCAGAGGGCCGATCTTCGGAAACTACGTATTTCAGGGGATATATCCAAAGCTTATGTTCAGGGCCGAATTTGGAGTAGCCAGAATGGCCCGGATAGATCCGCAGGAACTTGCCACAACGGTGAAGTTGCACTACCGCTTCATCAAGGGGCTAAACGGCGGACGTCGGGCAATGATGATGTTGCGCAACGTCACGAAATACCGCCTGCCGAAGATCAATTTCTCAAACTCCATTCTGGCCGGTTCCAGCTTTGGCGGCTGCAATCTGGAAGAGGCGGATTTCTCCGCTTCCGACCTGTTCGGCGTGGATTTCTCGCGCGCGAATCTTCGTAATGCGATTCTTGTTAAGGCTGATCTGCGGGGAGCAACTTTTCTTGGCTGCGATTTTTCCGGTGCCGACCTGAGTGGAGCAGATATGCGTCCGGGTGCCCTGATGGACGCGAAAATGAAGCTCAGCAAGGCGGATATGACGGAGGATGAAGCCGAGCGTGCAGCCGTCATCAAGGAACAGATTTCCAAAGGGCAGGGACCGCTGGGCAGTTTCGATGCAGCAGAGAAGACGACTGAATATTCAGTAGATCTCAGCAATACCAAACTTGTCGGGGCGAATCTGAGCGGCGCGAAATTACAGAATGCAAATCTGGCCAATGCGGATCTGGCTAATGCCAATCTGGAAGGTGCCCGGCTTGATAATGTCAATATGAGCGGTGCATTGCTGTATCAGACAAAACTTGGCGGGGCATCACTGGCGGGTGTGGAGCTTCCGGCAAGTCTCGATGATCTGAAGCAGGATCTGGCGATGAAGGTCATCCGTCATAACCGCTGGATCACGACCAACGGGCGGGATGGTGAGCGGGCTGATTTCAGCGGCATGGATCTGACGGGTGTTTCTCTCAGGGGTCTTAACCTTTGCGGTGCAAAACTGGTTGAGACGACCCTGCGGAACGCTGATCTGACCGCAGCGAAACTTATTCTGGCCGACCTCAGCGGATCAATCCTGAGTGGTGCCGTTCTGGAACGGGCAGAACTGGATGGTGCAAACCTCACACAATGCACAATGGCCAAGACCAATTTCCGCCGGGCCCGGCTGCGTCCCGCAGAACTGGCGCCGGGGGATGCCAATACTCCGGCGCGGATGTGGAGTGCCAATCTCTCCGGCGTGGATGTCATGGGTGCGGACCTCAGCGAGGCCGATCTGACATCAGCCAGACTCGATGGCGTGGATTTCGCGCAATCCCATTTCAGGGATACCCGGTTTGATGGCTGTATTCTGACAGAACAACAGTCAGAAGCGCTTCTGGCTCATGGCGGTATCATCACGGCATGAGAGGCGCTATAGTCCGCTCGCCGGGTGAACTGACCGGCGAAGATACACTGCCCGGAAGTGCGATGAGTACGATTCAACCAGATGAAATCGCCGTCATTCTGAAACGGCATCAGGCTTTTCTGCTGGGAAAACCCGGCGGCCAAAGGGCAAATCTGACATTGCGTGATCTGTCCGGCGTCCGGTTCGGGCGGGTTAATCTGGCATCGGCAAATCTGTCCGGGGCCAAGCTTGACGGGTGTAATTTTGTCGGCGCAAACCTGTCCGGTTGCGATCTGTTCGGGGCTGATCTGAGCAAGGCTGATCTGCGGAACGCCAATCTGTCAAAATCCGACCTTCGGGGGGCGCTGCTCTATCGGGCTGACCTGACGGGCGCCAATCTGGCCTCGGCGGATATGCGTCCCGGAGCCCTGATGGACGCAAAGTCAAAACTGACCAAAAAGCAGATGACCGATGAGGAGCGCATGCGGGCACAGATGGTCGCTGCAGAGATCGGTCGCACGAATATGGCCAGTGCGACCCTGAACGCGGCGAATATGTCGAGCGCGGATATGTACAAGGCCAATCTGCATGAGGCGAAACTGGCCAATGCGAATCTGACATCGGCCAGACTGAAGGATGCGGATATCAGCAGCGCCGATCTTTCCGGTGCGAATTTCGAAGGGGCAGAACTGACGGGCGCAAACCTGAAGGGTGCGCTGATGGTCGGTACGAACCTGCATAATGCAGACCTGACAAATGTCGAGATGCCGGCGATGTCAGAGGAACTGGCTGAAGATGTGCAGAAACTGCTCAGCGATCACATGTACTGGATCAATTCAGATGGGCGTAAAGGAAAATGCGCCGACTTTTCCGGTCGTGACCTGAAGGAAATATCTCTGGAAGGCGCTAATCTCAGCGGTGCGAAATTTCGCGGTGCCAAGCTGAAATTTGCCAATCTGTCCGGCACCATCCTGATGTTCTGCGATTTCACAGAAGCCGATTTGTCGGGGGCGGACTTCAGCAAGTCGATCATGAATGGTGCGAACCTGACCGGTGCCCGTCTGGCGCGGGCGAAACTGCATGATACCTGCCTGAAACCGGCTGAGCTGGGGTCGGCGGCAGATGCCATCCAGGAGCTCTGGCCGGCAAATCTCCGGCGGGCAGATTTCACCGGTGCCGATCTTACCGGTGCCGATTTTGAATCCGCACATATGGATGATGTCATTCTGCGGCAGGCAACGGTAACACGGGCCAGCTTCAAGGATTGCCGGCTGAGTGAAGAACAGTCGAAATTCGTGCGCGCGGGTGGTGCTACAGTCTGATAGTCTCAGCGGTATGTCTGAAATCATTCATGAAATCCCTGCTTTTGACATAACGGTTCCGGTCATCGTCATCGGGGCGGGTGCCTGTGGCTCGATTGCCGCACTGGCAGCTCGCGACCGGGGTGCAGAGGTTCTGGTGCTTGACCGGGACAGCTCTCCCGGTGGCTCGACTGCCCTGTCGTCCGGTTTCATTCCGGCCTGTGAAACCCGGTGGCAGACGGCCATTGGCGAGACCGATTCTGTTGCCATTATGTCCGCTGACATTCAGCGCAAGGCGAAAGGCAGGGCCGATCCTGTTTTGACCGACCTTGTTGCCCGGACTTCCGGCCCGACACTGGAATGGCTGGCTGACCGGCACAACATCCCCTTTGTGCTGCTCGAAGGTTTCAAATATCCCGGTCATACGGCGCTGCGCATGCATGCGCATGCGGAACAGACAGGTCGCGGCCTGATTACCGCACTGCATGGTGCCCTGTCGGCCGCAGAAATCGACATCATGACGGACGCCCATGTAACCGCCCTGTATGCGGAGAGGGATGGACAGGTTCGCGGGGTCAGGGTTGCCAGACCGGATGGGTCGGTAGAGGCCATCGGCTGCGACGCACTGGTGCTGGCCTGCAACGGATATGGCGGCAGCAGGGAGATGCTGGAAAAGCATATTCCGGAGATGGTTTCCGCAATCTATTTCGGCCATGTCGGCAATCAGGGCGATGCGGTAAAATGGGGAGCGGGCCTTGGTGCCGGGCTGGCGGATATGGGGGCCTATCAGGGACATGGCTCTGTCGCCTGGCCGCACGCGGTTCTGATCAGCTGGGCGCTGATGATGGAAGGCGGCATTCAGGTCAATCTGGCGGGCAAGCGGTTTTCCAACGAGAATCAGGGTTACTCCGAGCAGGCCGTCGATGTTCTGGCCCAACCGGAAGGTATCGCCTGGGATATTTACGACCAGCGTCTCCATGATCTCGGCATGACCTTCGATGATTATCGTCAGGCGGAAAAGGCCGGGGCGGTCCGCAGGGCCGATGACCCGGTGGCGCTGGCTGCGCTGACGGACCTGCCTGCCGAGGCTTTGCAGAAAACCCTGGATGAGGTTGCCAGATTGCAGGCGGGTGAGGGAGAGGATGCTTTCGGTCGTGATTTCACGCAAAAGCCGCCGCTTTCAGGGCCGTTCTACGCAATCCGGGTGACCGGCACGCTGTTCCATACGCAGGGTGGGCTGACGGTTGATGACCGGACGCGGGCCATGCGGCCCGACGGCTCGTTACTGCCCAATCTGTTTGCCGGTGGCGGCGCGGCACGCGGTGTCTCCGGCCCGGCGGTCTGGGGTTATCTTTCAGGGAATGGTCTGCTGACCGCTGTGGCCCTTGGCCGCATCGCCGGTGAAGCCGCCGCTGAACTGGTGACGACGGGCCGTTAATCGGTTTTCCGGTAACGTCCGCCATATTTGACCAGCCCGACGATCACGCCGCGCAAGGTGCGGACTTCCTGTTCCGTCATGTTGGCGCGCAGGAAAATATTCCGGATGTTGCGGGTCATGGTCGGGCGTTTCTCGACAGGCAGCAGAAAACCGCAATCATCGAGTTCCCGTTCCAGATGTTCGAACAGGCCGATCAGCTCTTCGCGGTTGGCCGGGCGGGTATCGCCCATGACCTGCTCAACCGGCGCCTTCTCGACACCGGCCTGATACCATTCATAGCCGACTAGCAGAACAGCCTGTGCCAGATTGAGCGAGGAAAAAGCCGGATTCAGCGGGGCTTCCACCACCACATCAGCCAGCGCCACATCGTCGTTATGCAGCCCCTTGCGTTCTGCCCCGAACAGAATGCCGATCTGCTGGCCGCTATCAACCCGGGATCGCATGTCGGTTGCCGCCGCACGCGGGGTCATGACCACCTGGGTCATGGCGCGGGGGCGGGCCGTGGTGGCATAGACCCCCTGAAGGTCAGCAATGGCTTCGGCTGTTGTCTCGAACACCTTTACCTCGACACCTTTCTCCAGCGCACCGGAGGAGGATGCCACGGCCTTTTCGCTGGGCCAGCCGTCACGGGGGCGGACCAGCCGGAGATCTGTCAGCCCGTTGTTCAGCATGGCACGGGCGCACATGCCGATATTTTCCCCCAGCTGCGGATCGATCAGGATAATCGCCGGGCCGCCGGACCCTGCCGCCGCAGATTTGCCGTCAGTCCCTGCCATCAGTCGAAAGTCCGCCGGGGCGAAGTATCTTTCAGATGCTCGGTCGCGACTCCGTCCTTGAACAGTTTGTAGGTAATGGAGTCGCGCAACGCGTTGAATGAGGCTGAAATGATGTTGGTGGAAACACCGATGGTCGACCAGCTATGGGCCGACCGGCCACGGCCACTGGCACTTTCGATGCGGACGCGCGTTACCGCCTCGGTGCCGTCATTCGGGGTCAGAATACGTACCTTGTAGTCGACAAGACGCAGGTCGGTCAGTGTGGGATAGCAATCAATCAGCACCTTGCGCATGGCCCCGTCGATGGCATTGACCGGACCATTACCTTCGGCGACGCTCATGAATTCATCATCGCCGACCTGCAATTTGACGGTTGCTTCCGACAGGGTGACTTCTTCCGCACGGGCGTTCCAGCGACGTTCATCAATGACCCTGAAGCTGGAGAGCTGGAAATAGGTCGGCATGTCGCCCAGCAGACGCCGGGCCAGCAGTTCGAAACTGGCTTCTGCACCATCATAGGCATAGCCCTGGGCCTCGCGTTCCTTCACCACTTCAACCAGTCGCGTCACCCGCTTGTCCTTCGGGTCGATCTCCACCCCGATCTCGCGGAACCGGGCGAGGATATTTGACCGCCCGGCCTGATCCGAGACAACAATATGACGGTTGTTGCCGACCACAGACGGGTCAATATGTTCGTAGGTCCGGGGATCTTTCTCAACCGCGGAGACATGCAGCCCGCCTTTATGGGCAAAGGCGCTTTCGCCAACGAAAGGTGCACCGCGATTGGGCGCACGGTTCAGCCGCTCGTCCAGCATGCGCGAAATATGGGTCAGTTTCGCAACGCCCGCATCGCTGATGCCGACATCCATACCCATTTTCAGCTTCAGGTTGGCAATCAGCGTGATGATATCGGCATTGCCGCAGCGCTCTCCCAACCCGTTCAGGGTGCCCTGAACCTGTCGCGCCCCGGCGCGCACGGCGGCCAGTGAGTTGGCGATCGCATTACCGGTGTCGTTATGACAGTGAATGCCAAGATGGCTGCCGGGAATATGCTGACAGACCTCGCCGACAATCCGTTCGATTTCGTCCGGCAGGGTGCCGCCATTGGTATCGCAGAGCACGACCCAGCGGGCGCCGTTATCATGGGCGGCCTTCAGGCAGGACAGGGCATAGTCCGGGTTGTTCTTGTAGCCATCGAAGAAATGCTCGGCATCATACATCACCTGTTCCATCCGGCCCGTGGCATGGCGGACGGAATCGGCGATCATCTCGACATTTTCCTCACGCGGGATTTCCAGAGCCACATCGACATGGAAATCCCAGGACTTGCCGACGAAGCAGACGGAACGGGCACCGGTGGTCAGCAGGGCCTGAAATCCGGGATCATTCTCGACGGAGCGCCCGGGACGCCGGGTCATGCCAAAGGCAACCAGCTTTGCGGTCGACAGTTCCGGCGGTTCGGCGAAGAAGGCATCATCTGTCGGGTTGGCACCGGGCCAGCCACCTTCGACGTAATCTACACCAAGGGCATCCAGTTCCAGGGCAATGGCCTGTTTGTCGACGGTGGTGAAATCCACCCCCTGCATCTGCTGGCCGTCGCGCAGTGTGGTGTCGAACAGATAGACGTAATTTTCATTGCCCGCCATCGCGGTGCTCCCGGTGTTGCTCAGGGTCAGTCGGCGAAGGGCGCGATTTCAAACCCATCCCGCCGGGAACCGCAAGGATTCTGTCGGCTGAACCGTAAATCCGGGAAAATGTCCGGTATTTTCCCGGAGCCGCCGGCCTCAGGCCTGAAAGCGGCTGAGGAAATTCATGCGGTCACGTCCGGCACTCATCATCAGGGAATGATCGCCGCCCGCCAGACAGAAGCGGACTCCCATCCCGATATATTTTTCCATCAGCGGATGAGCATAAACGCCACCCATACCCGGATATTTGTTATGCCGGGCACAGGCCTCGATCACGGTTTTCAGGGCGGCCTCGATCTTCGGATCACCCAGTTTTCCGGCAATCCCCATGGTGGCCGCCAGATCGTTGCAGCCCACCATGACACAATCAATGCCGGGCACGGCAGCGATGGCGTCGGCATTTTCGACGGCTTCCGGTGTTTCAATCATCACCGTGACGAAGGTCAGGTCATTCAGAATCCGCGTCGCTTCATCCATCGGTGTCGGCTGATAGCCGAGCTGTGGCGACAGGCCGGTCAGTGACCGCAGACCGAGCGGCGGGAACCGGCAGTTGGTGACAACGGCCTGTGCTTCTTCGACCGTATTTACATGCGGTACCACGACACCCATCGCACCACCGTCGAGAACGCGGGAAGCATGGAAGGATTGATGACCGGGTACGCGGACAATCGGTGTCACCCCGGTCGGCAGGGCGGCAACGCAGAGCGCCGAGACGGTATCCACGTCCATGCTGCTATGTTCGGTGTCGATGAACAGCCAGTCGAAACCGCATTCCTTAGCCATCAGCGCGATACCCGGCTGACGCATGGCCGAGGCGGTCAGTGAGAAGACACAGCCTCCGGCTTCCAGCTTCTTCTTCATGGTATTTTCAAATGCGGGCATTGGTCGCTCCTCCCCTGTAATGCAGATATGTCCGGACAGGATAGCCCTATTCCGGAGGGATGGTCACGGGCGGTCTGCATCTGACCGTCACGGGAGGGTCAGAATATCTCCGCGTCGCTGGTATCGCGCGGCAAACCACCCTTCCTGATCCGTTCTGACGGTGTGAGGTCAAAGGCTTCGACCCGGCGGATATAGCGGGGCATCTGGAAGGCGGCGAGGCGTTCCGCACACCAGGCCTTCAGTTCGGTCAGGTCCAGTGTGGTGCCTGTGGCGGTGCGCAGGAATGCCATGATATCCTCTTCACCCAGGGCACCGGGAACGCCGATGACGGCACTTTCCGCGATGGCGGGGTGGTCGTTCAGCACGCGCTCAACTTCCCAGGCGGAGACGTTCTCTCCCTTATGGCGGATCATGTCTTTTGACCGGCCCGAGAAGAAATAATTCCCGTCTTTATCCCGCCAGGCGATATCACCGGTATGGAGGCCATCGGATTGTAGTAGTTCCGCCGTTGCCTCCGGGTTACCCAGATAGCCGGGGGTCATCAGTGTTGGCGGGTCAGTCCGGAGCACAATCTCGCCCCGTTCACCGTCTGGCACGACGCGACCTTCCGGGTCGCGCAGGGTTATGGTAACGCCGGGGGCTGCCTTGCCGATGGAGCCCGCAACACCGTCATGATTGATGGTCGAGAAGCTTGAAGCTTCGGTCATGCCATAGACTTCGACCAGCCGGACACCAAAACGTTCGCGAAAGGCGGCATCGACTTCCGGGCGTGCCCCGGCACCGAAGGCCAGCTCCAGCCCGTGATCCCGGTCCTTCGGGTCCGGCGGCAGTTTCAGCAGGATATCCAGCACGCCGCCCAGATAATGCGCCCGGCTGACGCGTCCGTCGCGAACCTCGTCCCAGAACCGGCTGGCGGAAAACCGGGGAACCATCACCAGCGTCGCCTGCTGTTCCAGCGCCAGTGCCAGCATCTGCGCACCGCCGACATGGATCAGCGGTTCCCAGAAATGAAACCGGTGGCCGGGTTGTGCACCGGATGCCATGGCGGCAAAGCGGCTGGCCGATAACAGCATCCGTTCGGTCACGATGACACCCTTGGGCGCGCCGGTGGTGCCGGAGGTAAACAGGATGGTGCGGGTGCTCTCTCCGGTCAGACCTTCACCTGTGGGCGGGGTGGTGCCGGCAGCCGTGGCCATCAGGTCTGCCAGCGTCAGGACGGGACGGCTGAAGCCGGTTTCCCTGATATCGGCGGCATGGTCATCGTCAGCGACGCCAAGGACCGGGTCTGTCACCTGAATGATGTGACGGATTGCCGGGCCTTTCAGCTTCGGGTTCAGGGGAACCCAGACAGCGCCGCTGAGGGCCAGGGCAAAGATCAGCGCGACATGGTCAGGATGGTTGTCGAGCATGAGCGCGACCGCATCACCGGCCTGCACCCCTGCGGCCCGCAGACCGGCGGCCAGAGCCTGCGCCTGTTGACAGACTTCATCAGTGGTGATTGCGCGCCCCTGCCAGTCCAGCAGGACATGATCGGGCCGGGTGGCTGCCGCGCTGATCAGCAGCGCGGCATGGGTTTCTGCGCGTTCCCCGCTCACGCCTTTTTCTTGGTGACGAACCCGGCTGTTTCACGCTGTGGTTCGCCGGATTCATAGGCTTCACGATGGTAGCGCCGGGCGGCCTCGAACGCCGCATCGAAACCGGGCTGGGTCATCTCGGCCAGCCAGCGTTTGGTCAGGCCGAAAGCTGTGCCCGGCAGGTTGCCCATTTCATCGGCAAGGCGCAGTGCCGTCGGCATGACCTGACCCTGTTCGACGAGATGATGGACAATGCCGGCATTCGTGGCTTCATCGGCCATCATCAGGCGACCGGAAAGCGCTAGTTCCGTTGTCCGTGACAGGCCGAACATGGCATTCATGATCCACGGCCCGGTAATGCTGGCGATACCGGATTTCACTTCCGGCTGGCCCAGTCGTACCCCCGGATGGGCGACGCGGATATCCATCATCAGACAGGCCTGAAAGGCCGAGCCTGCGGAGACACCGTTCAGGGCTGCGATCACCGGTTTCGGGAAGGTCCGGAAAGCGGTGTAGAGGGTGCGCCATTCCTCAATCCATTCGACGGCGGAATCCGGATCAAGATCCTTGGCTTCATTAAGGTCCTGACCGGCACAGAAGGCGCGGTCTCCGGCACCGGTGAAGATCAGTGCCCTGATGGCATTGTCCTTTGCGAAGCCCGCCATTGCGGTCAGAATTTCTTCCCGCATCCGTGTATTCCAGGCGTTCATCACCTCCGGTCTGTTCAGGGTGATGATGGCTGTCGTGCCACGGGTCTCGGTCTTGATAAAGTCAGGCATATAGTCAGGTTCCCGGTCTGGTTCGCATATTGTCCGGCAGCCAGGTGGCAATTTCCGGGAAGATGACAAGGATCACGACCATGATGCACATCAGGAAGAACAACGGCAGGGCGCAGCGCGCGATATAGCCGATCTGATGTTCCGTCATGCCTTGCAATACGAACAGGTTGAAGCCGATGGGTGGCGTGATTTGCGCCATTTCCACCACGACGACGATGAAGATGCCGAACCAGATAACATCGATTCCGGCGGCCCGGATCATCGGCTCGACCACCGCCATGGTCAGCACCACCGACGAGATACCGTCGAGGAAACAGCCGATGATGATGTAGAAAATGGTCAGCGCGAAGATCAGCACATAAGGCGACAGATGCAGGGAATCAATCCAGGCGGCGAGCGCCCGGGGCAGCCCGGTAAAGCCCATCGACAGGGACAGGAAGGCTGCACCTGACAGGATAAGCGCGATCATGCAGGAGGTGCGGGTGGCCCCCAGCAGGCTTTCCCGGAAGGTCGCAAAATTGAGCGATCCCTGCAGGGCAGCCAGTACCATCGCCCCGATGACGCCGATAGAGGCGGCCTCTGTCGCGGTGGCGATACCCATATACATCGAGCCGATGACAAAGATCACCAGACAGATGACCGGAATCAGGAAGCGGGCCTCGCTGATCCGGTGCATCAGTGTCATTGACGGTTCGGCGGGCGGGACTTCCTTGCGGTAGACAACCGACCAGTAGGCCACATAACCCATGAACAGGGCGGCCAGAATCAGGCCGGGAAACACACCCGCCATGAACAGTTTGGAGATCGATTCATTGATGGTAACGCCATAGACAATAAGCGTCAGGGACGGCGGGATCATCAGGCCGAGAGTGGCTGATCCGGCGAGGGTGCCGATAATCATCCGTTCCGGATAGCCGCGGCTCCGCAGTTCCGGGATCGACATCTTGCCGACCGTGGTCAGGGTGGCGGCAGAAGAGCCGGACACCGCAGCAAAGATCGTGCAGCCGACCACATTGGTATGCAGCAGGCGACCGGGAAGCGGGGCCATCCAGGGGGCCAGCCCCCGGAACATGTCTTCGCTCAGCCGGGTCCGGTAGAGAATTTCACCCATCCAGATGAACAGCGGCAGGGCGGTCAGCGACCAGCTGGAGGATGAGGTCCAGATGGTCGTGATCATGGCATCGCCAGCCGGACGGTTGGTGAACAGTTCCATGCCGATCAGGGCCACGCCGAGCAGTGACAGCCCGACCCAGACGCCGGAACCGAGCAGGAAGAACAGCGTGAAGAGGAAAATCGTTGTGAGCAGTGCCTGTTCCATCGATCTATTCCCCCTTGTTTTCAGCAACGCGTTCGGCAGACAGGTCGGTTTCACCGACGAAGATCACGCGGATAAGATGATCCAGCAGGGCAACTGCCAGAATGGTTGTTCCGATGGCCATCGGAACCTGGGGGATCCAGACCGGTGTCGCATCCTGCCCCTGACTGATGTCATGCAGTTTATGCGACCAGTAGGTGGCGCGGATGGCGTACCAGGCAAAGTAGGCAGCGAAGAAGAAGCCGATGCCGAAGCACCAGATATCACCGATCCGGCGGGGCAGTCCGTGCAGCTTGCTGAGGACCAGGCTGACCCGGATATGGGCGCCATTGTTGAGGGTATAGGCCATCGCGAAAAAGGACGCCGCCGCCATTGAATAACCGGCATAATCGGTCGATCCGGGGAACTGGTAGGCCATGTTGGTGAGAACCCAGTCTGCCGCACCCTCACCGAAGAGGCTGCGCATGAGCTGGGCCAGATCGAGCATCCAGCGGGAGATCATCTGGACGACGATGATCGTCAGGATGATGAGCAGGAAGCCGGCAGCCAGAAAACCGCAAAATTTGTAGATGAAGTCCAGAATCGGGCGCAGCGTCCGACCGACTGAGCGCAATGCAGACATGTATTCCCCCTTGGAATGACATCAACGGCGTCGGACCCCCTCCTTCGCCCGGCAGATCGGCCCGCAGGGTTTGAGACCTGCGGGCCGGTTAACCTGATGCAGTATCAGAAACTACATCTTCTTGTAGGCATCGACGACGGACTTGCCGGATGCACCGGCTTTTTCCAGCCATTCGGCAGCCATGGTCTCACCGATTTTCTGCAACTCGCCTTTCAGCTTGTCGCCGGCAACAGCCACAGTCATGCCGTTTGCCTTGAGCTCACCCTTGTACCAGTCCGTGAGCTTTTCGGATTCGATCGTGCCCGAGCGTTCGGCCAGTTCGGCAACACCAAGAACGATGTTCCGGGTCTCTTCGTCGAGGGCGTTCCAGGCGTCCTTGTTGGCAAAGATGTAGTTGCGCGGCAGCCAGGCGTTCACTTCATAGAAGTGACTGACATGTTCCCAGATTTTCCGGTCATAACCGGTTGAGCCGGAGGAGATCATGCTTTCGGCAACGCCGGTGGCGAAAGCCTGCGAGATTTCAGCAGCTTCAACCTGAACCGGAGCCATACCCATCAGAGCGGCAATACGTGCCGTTGCGGTTGAGTAGGAACGGAACTTGACGCCCTTCGCATCGGCAACCGAATTGACTTCCTTGTTGAAATAGAAGCCCTGCGGCGGCCAGGGAACGGAATAGAGCAGAACCAGGTTCTGTTCATCCATCAGCTTGGCGAGTTCCGGCTTCGCTGCT
This sequence comes from Alphaproteobacteria bacterium HT1-32, assembly GCA_009649675.1. NCBI lineage: Bacteria > Pseudomonadati > Pseudomonadota > Alphaproteobacteria > Alphaproteobacteria bacterium HT1-32. The sequence continues at coordinate 1,190,637 of WJPL01000001.1, read as the reverse complement.
TTCCACAAATTCGCCGCATCTGCGAAGGAAGTGGCGAGGAACGGAATCGAATCGACACCGAACATCGGGTTTTCGTTTTCGTGGGCGCTCAGCAGGCGCTCACCGATCGGTGCCTGACCGGTCTGAACAGCACGCTTGATTTCGTTACCCTTGAACAGTGAACCCGACGGATGGACGGTGATCACAAGCTTGCCGCCGGTGGCTGTTTTCACGGCGTCGGCGAAGGCAACGGCAGTCTGGGTGTGGAAGTTACCGGCCGCATAGGCGACAGGCATATCCCATTTCGTCTGGGCTTGCGCCGCTACGGCGAAGCTGGCAACCGACAGACCAACAATGGCTGCCGTCGTGGTTTTGATGAAAGTCGACATGAAGGGGACCCCCTTTTCCTGTTGTGTGCCAGAACGCCGGGGCGTCCTGCTCCCTGTGTCATCCTGCTGGATGACACCTAACGTTGGCAATTTATCGATAAATTGTCAACGAAGCTCTTCTCGCCGGTCCAACCGGCTGATTTTAACCGTGAATCACGCCTTCCCGGCGTAATTTTTCATATCCTGATCAGCATATCAGGGCGATCTCCGGAAACGCTAGCCGATTCGCCGGACTTTTTTTATCGTCATCAGGCAATCCATTCGCTGACTGGTGCTGCGGCATCCTGTAGTGGCTGGCTGATGACATCAACCAGTGACGGCCCGTCATGGGCCAGCGCGGCGGTCAGGGCAGCATCCAGTTCCCCCGGCTGTTCCACGCGCCATGACTTGATGCCATAGGCCGATGCCACGGCAGCATGGTCGGTGCGGTTGAAGTCAACCGAGAAGAAGCGTTTGCCGAAACCGGATTTCTGGCCGGCCTTGATCCAGCCGAAGACGCTGTTGGAGAAGACAATGAAGGTAATCGGCATGTTGCGACGGACCACGGTTTCAAATTCACCGGCGGTGAAGGCAAAGCTGCCATCGCCCATGATGGAAACAGTTTTTGCATCGGGACGTCCGATATGCGCCCCCATGGAAGCCGACAGCGCATAGCCCAGCGCGCCATGCGCCCGGTTGGTGATATAGCGCCGGCCGGGTTTTTTCATGGTCAGATAGGCAGACATGTAGGGGCAGGGGGTGCCGGGATCGGCGACAACCACGGAATTGTCCGGCAGCAGGCGGTTCAGGGCATCAACCACCCGTTCGGGCAGGATCGGGGTGGCGTCGGATGTGGCCAGTTCGCGAAACCGGGTCTGCCGGGCGGTCTGTACTTTCGCGGCGACGGCACCGCCGTTGAAGCCGCCGGGCATATCCCGGTCACCCAGACCATCCAGCAGCATGTTGAAGGCGGCCAGCGCCAGACGGGCGTCACCGACAAGGGCGACATCTGTGTCAAAGCTGGCACCGATGACCATCGGGTCGGAATCAATATGGATGATCTTTGCCCCGGCCTTCGGGATCGACCAGCGTTCAGTAGTGACCGAACCGGCACGGCAGCCGATGAAGATCACCAGATCAGCGGCGGCAACTGCTGCCGTGGCCGCATCACAACCACCGTTCGAGCCGACAACACCAAGGCAGTTCGGATGGGTCTCGGCGATCACCCCCTTGCCGCTGACCGAGGTGGCAACCGGCAGGTCGAGGCGTTCAACGAAACGCTGCAACTCGTCCATGGCACCGGAGATCACCGGTCCGCCGCCGCAGATGATCATCGGTGAGGATGATTTCAGCAGCAGTTCAATGGCAATGGCCACATTCGCCGGGTCTGGCGCGGACGCCCAGGCCGGGTAGCTCTGATGCGCCGGGTCGGCCCAGAGTTCGTCCGGCGGCGTCTCTGCCCGCTGTACATCAATCGGAAAAGCCAGATGGGCCGCACCGGGGCGGCCGGTTGTCATGGCGCGAAAGGCGGTGCGGACCATGCGGGGCAGGGTTGCGGCGTTATCCAGCACACCGTTCCATTTGGTCAGTGGCCGGAACAGGGCCTTCTGGTCCAGTTCGGTCAGCGGATACCGTCCGGTCGAGGTGGTGGAGACATCGGAATTGATCGCCAGAATCGGAACAGAGGATTCATTCGCCTCAACCAGGCCCGGTGCAATATAGGTGGCACCACCACCGCTTGGCCCCTCACAGACGCCAATGCGATTGGTAACCCGGGCATAGCCGTCCGCCATGTAGGCCGCACAGCGTTCGTCACGGGTCAGGATATGGTCGATGCCGTGATCCAGCCGGAACAGGGCATCATAGAACGGCAGCGATGTATCGCCGCAGAGACCGAAGATATGCTTCACGCCATAGGCCTTCAGCATATGAACCATGGCTTCCGCGCCGGTAAGGCTGTTCGGGCGTTCCTGAGACATTTTCACCGTGTTCCATTCTGTATTTTAAACTGTATACAATACTAAGCAGCTTCGTTAAAATCGGTCAAGGGCGCTGATCGACAGGGTGCCGTTGCAGGAAAGAAGCCGGAAGATGACAGCGAGCAGCGTTAATCGCGTCTATGAGACGGTCAAGGACATGTCCGTAGGGTTTGAGATGCGTCCCGGTGAGCGTATCAACGAGGTGCTGCTGTCCGAGCAGCTGGGTGCAAGCCGTACGCCGCTGCGGGAAGCCCTGAACCGGCTGGTGGCAGAAAACCTGCTGTCGTTCGAACGCGGGCGGGGGTTCTTCTGCCGCGATCTGAACCCGCAGGAAATTCTGGACCTGTATGAGTTGCGCCGGGTGATCGAGGAAGCAGCCGTGCGCCGGATCGCAGAGACCGGCCCGGCGGAGCGGCTGGCCGGGCTGATGCAGTTTCTGAAGGAAACCGGTCCGGATGAAGGTGACCGGGATGTCCGGGAACTGGTCCGGCTGGATGAACATTTTCATGAGGCGCTGGTTGATTGCGCGGGAAATGCGGAGATGACCCGCACCCTGCGTGGCCTGAACGAGCGCATCAGATTCGTCCGCTGGATCGATATGGAGAACCGCCGCCGGGAGACCCAGGGCGAACATCTGGCGCTGTTGCAGGCATTGCTGGACGGCAACCGTGACCTTGCCCTGCAACGCCTCGGCAGTCATATCGGCAAACGGCAGGACCAGATCATGGAGGTTGTGCGGGAAAGCCTGGCGCGGATTTATCTGCAGCCGGGATCGCTGAATCAGAAATCCGGGTCCGGTGACCTGGCAACGCGGGAGAGCAAATGATGAAAGTGCATGGCGGCAAGACAATCTACGGCGCAGCCGTGGGAATCCTGATGCTGGAAACCCGGTTTCCCCGGATTGTCGGGGATATGGGCAATGCGGCGACCTGGCCGTTTCCGGTCTTCTACCGCACGGTTCGCGGGGCAACCCCGGATCTGGTGGTGCGCAAGGGCGCGGCCGGCCTGAAAGACGCCTTCATCGAGACGGCAAAATCGCTGGTCGAGGAAGGCGTGGACGGTATCACCACGACCTGCGGGTTTCTGTCGCTGTTTCAGCAGGATCTGGCGGCGGCTGTCGGCGTGCCGGTTGCCGCCTCGTCACTCTCCCAGATATCGCTGGTGCAGCGTTTCCTGCCGCCGGACAAGCGGGTCGGGGTGATCACGATTTCCAGGGAAAGCCTGACCGAACAGCATTTGATCAATGCCGGTGCGCCGGTCGATGTGCCGGTTGTCGGCACAGAATCAGGGCGCGAATTTACCCGCGTCATCCTTGATGACGAGCCGGATCTGGATGTGGATCTCGCCCGCCTTGATCTGCGTGATGCCGGGCGTGAACTGATGACGAAGCATCCGGATGTCGGTGCCATTGTGCTGGAATGCACCAACATGGCCCCCTATGCCGCCGACCTGCGGGCCGAACTCGGCGTGCCGGTCTACAGCATCTATACGCTTGTCAGCTGGTTCCAGGGCGGTCTGCTGCCGGCACGTTTCTCCGGCGCCATGCACGATTCCAGATACTGACCCTTATGGCGGTGACCGGCGATCTGGCGCCGGTCAGAGCTCCAGAAACTCATCATCCGGGACGACGCGGAGCGCCAGAACATCACTGTGCTGGTTGATGATCAGCGACGGATCGACGCGGACGCCGGCTGCGGCATAGCTGCCGGCAGCGGTGAAGGTCTGGATCTGGACATTGTGGTTACCGGCTTTCGGCAGCGGATGCAGTTCCTGAAATATCTGATCCCGCTCCTCAAACTTGCCGGATGATTCTGCCAGCAGATCGTCATGCCGGTTGAAGATGGCGATATTTGCCCCGCAGCGCCCGACGATAGGTTTCGACACATAGCCGGTCCGGCGCAGATCATCAGTCAGCTCGTAGAAGGTGTCGAGCAGGAACCGGCTGCTGGGAAACATCGATTTGATGACCGGCAGGATTGCCTTGTTGCTGGTAATCAGCGTCCAGAGCGGTTCATACACCATCACCTCCTGGCGCAGCAGCACATCGACCAGCCGTGGTTTGCGGGTTGCGTGATCAAGCGTACGATGCAGCCGCAGGTTTTCCGCATCTTCCTCCAGCTGGTCGCGAATCTGGTCGAGTGCGGTCTCCCAGGCCCAGGTCTTCCAGACCCAGTTGATCGGCAGACCGTCGGCATCGCAGACCATGGTGCCGTCACCCCATTGCAGGCTGTCCGTCCCGGTGATGATCTTGCAGGTGACGCCGGCAGCTTCCAGCGCCTCCTTCATGAACAGGGCATGGTAGGTTTCCTCAAGGTCATCGTCCTGCATGATATGCAGAACGTCATCGACAGCTGCGGCTTCCCAGGCCGAGATCAGGGCATCCTTCAGACCCTCGCCGGGGCACCAGCCCAGGTTACAGCCGAACTGCTGCGCCCAGAGTGCCTGGATTTGGCCTGACTCAAGATAACAGGAGGCTGAATCGACGTTATACTCGTAGGCTTTGACGCCGCGTGGCGAGACAGCAAAATCGAACCGGCCGGTGATGACCTCGTTCCGCCGGCTGTTCCATGACTGGTGGATGCGCGGCCACAATGCGGGCGGAAGATTGAATTTAGTCAGCAGCCGGTCATCTTCCAGCACATGGTTGGTCGCATGCAGAAACATCCGGTGCAGTTCGTTTGTCGCCCGCCGCAGTTCGTTATGCGCGGTCTCGCTGATGCAGTAATAATCCAGTAACTCGCTGTCATCGGTGGCCAGCCGGTGCCCTTTCATCAACTCGACATAGGCGGCGTACTTGGGGTCCGAGATATCCAGCCAGGGCTCAGAAAGCTTGCCATTGTCCGGTACTGTCCGGCGCAGAACCCGGAACAGCGCCGGATTATCTTCCAGTTCTTTTTCAGCATGGGCATCGTCCGCCGTCTGGATCACCCAGCCAAGCAGGGTGGTATCGTCAAAACTGCAGTCGACATGATAACCGCCATCAGACCCGCGATGCAGACGCAGTTCGCGTGACCAGGTCTGTCCGTCCGGCCAGACCGCATGATCGACGTTCTGTTCGATAATGCGTACAGCGTTATCCAGCACTTCCGTCACCACCGCGACATGGCCGGTGACCTCAAACTCGCCGCCTTCAGCCCAGATCAGCAGGGCACCCGGTTCCGGCGGTCGCTTCGCCCCGTTCCGGAACGAATGCAGCGGCAACAGACTGTCATCGGCAATCATCCTTACCGTTCGCAGCCGGAAGATGTCGTAGGCCATAGCGATATCGTCAAAAATGTAGCCCTTGTTCAGGTACATCCAGCGACGGGCCAGTTCCACACACTGCCATTTGTGGCCCATATAGACATCATCGATCTGGCTCCGGAAGGACTGTCGTGTCGGCAGTTCAGTCCGGTCAACGCTGTCATAGTCGGAGGAATAGACGGGAACATTGCCGGGGCCGATACCGAGAAGGGCACCGAACGGGGCGGACCGGGGATAGTGATGATTGGACATGCTGGCTTTCGGCTAAGCAACGACGACAGAACGTCGATCATAGAGTATCGCCATTTTTGAGAAAGCGGCATTCTGTCCCTTCGGACTGCCGGTTACCTCTTTGCATCCCCGAGGATCATCTCAGCGGCTTTTTCGCCGATCATGATGGCCGGGGCGTTGGTATTGCCCGACGTGATGGTGGGCATGATCGAGGCATCTGCGACGCGCAGGCCGTCGATACCCCTGACGCGCAGGCGCGGATCGACGACGGCATGGTCGTCGGTGCCCATGCGGCAGGTGCCGACGGGGTGATAGATGGTCTGGGCAATGCGGCGTGCGGCGGCGAGATACTGCTCGTCGGTCTGCACATCCGGACCGGGCAGCCATTCTTCGGAAATCGCTTCTGACAAGGCTTTGGTCGCGGCAAATTTCCGGCTGAGCTTCATGCCGTCAACCGCGGCCTGCTGGTCAGTATGGGTGGCCAGATAATTCGGGTGGATCTTTGGATAATCATGCGCATCCGGCGAGGTGACGTCCAGATGACCCCGGCTTTCCGGCC